>CAYMBY010000125.1:0-16931 GCA_964388815.1 uncultured Butyrivibrio sp. | reverse complement strand
GATCCCGGTGCAGGAGAAAAAGCCGGTCAGACATGTGGTCATGTCTGAGCATACCAGAAAGCCTGCTGAAGCAGCACCGGAGAGAAATGAAGGCGGTCAGCAGTCAGAACACAGGGACAGAAGACCTGTTGACAGACAGGTGACCAGAAAGAAGATTTCTGTGCGCAGGCCTGCTCCGGGAGAAGAAAATGTGTCCGGCAGTGCAGTAAATGATCGCAGAATGTCCGAGAGTCAGGAACCGATACCGGAGAAGACGGAGATGGCAGAAAAGCAGCAGGCAGCTGCAGCCGCATCTGCGCAGAGAGAAGAGACAAGACCGCAGCAGGAAAATACGGAAGGAAACCGCGAGGATGAAGGTGTTTCCGCAGACGGAATTCTGGAAGTCATGCAGGATGGCTATGGATTTATCCGCTGTGAGAATTATCTGCCCGGAGAAAATGATGTATATGTGGCGCCCGGTGTGATCCGCAAATTCAACCTGAAGACAGGGGATGTGCTGCACGGCGTAAGCAGAGTAAAGTCACAGAATGAGAAATTCGGCGCACTGATGAGACTGAAGTCCATCAACGGCTATCTGCCTGAAGTGGCGGCAAGACGCTGCAATTTCGAGAATATGACCCCTATTTTCCCGAATGAGAAGCTGACGCTGGAAACATCCGGTGCATCTGTTGCCATGAGAATCATGGATCTGATCTGCCCTATCGGTAAAGGTCAGAGAGGTATGATCGTATCACCGCCGAAAGCCGGAAAAACAACACTGCTGAAGGAAGTGGCCAAGTCGGTCCGCAGAAATTATCCGAATGTACACCTGATCATTCTGCTGATTGATGAGCGTCCCGAGGAAGTAACGGATATCAAGGAAACCATTGAAGGACCGAATGCAGAGGTGATTTATTCCACATTCGATGAACTTCCGGAGCATCATAAGAGAGTTGCGGAGATGGTAATCGAGCGTGCAAAGCGCCTTGTTGAGCATAAGCAGGATGTCATGATTCTGCTGGACAGCATTACCAGACTGACCCGTGCCTATAATCAGGTTGTGCCGCCATCGGGCAGAACACTTTCCGGTGGTCTTGATCCGGCAGCACTGCATATGCCGAAGCGTTTCTTCGGTGCGGCCAGAAACATGCGTGAAGGCGGTAGCCTTACCATTCTGGCAACAGCCCTGATTGAGACGGGATCCAAGATGGATGATGTGGTATACGAGGAATTCAAGGGAACCGGTAACATGGAAATGATCCTGGACAGAAAACTGCAGGAGAAGAGAATTTTCCCGGCAATCAATATTCCGAAGTCCAGCACGCGTCGTGAGGATCTGCTGCTGACACCGGAAGAACTTGAAGCGGTGAACCGTATGCGTAAGAACTTTAACGGTATGAAGGCGGATGATGCTGTAGATCAGGTTATCAACCTGTTTTCAAAGACCAGAAACAATGCTGAATTTGTCAGAATGCTTGAAAAGCAGATGTTTTAAATACATCAATCATAAAATGAGCGCTGTCCTTTACGGGGCAGCGCTTTTTTACGCAAAAAAATAAAGCCTGTAAAGGCTTTTGGGAGGAGGGACCGCCCGGAGGGGAACCGGACGGTCCGGTATGAAAAAAGTTTTGTTGGGGGAGTCAGAAACGTTTCTCGCTTCTGATAAGATAATGATAAAAAAGAATTATGTACAGAATATGGACGAATTATAAACTAAAAATAAAATAAATCGAAATAAAAGATAACACATAACGAAAATATGTATATTAAATTGAACTGTTTTGGATAATTCAGCGATGAAGAAATAGGGAACAGATCTTTAAATCTGTCCATTGATACACACTTTCAACAGGACTAAACTGAAATATGACATTACAGCGAAACAGAACTTATAATCTGTTAATGATCAGGAGGACGACAGAAATGGCAGAAAGTATTGCACATAAGGCAGAACGTAAAGCGTTTGAAGTTGCAATTGATGCAGCTCTGAAGCACGTGGACAAGGATCGTGAAAAGGCGATGCTGCAGTTCATTGATCTGATGGAAAAGATTCTGGGGGATACATGGAGTCCGGCAGCATATGAAGCACTGAGAAATGTATATAAGGATCCGGACAGCAAATGGAATAAGTTCACAAATGATCTTTTTGATTCGGTAGACCATAAAATGCTGAAAATGGCAGCATTGAACCTTGCCTATGAGGCTGGTTTCAGAGGATATAAGACCACAAAGGAAAATGCGAAGAAATACGGATGCAGTATTCCGTGGGTACTTCTGTTTGATCCTACGAGTGCATGCAACCTGCATTGCACAGGCTGCTGGGCAGCAGAGTACGGACATCAGATGAGCCTGTCCTATGAGGATATGGATCGCATCGTAACACAGGGCGAAGAACTGGGAATTCATGTTTATCTGATGACCGGCGGTGAGCCGACAGTACGTAAGGCAGATATTTTCAAACTCTGCAAAAAGCACAATCACAGTTTCTTTGAAGCATTTACAAACGGAACACTGATTGATGAGGAATTCTGCCAGAACTGTCTGGATGTCGGCAACTTCATGGTGAACATTTCACTGGAAGGATTTGAACAGAGTAACGATGCAAGACGTGGTGCAGGTGATTATCAGAAGGTACTGAATGCAATGGATCTTCTGAAGGCGCATAAGATTGCATTCGGTCTGTCCATCTGTTATACAAGTGCCAATTATAAGACAGTTACCAGCGATGAGTTCCTGGATATGGTAATTGAGCATGGCGTGAAATACGTATGGTATTTCCATTACATGCCGGTTGGAAATGCAGCATCACTGGATCTGCTCCTGACACCTGAGCAGAGAGAGTATATGTATCATCGTGTACGTGAAATCCGTGCGTTCAAGGGCGGCAAGCCGGTCTTCGCAGTAGACTTCCAGAATGACGGTGAGTTCATTCACGGATGTATCGCAGGAGGCAAGTACTATTGCCATATCAATCCGAACGGTGATGTTGAACCCTGTGTATTCATTCACTATTCGCAGGCCAACATTCATGACAAGTCACTTCTCGAATGCCTGCAGCAGCCTCTGTTCAAGGCATATCAGGAAGGACAGCCGTTCAATGAGAATCATCTGCAGCCGTGTCCGATGCTGGAGAACCCGGAGAAACTGCGTGAAATCGTAAAGAAGACAGGCGCAAAGTCAACAGATATGGAATCTGTCGAGGATGTGGATCATCTCTGCAGCAAGTGCGATCAGTATGCAAAGAACTGGAGCGTCAAGGCAGACGAACTCTGGAACAAATAACCGGGATTACAGAAAAAACGGAAAGGGAATGGAAGCGGAACAGGCTTTCATTCCCTTTTTTATGAGGCTGACAAATGATTGCTCCATGAAATCATTCCTTATGCAGAAAGAATATGGTATAATCAGATACAACCGGAGAAACGGTTGCATCTGATCGGGGTTATAAAAAGGCCTCGGTGTTATGAAAAAAGTAAGAAAATGATTTAAGGAGTGTGCAAGGGGAATGGCTAAAATTATTTTGACAGGTGATCGTCCGACGGGAAAACTGCATGTCGGTCATTATGTCGGTTCATTGAAGAGACGTGTGGAATTACAGAATTCAGGAAATTTCGATAAGATTTTCATTATGATCGCAGATGCGCAGGCACTGACGGACAATGCGGAGAATCCGGAAAAGGTAAGACAGAATGTCATTGAAGTGGCACTGGATTATCTCGCATGCGGTCTTGATCCTGCCAAATCAAATCTTTTTATCCAGTCGCAGATTCCGGAACTTACGGAACTGACATTCTATTACATGGATCTGGTTACTGTTTCCAGACTGCAGAGAAATCCGACAGTAAAATCCGAAATTCAGATGCGGAATTTTGAAACCAGTATTCCGGTAGGCTTTTTCACCTATCCGATCAGTCAGGCAGCGGACATTACAGCGTTTAAGGCGACTACGGTACCTGTCGGAGAAGATCAGGAGCCGATGCTGGAGCAGTGTAAGGAAATTGTGCGCAAGTTCAATTCTGTTTACGGGGATACACTGACAGAACCGGAGATCCTGCTTCCGGATAATCAGGCGTGTCTGCGTCTTCCGGGAATCGACGGCAAGGCCAAGATGAGCAAGTCACTTGGTAACTGCATTTATCTGTCAGAGGATCCGGATTCCATCAAGAAGAAGGTTATGAGCATGTTTACGGATCCGAACCACCTGCGTGTGGAGGATCCCGGTAAGGTAGAGGATAATCCGGTATTCGTTTATCTGGATGCCTTTGCAACGGATGCGTATTTTGCTGAGTTTTTACCTGACTATCAGAATCTGGACGAGCTGAAGGATCACTATCGCAGAGGCGGTCTGGGTGATGTAAAGGTCAAGAAGTTCCTCAACAATGTCATTCAGGCGGAACTCGAACCGATCAGAAAGCGCAGACAGGAATACCAGAAGGATATTCCGTATATCTACGAGATTCTGAAGAAGGGCAGCGAAACAGCGGAAGCTGCTGCAGCACAGACATTAAGTGAAGTAAAGAGCGCCATGAAGATCAATTACTTTGATGATAAGGAACTGATTGCAATGCAGTCTGCAAAATATCACGACGCGGAGTAAAACAAAAGATCAGTGCAATTTTTCTGTACAGATAAATAAGAAAGGTATGGGCTTTTTTATGAAAAACATTCTGTTTGTTGCATCAGAGGGGGTTCCTTTTATTAAGACAGGAGGTCTGGCAGATGTTGTAGGGTCGCTTCCGAAGTACATTGATCGCAGGTATTTTGATGTCAGAGTGGTTCTGCCGAAGTACCGGTGCATGTCCCAGGAAATGAAAGACAAGATGGAATATGTCACGAATTTCTATATGGATTTTCACTGGAAACGTGAATATGTTGGAATATTCAAGGCTGAGGAAGACGGCGTAAAGTATTATTTTATTGACAATGAGTTTTATTTTAACGGGTTCAAACCGTATGGGGATGATACACTTTTTGAAATTGAGAAGTTTGCATTCTTTTCCAAGGCGGCACTTTCCATTCTGCCGGTGATTGACTTCAGACCGGATATCATTCACTGCCATGACTGGCAGACCGGACTGATCCCGGTTTATCTTAAGGAACGGTTCCAGGGAAATGAATTCTATCGCGGAATCAAGGCGGTTATGACCATACATAATCTGAAGTTCCAGGGCAGATGGGATAAAAAGGATGTGCAGGATATCACAGGACTTCCGGACTATTTCTTTGTACCGGATAAGCTGGAGATGTACGGTGACGCTGACCTGCTGAAGGGCGGTATCGTTTATGCAGATGCCATCACTACAGTCAGTGAAACCTATGCAGAGGAAATCAAGACAAAGTTCTACGGAGAAAATCTGGAAGGGCTTCTGAAAGCAAGAGAAACTGATCTGCGGGGAATTGTCAACGGTATTGATTATACTGATTTCAATCCGACAACAGATAAGTTTATTGAATATCCGTATGATGCGATCAGCTTCAGAAAAGAAAAATCAAAGAACAAACTGGCGCTGCAGAAGGAGCTGGGACTTGCGCAGGATGAAAAGAGCTTTATGGTCGGCATTGTTTCAAGACTGACGGACCAGAAAGGCCTTGATCTGATCTCCTGTGTTCTGGATGAGCTGTGTCAGGATGCGATTCAGATCGTTGTTCTGGGAACCGGAACAGAGCAGTATGAGAACATGTTCCGCCACTTCGCGTGGAAATACAGCGATAAGGTATCTGCCAATATATATTATTCAGAACCGATGTCACATAAGATCTATGCGGCTTCTGATGCGTTCCTGATGCCTTCGCTCTTTGAACCCTGCGGACTCAGTCAGCTGATGGCGCTCCGCTATGGGACGATCCCGATTGTACGCCAGACCGGCGGGCTTAAGGATACGGTTGAGCCTTACAATAAGTTTGAAAGTACAGGAACCGGATTTGGCTTCCTGAATTACAATGCACATGAAATGATGCGCACGATCCGAGAAGCAGAGGCGCTGTTCTATGACAAGAAGAGAGAATGGAACAAGATGATTGACCGTGCAATGGCAGTCGACTTTTCGTGGAAAGTATCTGCAGGTAAATATCAGGAGATGTATGACTGGTTAAAACCTTGATTTAACGGGACTTGCACAAACGAAAAATTGGTAGTAAGGTATTTATGAAAAAATAATGCAATCGAGCAGTAAAACTGCTCGATTGTTTTTGTTCGCCTGTCAGGGCGGGCACTGATGGGTGAAACGGAGTTATGAAGAATCGCAGGAACGGAGTATTCATGCAGGCGGGCATTCTTGCCGTGGCCGGCATTATATGCAGAATTATCGGACTTTTATATGGGAGTCCGCTGACAGGAATTATCGGAGATGAAGGAAACGGGTATTACAGCCAGGCATACAACTGCTACACCATTATTCTTCTGATCTCTTCTTACAGTATACCTTCTGCCATATCCAAGGTAATCGCACAGAAGCTGGGTGTGGGTGAGTATCGCAATGCACAGAGAATTTTTCACTGCGCGCTGATCTATGTGATCATTGTAGGCGGCGCGGCGAGCCTTCTTCTGTTCTTTGGTGCAGGGCTCTTTGTAGAAGGCAATTCGGTGCCGGTGCTGCGGGTGTTTGCACCGACGATCTTCTTCTTCGGGTTGCTGGGCGTGCTCAGAGGCTATTTTCAGGCACATAAGACCATGGTACAGACTTCCATCTCACAGATTCTGGAACAGCTGTGCAATGCGATTGTCAGTCTCAGCGCGGCGTATCTGCTGATGCAGAGTGTGAGCGGCCAGAGTCAGACGACGAAAGCCATTTACGGTGCTATGGGAAGTGCCATCGGAACGGGTTCAGGTGTTGTAACAGCCCTTCTGTTCATGTGGCTGATGTACCATATTAATCGTAAAACCGTTCTTGAACGTGCAGAAAAAGATACCCATCCGGAGGACAGCTACCGGACAATTTTCAAGACCATTATTCTGATCGTCACACCGTTCATCATGAGTACCTTTATCTATAATTTCACGACGATGCTGGATCAGACCATCTATACCAAGGTCATGATTTATGGCAGGGGATTCCTGGAAAAAGATGTACTGACAGGCTATGGCATTTTCTCCAGAAAGGCAGTTGTTATCTCCAATATTCCGATTGCGCTCGCTACCGCCATGTCCGCGGCGATGATGCCGAGCATAGCATCGAGCTATGCACAGGGACAGAAGAAAGAAACCGCGCAGCTGGTCAACAAGGTAATCCGGATGACCATGATGATCGCAATTCCTTCGGCGGTCGGCCTTATTGCACTTGCAAAACCGGTAATGATGATGCTGTTCCCGCAGAGAGCATCACTTGATCAGGCTGCGTTTCTGCTGGCAGGAATGGGCATTACCGTAATTTTCTATTCTCTTTCCACAGTGACCAATGCAGTGCTGCAGGGAATCGGGAAAGTCAATGCGCCGGTAGTAAATGCGGCAGTTTCGCTGTGTATTCAGGCAGCGCTTTTATGCGTACTTCTGTTTACCACGGATATCGGCAGTTTCGGCCTGGTTGTGGCAACGATTGTATATTCTTTTCTGATGTGCATGTTCAATCAGATGTCAGTGAACCGTAATCTGGAAGTAAATCAGGATGTTCGTAAGACCTATCTGATGCCGCTTCTGGCATCAGCGGTAATGGGAATTGCTGCATGGGCTGCTTACCAGGGTGCCCATTTTGTATTCATGATGGCGATGGGAGATGGCTATTTTGCCAATTTCCTGGCAGCAGCGGTCGCGCTTTGTATCGCGGCATTCGTATATGCGGCAGTACTGATCAGAACGAAGGGTGTGACAGAGGAGGAACTCGGAAGTTTCCCCCGGGGAAGTAAAATTGTTGCACTGGTAAAAAAGATACATCTGCTGTAAAAATAATACAGAACCGTCAGGAAAGCTGCTGCAGAGCAGAAATATCAGGACTGATGACCATGGAATAGTTGGTATAGTATACGACAAATCCGGGTTTGCTGCCATTGGGCTTCTTGACGTTCTTGCGCTGCAGATAGTCTATTTCCACTTTATCCTGATTTTTGGCCTTGGAATAAAAGGCTGCAAGGGAAGCCGCTTCTTCAAATGCGCGGTCAGGGACTTCTTTACCGTCTGTGATCAGAACGACGTGGGAACCCGGCATGCCCTTGGCATGAAACCACCAGTCTCCGCCGTTTGCGGTCTTAAAGGTCAGTTCGTCATTCTGATAGTTGTTTTTTCCGACATAAATGTCAAAGCCGTCGCTGGAAAGATAGTGGAACGGTTTGCTCGTGACTTTGACTTTTTTCCCGGATTTACCACCTTTGCGGTGAATATAGCCTGAAGCAATCAGCTCTTCCTTGATCTGCACAAGATCTTCTTCCTGCTGTGCGATATCAAGTGCCGTGCTGATGGATTCCAGGTGGTCTATTTCATTTTTTACTTCGACGGTAAGCTCTGAGAGCGTTTCATAGGTTCTCTTGAGCTTGGAGTACCGGTCGAAGTATTTTTTTGCATTCTGGGAAGGTGTAAGCGATGGATCCAGCGGGATCGTAACGTCGTTTCCGCTGTTATAGTCGTTGACGGTGATTGACTTCGCCTGCGCAGGAGTATTGTAGCCGTAGACGGTCAGCAGTTCACCGTAGATCCGGTAACGGTCTTTCTTTTCCGTGTCTTTCATCTGGTTCAGCTGGAGATCATATTTACGGACAGTACGTTCAAGTGCAGTGGAAACGATCTTTCGAAGATCGACGGATTTCTGACGGATTCTTGTCAGGGTGTTTTTTTCGGCATAGTACTGCTCCAGAAGAGAGGACATATCAGGATATTCCTTTATGCTGCAGCCTTCCTCACGGGCATAGATGGTAAGCGGAATCGCCGCATATTCCTTCGGCTTTCCGTTCTCATATACCACGCAGGGCGTAAATGCTCCGTCCTTAACGAGCTGCAGGCAGGAATCAAATGCAGCATAAAGAGAGGCAATCTGTGCATTTTCAAGGACAGAGGTCGGAAGATCACTGTCGACGCCGGCACGGTAGCAGATCTCCTGGGAGATCATGCTGGAAAGACCGGTGTAGCTGCCGTAAATTGCCTTATATACGGGAGCGGATTTTGAACGCAGGGCGTCAGAAAAGGCGAGCGCATCCGTATGAAGCGGATCCAGCTTGTTCTGGGTTTCGGGGATGAAATAGGGACGCCCCGGCAGCACTTCACGTACGGAACTGACAGATGCCGGGATTCGTTTGATGGAATCGATGATGACATCATTTTCGTCCGTAAAAATGATGTTACTGTATTTGCCCATCAGCTCGATCAGAAGTGTCTTGGCCTTTAAATCACCCATTTCGTCAAGGTGTTCGATGCTGATGCGGATGATCCGCTCAAGACCGGGCTGGGTAATGGAGCGGATTCTGCCGTTCTGGATATGCTTGCGCAGCAGCATGCAGAATCCGGGGGCGGTCATCGGGCTGTTCTTGTTTTCATCTGACATGTATACCAGCGGAAGAGAAGCATCTGCCGAAAGATACAGGCGGTGCTGGCCGCCTTTTTCCGCAGGAACCTTGATAGTGAGCAGCAGTTCATCGCTTTCGGTCTGCGCGATTTTATAAACTCTGCCGTCTGTAAGCAGATCGGAGAGTTCTTTTACAATATTTGCAACGGTAATTCCATCAAAAGCCATAATCATCCTCAATTCTGTAGATTCGATTCTTTTCATTATACATATCTGCCGCGCTGCTTGTAAAGCGGAGATCGGGAGACGGTTTACTTTTTGTTGACTCACAGCTGCCCCTGTCATATAATAAACAATGTATGTACACTTTTATGAAAGTGGAGGACTTGTGCATGGTCAGCAGCATGACGGGCTTCGGCAGAAGCGAAGTGACAGAAGGACAGCGCAGATATACGGTGGAACTGAAGTCTGTGAACAACCGCTATCTGGATCTGAACATCAAGATGCCCAAGGTGTTCAATGCACTTGAGGCAAATATCCGTTCTGAACTGAAGCAGTATATGAAACGTGGTAAGGTGGATGTTTATATCACCTATGAAGATCTGACAGAGTCCGGTTCAAAAGTTCAGTATAATAAAGGCATTGCGGAAGAATATATGGAGTGTCTGAAACAGATGTCGGATGATTTTCATCTGGAGAATGACATCAGACTTTCCGCGCTTTCCAGATTTCCCGAAGTACTGACAACAGAAGATGAGGAAATTGATGAAGCTTCCCTGTGGGAACCGCTGCAGAAGGCAATCCGTATGGCAGGTGAGCAGTTTGCGAGGGCGCGTCTTCGTGAGGGTGAGTTCCTGAAGGCAGATCTGATTCAGAAGCTGGACGGGATGCTTGCGGGTGTGGATTTCATTACGGAGCGTTCGCCGGTTATCGTTGAGGAATACAGACAGAATCTCCGCAATAAGGTAAAAGAGCTGCTGGAGGATTCACAGGTCGATGAAGGCAGACTTCTGATGGAAGTTACAATCTATGCGGATAAGGTATGTGTGGATGAAGAACTGGTAAGGCTTCGCAGTCATATCAGCGCAGTAAGACAGACACTGGAAACAGGAGATGATCAGAACGGAATCGGGCGCAAGCTGGATTTCCTGGCACAGGAAATGAACCGGGAAGCCAATACCACATTGTCGAAGAGCTCTGATCTCGAGATTTCAAATCGTGCAATTGATCTGAAAACGGATGTGGAAAAAGTCCGTGAGCAGATTCAGAATATTGAATAATATGGAGTGAACATGAACGGATTTATTCATGTCGGGTTCGGAAATATTGTAAATGCAGGCAAGATTATCAGCATTGTCAGTCCTGATGCGGCCCCGGTAAAACGGATGGTGCAGAAAGCAAAGGAAGACGGCACTGCGATTGATGCAACACAGGGCAGAAAGACCAAGGCAGTACTGGTCATGGAGAACGGAATGCTGGTTTTGTCCGCACTCCTGCCGGAAACAATTGCCGCAAGAGTACAGACAGAAAGCGATGATACAGATGAAACGTAAGGGATTGATTGTAGTTGTTTCAGGATTTTCCGGAACAGGCAAGGGTACGCTGATGAAGGCACTGATTGCAAAGTACGACAATTATGCATTATCAGTTTCAGCAACAACCAGAAATCCGAGACCCGGAGAAGAAAACGGAAGAGAGTATTTTTTCATTTCCGATACGGAATTTGAAAAGATGATCGCAGAGGACGGGCTGATTGAGCACGCAGGGTACTGCAAGCATTACTACGGTACACCGAAGAAATATGTGGAAGAACAGATTGAACAGGGAAAAGATGTGATTCTTGAAATTGAAATTCAGGGAGCACTTCAGATCAAGGAGAAATTCCCGGAAGCACTACTGCTGTTCGTGATGCCGCCGAGTGTGGCAGAGCTTGAAAAGCGGCTGAAGGGAAGAGGCACGGAAACAGATGAAGTCATTCATGAAAGAATGCTTCGTGCAAAGGCCGAATCCGAGGGCATAGAGAAATATGATTACATTGTGATCAATGATCAGCTGGATGAGTGTGTGGAGCAGATGAATTCCATTATTGATGCGGCACATTATACACCGTTCAGAAACAGACTTTTTATAGAAGACATCAGAGAACAGTTAAAACAACTCGGCTGATAAGGCTGGTATAAGGAAAAGGAGCAGACTATGTTACATCCATCTTATGTAGATCTTATGAAGGTAGTAAATAAAGACGTTGAGGAAGGTGAAGAGCCTGTAATCAGCAGCAGATATTCTGTTGTTATGGCAACTGCAAAGCGCGCAAGACAGATCATTGCAGGTGACGAACCGCTGGTAAAGACAAAGGCCAAGGAAAAGCCCCTGAGTATTGCCGTAAGAGAACTGAACGAGGGACAGATCCGTATTCTGACCGATGAAGAAAGAGAAGCAATGGAAGCAAGAATGCAGGCAGAAGCAGAAGCTGAAGAACAGAAGCCCGCAAATACCGAAACAGAAGAGAATAATAATTAATGAGAGTTTTATTTGTATCGCTTGGCTGTGATAAGAACCGGGTGGATTCAGAGGTCATGCTGGGAATGCTGTCTGACCGCGGATATGAATTCACGGATGATGAAGAACAGGCAGAAGCTGCGGTCGTCAATACGTGCTGCTTTATTAATGATGCGAAGGAAGAGAGTGTGAACACGATTCTGGAGCTTGCAGAACGTAAAAAGAGCGGACAGCTGAAGGCGCTTCTTGTTACCGGATGTCTTGCACAGCGTTATAAAGAAGAGATTCAGAAGGAAATTCCTGAAGTGGATGAGGTGCTGGGAACGACAGCACTGGATTCCATTGCCACTGCGCTGGATAAAGCGCTGGAAGGGCAGGAGGAAACCTTTTTTGAAAGTGTTGATCTGAAGCCGACCGGCGACAGAAAACGTGTGCTGACAACCGGAGGACAGTTCAGCTATCTGAAAATAGCTGAGGGCTGCAATAAATGCTGTTCCTACTGCATTATTCCAAAGGTAAGAGGTCATTACAGAAGCGTTCCGATGGAGCAGCTGACAGCGGAAGCGCAGAAGCTTGCGCAGGCGGGCGTCCGGGAACTGATTCTTGTCGCACAGGAAACAACCCTGTACGGAACAGACCTGTACGGAACCAAAAAGCTTCCGGAGCTGCTGCACAGGCTGTGTGCGATTGAAGGCTTTGAGTGGATCCGGATTCTGTACTGCTATCCGGAGGAAATTACAGAGGAACTGATCCAGGCGATCAAGGCAGAGCCTAAGGTATGTCATTATCTGGATATGCCGATTCAGAGCGGATCCGATGCGATTCTGAAGCGTATGGGAAGAAGAACCGATAATGCGGAGATCAGAGCACTGGTGTCACGTCTTCGTGCGGAAATTCCGGATATCTGTATCCGGACAACCCTGATTACGGGCTTTCCCGGAGAGACAGCAGCAGATCAGAGAGAAACAATGCAGCTGGTGAAAGATCTGAAATTTGACAGACTCGGGGTATTTACCTATTCCGCAGAAGAAGATACGCCTGCGGCAGTCATGCCGGATCAGGTATCTGAAACAGTGAAGAAAACCCGCAGAACCAGAATCATGAAGCTGCAGCAGGAGATTGCATTTGAATCTGCAAGAGCCATGATCGGCAGAAACGTCCGTGCAGTCATCGAGGGCAGGATCGCAGATGATGAATCTGAAGATGAGGGCTTTACCTATGTAGCCAGAACCTATAAGGACGCGCCGGATATTGACGGATATGTATTTATCAGTGGTGTAAGAAAAGAACTGATCAGCGGAGATTTTGTGGATGTTAAGATCACAGGCTCTCACGACTATGATCTGATAGGAGAACTTGAATGAATCTTCCGAATAAACTTACGTTATTTCGTGTAATACTGATTCCTGTTTTTGTAGTGTTTATGCTGGTTTCCGTAACGGGTGATACAGATAAGTGGATTGCCCTTGCAATATTTATTATCGCAAGTCTTACAGATTTACTTGACGGGAAGATCGCAAGAAAGTATAATCTGATCACGGATTTCGGAAAATTTATGGATCCTCTTGCAGACAAACTGCTTGTATGTTCTGCACTGATCTGTCTTGTAAGTCTTGGAAAAATTCCGGCATGGATCGTAATCGTGATCATTGCCAGAGAGTTTATTATCAGCGGATTCCGTCTGATCGCAGCAGATAACGGTCGTGTCATTGCTGCAAGCTACTGGGGAAAATTTAAAACGACCTTTCAGATGGTCATGGTCATTCTGATGATTGCGGATATTCCGCAGCTGTATATTCTGACCCAGATCATCATGTATGTGGCACTTGTTCTTACGGTAATCTCACTGGTAGATTATCTGGTTAAGAATAAGGATGTCATGAGTGGGGAAATGTGATCAGAAGTTTCACATTTCAGAAGGATATGGATAAGGAATGACAGATAATGAAAAGCTGGTGCGTCTTCTGCAGGAGAAGAAAATGACAGTTACTGCTGCAGAATCGTGTACCGGAGGGCTGGTTGCAGCTGCGATTACCGATGTGGCAGGATCTTCAGAGGTCTTTCACAGAGGCTTTGTAACGTACTGCGATGAAGCCAAACATGAAATGCTCGGTGTACCTCAGGAAATATTGCAGAGGTTTACTGCAGTCAGTCAACAGACGGCAGAAGCGATGGCAAGAGGCGCAGCGCAGCAGGCACAGGCAGACTGTGCGGTTTCAGTGACAGGCATTGCAGGCCCCGGCGGCGGAACAGAGTTGCAGCCGGTTGGACTGGTTTATATAGGTTTTTATGTAAAAGGAATGGTAATTGTCGAGAAGCATTTATTCGACGGTGACAGAAGAGAAGTTCGCAGGCAGGCCGCAGAGCGTGCTATCCATGGAATGCTGGAGCTGATCTAGTTCTGGTTCCATATGGATGTAGGAGCACTCGCAGGCTTTTGCCTGTTTTTGTTGTGTGCAGATTAATTTGCAATGAAGAAGCCAAACGGGTGCACATGAGGTTTGTTTGTATGAGGGTACCGGAAGAGTCCGGTAAGGTTGCGGCCGGAAAGGCTGCGGAAACGAAAGGATAATATGAAGTTAGAAGGAAACAACGAAGTAACAGAAGACATCGAAATGAATGAAAATGAAGTAAAGACTGCAGAGACTGCAGAAGAAACAACAGTAAAAGAAGCTGCAGAAACAGAAGAAACTTCAGAAACTGAACAGGAAGAAAAAGAAGACAAGCGCATGCGCTATGACCAGTCCGGACTTGATGAAAGAATCATCCATGCAGTATCTGAAATGGGATTTGAATATATGTCTCCGATTCAGGAAGCAGCTATTCCTGTCATGATGGAGGGTAAAGATATTATCGGTCAGGCACAGACCGGAACAGGTAAAACAGCAGCATTCGGTATTCCGCTGCTTCAGAAGGTGGATTCTACAGATAAGCATCTGCAGGCCATTGTACTGTGCCCGACAAGAGAACTGGCAATGCAGGCAGCGGATGATATCCGTGATTTTGCAAAATACATGCCTGGTGTGAAGGTTCTGGCAGTTTATGGCGGACAGGATATTTCCAGACAGATCAGAGCACTTTCCGCAGGAGTACAGATTGTTGTAGGAACTCCAGGACGTGTCATGGATCATATGCGTCGTCACACCTTAAAAACACAGGATGTGAAGGTTCTGGTTCTGGATGAAGCAGATGAGATGCTGGACATGGGCTTCAGAGAAGATATCGAAACCATTCTGAAAGAGATGCCGCAGGAGCGCCAGACCGCTCTTTTCTCAGCAACAATGCCGAAGCCGATTCTGGATATTACCAATCAGTATCAGCATGATGCAAAATATATCCGCATGACCCCCAAGGAAATTACTGTTTCTGCAATTGAGCAGGCATATTACAGAATTCCGCACAAGAATAAGGAAGAAGTCCTGGCAAGACTGCTTGACTTCTATCAGCCTCATCGCGCACTGATTTTCTGCAATACAAAGCGTATGGTAGATCAGCTGTCAGAAAGTCTGAAGAACAGAGGCTATCAGGCAGAAGGTCTTCATGGCGATCTGTCACAGAACCAGCGTGATACGGTGATGAATCTTTTCAGAAGCGGACGGATCAGCCTTCTTCTTGCAACTGATGTTGCGGCAAGAGGTATTGATGTCAGCAATGTAGATTGTGTCTTTAATTTCGATATTCCGGAAGATATTGAATATTACGTTCACAGAATCGGCCGTACAGGCCGTGCCGGTAAGAGCGGAAAGTCCTTTACCCTTGTTTCCGGACGTGAAATGTATAAGCTTCGTGATATCGAGAAAATCTGCCATACAAAGATTGAAGAGAGACAGGTTCCTACAGCGAAGGAGATTACAAAGGCCAAGTCAACAAAGGTATTCGCAGAAGTAATTGATATCATTGAAAATGGCGACATTGATTCTACGCTTGAGTTCGTACAGAAGAAGGTTGAAGAGGGCGAATATACAGCAGAGCAGCTTGCTGCAGGGTTTATGAGACTGAAGATGGGTAAGGACATCGAAGATCTCAAGATCGAGCGTGAAGCAGGCGGACGCGGCGGAAGAAACGGTGACCGCGGCGGCAGAAGCGAAGGCGGCAGAGGCAGAGGACGTGACTTTGGACGTGGCAGAAGCGAAGGCGGACGTGGCGGAAGATACGAAGGCAAGTCTGAAGGCGGACGTGGCGGAAGATATGAAGGCAAGCCTGAAGGCGGACGCGGCGGAAGATATGGAGACAAGTCTGAAGGCGGACGCGGCGGAAGATATGAAGGCAAGTCTGAGGGAAGTCGTGGCAGTCGCTACGGACGTCCGGAAGGCGATCGTTTTGCCAGAAAAGACAAGGATAAGAACGGCAAGAGCGTTCACTTCTCAGAAGTCAGCGAGAAGATGCTGAGCGGACTGACCAAGAAGCCGCACACCAGAAAGCCTGCAGATTCCAGAGATTTCGGTGAAAAGAAGACGAGATCCTATGGAGAGTCTGAGCACAAGGCAGAACGCTTCTATGGCAAGGATGAACGTGGCGGACGTTCCTTTGAAGGAAAGTCTGACAAAAAGAAGAGAACAGGCAGAATGCCGCAGTCTTCTTTCAGCACACCTTCTGATCGTGTATCCATCAAGACACGCGGAACAGATGGTAAGTTTTACGAGTAATTAAATAAATGACGCCCCGCTGCATGCAGCGGGGCGTTTTCCTTCTGATCCATGCATTCGCGCATGGAATTGTTTATAAATTAATTCATATTGCCGGAACATGCTCCAGTCATCCGGATGATTCCCATTTGTTGTTCATATAAAGTATATTTCATAGGTTAGCGGTTTCAGAAGCTTGATCCGTACTGGAAGCCAGACTTAAAAGCTGAAAGCCAGACTTAATTAGAGTTTCACAGGAAAAAGTCCGGGAATAGCCAGAGTCTGCGGCTGTTCGGAAGACTGATTCGGGGTGGAAGCCAGACTTAATTAGAGCTTCGCAGGAAAAAGTCTGGGAATAGCCGGAGTCTGCGGCTGTTAGGAAGCCTGATCCGGGGTGGAAGAC
>CAYMBY010000124.1:0-13593 GCA_964388815.1 uncultured Butyrivibrio sp. | reverse complement strand
GGCAAGGAGTGCATCTTCTCTTACTTCTGCTGTATTCATATTCTCTACGAACTTAAGGAATCTGAGCACGCCATCCGGAACATCCTGCATGGTTCCTCTGGTGTTCAGGATCAGCTTGGATGCACCGTCATCCAGTGCAACGCTTCTGTCTTCCTGACACACTTCGCGGAAGGTATACCTGTGTCTTCCCTTCCCGATGTCAAAAAACTGATACCCGATTCCGCGACCTCTGTAATTCTCATCCACAGCCATCGAATCCACAAAAATCACATCACGGGTCACATGTGCCGGCGACTCTATGTGACAATACCGGATTTCAAGAATTCAGCAACCTGTAAAAAGTCCTCATGAACTGCATTCCTGATTTCATATTTCATGACTTTTTCTCTCCCAAACTCGCTTTCTCCTGCGCTTTGATTTCAAGCCAGCGTTTTTTTGTCATGCAGTTTACATGACAGGTTCTGGTCTCATGCATAAGCGGAACCAAAACATGATTGATGGTATGATGATATATAAAACCTATTTTTTCCTGTGTTCTCTTTGATTTGACGTTTCCATCATAATATGCGCACCAGATGGTCTGCATATGCAGATCTTCAAATCCATAACGCAAAAGTTCTCCGGCAGCTTCAGGCATAATGCCCTGCCCCCAGAAATCCTGTCCCAGCCAGAACCCAAGTTCACATTCATCTTCCCGTTCTGTCATATCTGTGCGACCATTAAGAATCAGTTCAATACTTCCGATTGCCCTGCCATCTGTTTTAAGACAGACAGCATAGCACTGCCTTGCGCTGAGAACATTTCTGATCACATCATGGCTTTCCTGAACATTCTTATGCGCAGGCCATCCCGTAACAGGTCCTACGGCGGGATCTTTCGCATACTGATATAGACTGTCTGCATCCGTTTCCTTCCAGTGGCGTAAAATCAGACGTTTCGTTGTTAATTCCATTTTGCTCTCTCCCTGATAAACGTTTTGCATCATATTATACCTTCTGAATCAATTACTCAAATCAAAAAACAGGCAGCCACGAAACCGTGACTGCCTGTGATAAACCGGATAACCTTTTCATTTACTCCGCTTTGCGGATCTGAATCGCCATGTACGCCCTGCCCGGCAGGTCGATCTTAAAGTGCCCGCTGCAGATCCCTCTGTCTTCAATCGTCATGTTCCAGGTATCAAGAACTCTGACCCGGAACTCTGTCGTATCATCAAAATAGAATTCTCTGAAACGCGGCCGCATGAAGCTGTAATAATACAGATAATAATCCTTGACGGGCGCAAAGCTCATCATCACATCTTCCGGAACTGCAACCGTCTCATCGAAGGAACACTTTTCATAAGGACGAAGTCCGATTCCGGGAGTCTCACACATGATCTGATGCAGGAACCCGAGTCTCTTATGGCTCTCGCCGTGCAGAACGCCGCCATGAGACCACCACAGTACATCATCCGGACTCATATAGGTCTCGCCGTGTCCTGCGTAGCCGCCTCTGCAGGTTGCTTCCCAGAATCTTCTGACCAGTTCTTCACCGCTGATATTCCCCCAGCCATACTGGATATCGCCTTCATAGGCAATCTCATCCATGACCACCGGCTTGTGATAACGCATCCGGTATTCATCCACAAGCTCCGTTGTCTTGTACAGATCCTGCCGCTGAATGCTGCAGTGCGTAATCCATGGTCTCGTGTGATCATACATCGCCATACAGTTATGAATGGATCTCGGATGCTGATAAGGATCCTTTTCGCAGATGATCCCTGCGATCCGCTCCCAGTCTGTAATTTTCTTGGCTGCCATCAGGTCATATTCATTGGCAAGCGACCACCATACGTTCCGGAAGGCTGCAAATCTTGCAATCACGTACTTCCAGTACAGATCATCCTGATCCGCCTGCATCTGTGAAAACCCCCATCTGTCATACGGATGCATGACGATCAGATCTGCCTCGATGCCCAGCTGTTCAAGTTCTCCGATGCAGTATTCCAGATGCCGGAAATGTGCCGGATTGAAACGGTAGAAATCCCAGCTGTTCCCTTCTGTTTTCCCCGTATAGGCAAAAAAGTTCTCAGTATTCAGTACACTTGAATCCATCGGTGTTCCTTCATACGGATAGGACCTCGGTTCGCCAAGGTTATACGCATAATGCTTGGGGAAAATACAGAAACGGATTTTATTGAATGCGCTCTTTTTGAGCGTTTCGAGTGTCTGGCTGATCCGTTCATCAGACTGCAGTGCCCATACATAGCAGGTCGTTCCGATGGAATAATAAGGAGTTCCGTCCTCATAGGCAAAGTGATAGGTATTGGCCGTTCTGACAGGTCCGTGATTTCCCTTTCCTGCAGGTGTTACAACAAAGTCACCTTCCGCAGCATCTTCTGCAAAGCTTCCTTCTGCCCTGAAATGGTACTCTCCTTCGAAGGAGGGCATGAATCTGACCTTATAAATGCCGTCTCCGTCATAGAAACCGTCTGCTTCCACTGTCTCACTTTTCCCGGTAAAAATACCCCGGATCGAATAATCCGTGAAGGGATTTCCCTCTGTCTTCCCTTTCAGGGTAATCTCCTGTATTCCCCAGCGTTCCACCTGCGCTTTATAATCTGCTGTTCCCATAGATTCCTCTTCCTTCCTGAATTTACCTGTCACAGTTCCTGAAGCACACACACATCCCAGTCCTTCAGCTTCAGTTCATCTCCCTGCTGATACTCTGTACCTGTCACCAGATCCTTTACATGTGCATACGGCATCCGGACCGCCATATCTTCCTCACTGTAGTTCATGACATAATGCAGCTTATTTCCTTCTGCATTCACACCGCTTCGAAGAATCAGCGGAAACCCGAATTCCTCCTGCGCATCCTTCATCACCGGATTTGTATACTGCTCCGGAAGCGTCCGCATCTTCTGCGCTGCCTTCTTCAGAACCGTCTTCATTGCCGCCTTGTCCAGGTATGTTCCGATATAAAATGCAGTTCCGCTGCCAAAGGCATGCTGCGTGATACCGGCGTAGCTGCCCCAGTACTTATGTTCATAAGAAACGGAAACGGTATCCGCTGCCGGATTTAAAAGTTCCAGCATGAACTGTGCCTTTGCGCCATCAATCATGGTTTTTCCGGGAGCTGCAATTTCCTGATAGTACATTCCGAATACATCTGTCAGACCATGCGGCGCTCTGTCCGCATATACACTGAAATGATCATCTGACACAAAGCTCCGGAGCGTACTGACAAGGACACCGCCTTTTTCCACAAACTGTTTCAGCTGACCGATGGTCTGCTCTGTTGCACTGTAGAGCGCCGGCGTAAGGATCATATCATAGCGGTCCGTCTGCAGCGCATTCACATCGACGATATCACATTCCAGATTCAGTTCATACAGACTGTCATACACGGTCCGCACGACATCATTATAGGTCACCTTCTGATCGATTCCAAACCACTTGAGTGCAGTCAGGGAATGGTTGTCCGTCACAAGCGCGATCCTGTTCTGCTTCGTGATCTGCAGGCGTTCCTGTCCGATCTTTTTCCACTCGGCACCGATTTTCTCTGCCTCGTGATACACCGGATTTTCCTCCAGATCGTGACTCAGGACTCCCTTCCAGTAGGTTTCAAAGCTGTTATGAATGGAATGCCAGTTCCAGTACATAAGCCCTTTAGCACCGCTTGCAAGATGGCTGTATGCCTGCAGACGGAGCTGTCCCGGATACGGCGTCCATTCCTTAAAGGCCTGTGCCTCAGTCTCCAGCGTCACATAGGGGGCCATCTTCAGACTTCTCGTGGAATCTCCGCCAAATGCGATCTCCGCACCGGTCAGTTCATCCTGCGACGGATGGTAGATGTCACAGCCGGCCAGCGTCACTGCCGCCGATGCCTCCTGATGATTGACATCCGTCTGCACGCCATAGGAATACCCTCTCCATTCAAAATCGAAGTTCTGCGTGATGAACTGATCCGGACGGCGACAGCCGGATACAATGTCCGCCTGCCACTGCAGATACTGCGTAACAAGATGCCTCCGGAATCTGTCATATTCACCGGCAATTCCTGCATTGATCGTCCCGTCCGGATCAGGGAAATCCTTCCAGTCAGAAATGGAATTGCTCCAGTATGCAAGGCCGTAGGCTCTGTTCAGTGCATCCGTAGTCCCGAACTTCTGCTTCATATGTTCCGTAAATCTTCTGTGCAGTTCCGGAGACGAATTCTCATAATATTTGGTCTCATTGTCAATCTGATAGCCGATCACACAGGGGTGCTCCGCCACATGTGAGATCAGCGTACGGATGACGCGCTCCGCATACTTTAAGAATACCGGATCCGTGATATCCATGATCTGGCGTCTGCCATAGGTCTGTCTTCCCTGCGCCGTTGTCACCATGACCTCCGGATGCTCTTTTTCCATCCAGGAAGGAATCGCATAGGTCGGCGTTCCCACAATGACCTGCAGATCATACGCTGCCGCCTTCTCAAGAATCAGATCAATATAATGAAAATCAAAGGTGCCGTCTGATGGTTCAAGCGTACTCCAGGTGGATTCCGCGACACGGATGACATTCATCCCTGCCTTCTTCATCATGGCAAAATCAGTATCAATTCTGTCATACGGCATATATTCCGGATAATAAGCTGCGCCGAATAAAAGTTCTTCCTTCATGTGCATTTCCCTCCGCTGAGTACCATTTTAACCGCGCGGTCCCATCCGCTGAGTTTTTCCTTCCTGAGCGTTTCCTCCATCTGTGGATGATAGCAGCTCCGATGAATCCTGCCGGAAATTTCTTTCCTGTCATAGATTCCTGCCGCAATGCCGGCGCAGTATGCCGCGCCGATCCCGGAAAGTTCTTCCGCATCCGGGACGAGAACCTGCTTTGACAGAATATCCGCCTGGAACTGCATCAGATACGGATTCCCGGTGGGGCCTCCGTCAACCCGCAGCTCGCTGACCGGAATTCCCGCATCCTCTTCCATCAGCCGTACAATATCGGCAATCTGGTAGGCAATGCATTCCACTGCTGCCTTCACGATTTCATTTCTGCCGGTTGTTCTCGTCATGCCGATGATCGCTGCTGATGCCTTCGCATCCCAGTAGGGCGCTCCAAGTCCTGTAAATGCCGGAACAACATATGCGTGATCCTTCTGATTGGCCAGCTGTGAGAGCGTTGTCGCCTCCCCGGGCGAATGAATCAGCTGCAGATCATCCACAAGCCAGCTGATGACTGCGCCGGTATAATTGATATTGCCTTCCAGCACATACTGCGCCTTGCCGTCCATGAACCACGCAAGTGACGATACCACGCCATGTGCCGACCGGACAGGCTGTCCGCCGACATTCATCATGATGGAGGACCCGGTTCCATAGGTTGCCTTGATCATTCCGGGGGTAAGGCATCCCTGTCCGAACAGCGCTGCATGAGAGTCTCCCATTACACCGCAGATCGGAACCGGGTGCGGCAGAAATCCGTCAAAATCCGTGGTTCCATAATCTCCGTCAGAAGGTGTTACCTGCGGCAGTGTCTGCAGCGGCACCCCAAAAATCTGTGCGGCATCGCTGTCCCAGGAAAGCGTCTGGATATTAAAGAGCTGTGTTCTGCAGCTGTTGGAGTAATCAGACTGAAAACGTGTCCCACCTGTCAGCCGGTACACCAGATAACTGTCCATCGTACCAAGGCAGAGATTTCCCTCTGCTGCAAGCGTCTTGGCTTCCGGTACATTTTCCATGATCCAGGCCATCTTGGCCGCCGAGAAATAGGGAGAGAGCGGAAGTCCTGTTTTCTCACAGATCATTTCACCGGCGCCGCCTGTCTTAATGCGCTCAGCAATCTGCTCTCCTCTTGCACACTGCCACACAATTGCATTGCAGACAGGTGCTCCTGTTGCGCGGTTCCACGCGGCAACCGTTTCTCTCTGGTTGCTGATACCGACTGCACAGATTTTGTCCATGTTAATATCTGCACGGTTTACCGCATTTTTTACCACCTGCAGCGTGTTTTTCCAGATTTCTTCAGGATCATGCTCCACCCAGCCGGCTTCGTTGATGATCTGGCGGTGCCGCAGGTCTTCTCTGCAGAGCATTCTGCCGTTTCCATCGAATACCATGGCCTTCGTTCCCTGTGTACTCTGGTCGATTCCAATGATATACCTGTCCATACATTTTCCTTTTATTCCGGTATTTTAACCCAGTATTTTTTTCGCTGTCTGTGCAATGCCTGCTGCATTCAGACCGTAATAATCAAATACTTCCTGTGAAGTACCCGTAATGACCGGTGCATCCGGAAGTGCCAGACATTTCACCGTCTTCGGGCAGTGTTCTCCTACGACCTGTGCCACCATCGAACCGAGTCCGCCGAACGGAGAATGCTCTTCCACCGTGATGACTGCCTTTGCGTTTCCTGCAACCTTCAGAAGTGTTGCAGTATCCAGCGGTTTGATACAGTACATATCTGTAACCGAAGCGTGAATTCCGCTTTCCTTCAGAAGCTCTGCAGCCTTCACCGCAGGATATACCATCTCTCCTGCCGCAACGATGGCGACATCGTCACCTTCCATCAGTACATTGGCTCTGTTCATGACAAACGGGCAGGCTTCATCACTTTCATAGACATCTTCCACTGCATTTCTGCCGGTTCTGACATAGGCACATTTCTGATCCTCCAGAAGTGCATTTATCAGGTGTCTCGTCAGATGCCTGTCGCTTGGCAGATAGACTCTCATGTTCGGAATGGCGGAAAGCGCCGCAATATCCTGTGCGCTGTGATGACTCATGCCGAGCGCACCGTAACTGATGCCGCCGCTGATCCCGATCAGTTTGACATTTGTATCGGAATAGGCACAGTCGATTTTGCACTGCTCATAGCTTCTGGTGGAAAGGAAACATGCCGGTGAAAAAGCATAGGATTTCTTGCCGCACTTTGCAAGCCCTGCTGCCATTCCGACAAGATCCTGCTCTGCAATTCCGGCTTCCACAAACTGCTCCGGGAACTTTTCCGTAAACGGCGTCATGGACGCACTGCCTCTTGAATCGGAGCAGAGTACCACAATGTCTTTATCCTGCGCTGCGCGTTCCATCAGGACCTCGCAGATGACCTGTCTGTTGGTGATCTTATTCATGGCAGAAAACCTCCCTTCCGGCTTCCAGATCTTTCATGATCTGTTCATATTCCTCCTGCGTCGGCACCTTATGATGCCAGGAAGCTTTATTTTCCATGACTGAGGAACCGCACCCCTTTACTGTATTGGCGATCAGGACGGTCGGACTGCCCTTGCAGAGTCTTGCCGCTGCAAATGCATCTTCCAGTTCCTGAATGCTGTTACCGTTCTTTACGTCGATTACGTTCCAGCCGAAAGCCTTCCAGCGTTCCACCTGACTGTCCTGCTTCATGACCTCTTCCGTTCCGCCGGAGATCTGCAGTCTGTTGCGGTCTACCACCGCGCACAGATTGTCCAGATTATAGTTATGTGCGCTCATCGCGCCTTCCCAGACAGAACCTTCTGCCAGCTCGCCGTCTCCCATGACCACATAGACACGGTAATTCTGATGATTCATCTTACCCGCCAGTGCCATGCCGACCGCAACCGGAAGGCCATGCCCGAGTGATCCGGAATTCATTTCAATGCCCGGCAGATGATTGTTCGGATGACCGATAAATTCCGATCCGAACTGTGAGAATTTGGAAAGGACTTCATCCAGCGGGAAAAAACCTTTTCTGGCAAGCACTGCATAAAGTGCCTCCACGGAATGTCCCTTGCTCATGATAAAGCGGTCTCTGCCCTCATCATCCATATTCTCCGGAGATATATTCATTTCATGGAAATACAGTGTCACCAGTGTATCCATGACTGACATGTCACCGCCGATGTGCCCGCCTTTTCCTGCCTTTATGATGTCCATCACATTTTTTCTGAGTTCATATGCAAGTGCACTTAATTCATTTGTTTTCATTTCTGCCTCACTCTCCTCTGAGATACGCCTTCACCTGCTCTTCGATCGGATCATAGAGATCCGGCTTCACGCCGATGTATTTGCAGGCTTCATACAGTACCGGAACAATGTCTCTGTGAATGCCGACGCAGTGATGAATATACGGGCCTTCCACAATTTTTGCCTCCAGGCGCTTCCAGTTCTCCACTTCCACCCAGAGATATGTTCCTTTGGTGTATGGACCGTCAATTCCCTTCGCATGTCCCAGAAGAAGGGAATACTCTCCGTTGTCACCATCAAATCTGCAAAGTGTCACATCTCCGTGCTTTGCCTCGGCAGCAACTGCACCCGGATGATCAAAGGCCAGCGGATAGGTGATTGTGGGCTTTTCTCCTGCAACGGAAATCGGCCACGGACCGCAGTGCTGCAGGAGCTCACCGTTTTCATTATCCGGATGTCTTACCGTCCAGTCTGCAAAGAAGCTTCTCTGCTCGCCCATCGCTGCAGCTTCCGCCATCAGTGCGGTAATCGCACCGTGAATATCCGTCTCGCACACCGTCGGGATTCCCTCCTCATTCATCAGGGAGTTTGCTGCGCACGGCATAATGCCGAGTTCTGTCTGAAGTGCATTCCAGCACTGAATTGCAATTGCATTGCAGCCGTACTTTTTAACCAGCGTTTCCATGGCTTCCTTCAGGGCTGCCACATTTTCAAGCTGTTCTTCACTGATCTCCACATTCATGCAGTCTCTGCAGTAGCTGACTGTCTTCTGTACACCGACCTTTTCCTTTTTGGCTGCCTTTACCGCTTCTGTCAGTTCCGTCATCGGAATGGGTGAGAGCTGAATATTGAATTTCTCCAGAAGTTCTCCTTCATTGCACATCGTGGACCAGAAATCGAACGGTCTTGGTGCGATCTGCAGAATACGGATATGGCGGAACGTCTTTACCACGCTGCAGACTGCAACGAAGTCTCTGATACCGCGTGCAAACTCCGGATCATCCAGCCTGCAGTTCGTCATATAGGTAAACGGTACCTGAAATCTTCTGAGCACCTTTCCTGTTGCAAAGAGTCCGCACTGGGAATCACGAAGGCGCACACCCTTCTCATCCGGTCTTTCATCCCTAGGCCCCCACAGCAGCACCGGCACACCGAGCTCCTTTGCCAGTCTTGCACATTCATATTCCGTTCCGAAGTTCTCGTGTGCCAGGAACAGACCGTCTACCTTTTCTCTCCTGAATTTCTCTGCGATCTTTGCAAGTCCCTCGTCATCATAGAGCAGTCCTTCTTCATTACAGTCCCTGATATCCACGTATTCTATTCCGAGTTCATCCAGTTTTTTCCTCGTCAGATCCGCATATTTCAGAGCATCCGGTGCGGAAAAAATACTTCTTCTCGTTGGTGCAAATCCGATTTTAATCTGCTTTTTCATTCTGTCTTCTCCTTTTTCTGAACGGAATCCCGTTCTATAAACTCTGTACAGATTTCAGTTTTTGTCTTCGCCGGGTGTTCCCCGTTTAACACTTCGATCAGGCATTTGGCAGCGGCGGCGCCCATCTCCTGCTTTGGCACCTTCAGGCTGGTCAGCCTCGGTGAGCAGATCTCGCTGTAAGGAAGATCATCAAATCCGATGACGGAAACGTCCTCCGGAATCCGGATTCCGGCTTCCTGCATGGCCTTCATTGCGCCAAGAGCGATCATATCGTTATCAGAGAAAAAAGCGGTTGGCAGCTTTTTCTTATCCGCAAGAAGTTTCTTCATATCTGCATAGGCACCGTCCATGGTCGTGGACAGTTCCATCCGGTATTCCTCCTGTGCAGGCGCTCCGGCAGCCGACATTGCCATACGGAATCCGGCTTCACGTTCCTGAAAGGCCCTGATCCGGAAGTTTCCGCACAGATACCCGATCCGGTTATGTCCCATGCGGAGAAGATACCCTGTCGCAGCCCTTGCAGAATCAATATTGTTGATGACAATGCCGCTGAACTGCATCTGTTCATCAAAATAGTCGAAGGTAATCATCGGGCACCTTGCACTGCGGAACACATCAAAATCATCTCCCGTCAGTTCAGATCCGAGCAGGGCGATTCCTGTGGAAGGATCCGAAATCAGTTCCTGCACCTGCTGCGCATAATCTTCTGCACGTCTGTCCAGATAGACAATGGACATTTCGAATCCGGCCTGTCTGCATTCATTCTCAAAGCCATCGATCAGCTGGGTAAAAAAAGGTGTTCCGTCAATGATCATCCCGTTTCTGCGGTAGATCACGAGGCGGATCTTATGGTTCTCCCCTGCGCTGATATAACCCATTTCACTTGCCGCCTTGAAAATCGCTTCCGCCGTTTCGCGGTTCACACCTTTTTTATGATTCAGTGCATTTGATACCGTTGCCGGTGAAAAGCCCGTTGCTTCACTGATCTGTCTGATGTTGATCTTCATCTCTGCCTCTCTCATGTGGATCGTATGAGATCCGTTTATTTCAGCATGTAAATTTATGTAAATATTCATATAAATATTTTATATCCATAATTATAAACATTTTACATGCAAGTGCAAGTGAAATACTCCACAAATTAATTTTCAGTTTCTTGTGAAAAAAAACGCCCGGCGAAAATACGCCGGACGCTTTCTGTTTATATTCCTGTTTATTTTTCTGTTCAATTGCCTAATGAATCAGGTTCATACTGGATGTTGATATCTCTTACCTTACCATCACTTAGCCCGATATAGTTATAGGTAAATGCATCATCATTATCATCTTCCAGGGAGTAATTCACATAACTGCTCTCCTTCTCTTTCTTATATTCAACGCCCATCTTCTTAAGTGCTGCTTCCAGGTCTTTCTGACTTGTTCCGATCTTGATGCCGCCTGCAAGCTCAATATCTGTTTTCCCGCTTGTCATATCCATTCCGGAAATCGTGGTAACATAGCAGTTTTCAACCTTCTGCTCACTTGCGTCATAATTCTTTACCATGGTGTGATATACCTTGTTGTTTCTCTTGATATCAACAAAGTCGCCATCATTGCCTGCTACTGTCTTTGCACTGGAATCCGTATCAATCTTCCAGCCGTTATCAAGCAGTGCCTGAAGCGGACAGGGCAGCTGATACAGATCTCCGTCAAAGGAAACCACATAATCCGTGAAACTGTCGCTCATCTTCGTCGGTGCCTTATACTGATCTACGCTGGCCGGCTTATCACCTGTGCCTGTTGAAAGTGAACTCTCATCCATTCCTTCCGGAAGCGGTCCGATATTCTCTATATCAAAAGAGCTCATCGTCTTACCATCATCAAATACAATCTCAACTCTTTCATAGGTATCGCCGGTATAGGTCAGTGTTTTTCTGTTACTGTCCTTCAGATCAGAATCATACTCATCACTTGCTTCGCCATATGCCCTGGTTACATCATCAAGAGTAGCCTTGCCGACTGCAAGATTTCCCGGCAGCATGGAACCTTTATCATTCTTCATGTCATATGAATCATACTTGACGCCCGAGATGATGCACTTGTCGATTGCAGCTTCACTCTTGGCCGGATTATACATATATACACAGATCTGATTACCGTCTTCATCATCATAGTATACAAGTCCATAGGAATTTGCCTTCAGTGATGATGCATCATCACTGTACTCATCAATGGTAAGTCCTCTTGCCATGAAATCGCTGTATGTCATCGGGAACTGATACAGCTTGTTGTTGATCACACACTGGAAACTGTATATGTCATCAGAAAGCTTTGAAGGATCCATACTGGTTTCTGCATTCTGTCCCGCTGTCTCTGCTGACACTGCTTCCGCTGAATCTGCCGTAGCCGCAGATGTTGTTTCATCAACTGATGTTTCCGGGGCAGCTTCTGCTGACTCCTCTGTCACCGCAGTATCCGTTTCTTCTGTACTCTCCTGTGAAACGGCCTGTGCCGATCCGCTTTCCTTCTGCGACGCACAGGAGAATACCACTCCGCATAAAAGTCCGATAACCGCAACCGCCAGAACCGCAATCACTGCAATCATGATGACTGCTGTATGATTTCCGTTTTTACCGCCATTTCCACTGCCTGCGCCGGTATTCACCGGTGGTACTGCCTGCTTTGGTGCCTGTGCCTGTACCGGTGTCTGTGCCTGTACCGGTGTCTGTGTTTCTTCCGGTGCCTGTGTCTGTACCGGTGCCTTCATCTGTACATTTTCCTCACTGCCTGCATTACTCTGCGCGCCCGTTACCGGTGCTCCGCAGACCGGGCAGAAATTTCCGCCTTCAATTTTAGTCCCACATTTTGAACAAAACATTTTTTCAAATCCCCTTCCGTTTGATGTGACAATAATACCCCCATTACACAGATTTATCAATTAGTTAAAAGAGCTGAATAACACCACCTTTTTTGCCTTTTTTGCAACAAATTACCCTCTATTTTCCTGTAAAAGGCATATACTGTAAAAGAAAGATCTGTTACGTACAGGGAGGGTTCAACATGTCAGTCATCAATTACATCAATGCATCCCTTGAGCTGTGGGGCTCTGTCATGTCCGTTTTCATTATTCTCTGTCTTATTCTGGAAAAGAGAATCCGCGAAAAATGTGACCGTATGTTTCTGTATATGCTCATCTGCAATACCGCTGCCACACTTTCTGATGTTGCAGCACTTTTCACCCGCGGGCATATCGGAACTGCGTACTGGTGGAGCGTGCGGCTGTTCAATTTTCTGTCTTTTTCGATGAACTACCTGCTTGTGGTCTGTTTTACCTGCTATCTTACCCTGTATCTTTCGAAACAGACCAGAGTCTCACCGGTTCCTCAGCATCTTTGCATTATTGTCAGTCTGATTTCCGAAGCACTTCTGATCATCAATCTTTTTTCCCCGATCATTTACTATATTGATTCTGCCAATATTTATCATCGTGGCGGATTCTTCTGGATTTCACAGGCCGGAGCACTTCTGTGCCTGATCTTCGACTGTGTACTTCTTTTCTGGCATCGCAGACGACTCGCACCGCAGGAGCTGCTTCCCTTATGGGTTTATCTGCTTCTGCCGGTTTCCGCCCTGGTGATTCAGAGTTTTATCTACGGTCTGGTTCTGCAATACTGCGCAGATACCATCGCACTGGTTCTGATCTTCCTGTTTCTGCAGGTGGATCAGACCAGAGTCATGGCAGAGCAGGAAAATAAGCTCACCCAGGCAAAAGTTGCCATCATGATGAGCCAGATTCAGCCGCATTTTCTGTTCAATTCCCTTGCCGTCATCCAGGACCTCTGCCACGGGAAAGCGCCTGAGGCAGAGCAGGCGACCATTGAATTTGCAGAATATCTGCGGGGAAATCTCGATTCGCTTACCATGAATGTTCCGATCAGTTTCAGGCGGGAACTGGAGCATACCAGAAATTATCTGGCACTGGAAAAACGGCGCTTCGGAGACAGACTTACGGTCTGCTATGATATTCAGGCAGATAATTTCATGCTTCCTGCGCTTTCACTTCAGCCGATTACAGAAAATGCCGTCCGGAACGGAATCATGAAAAAAGAAGCAGGCGGAACGCTTTGCGTTTCCACCTGCGAAGATTCTGAAAACAATATGATTATTGTCAGTGACAACGGTGTCGGATTCGACCCGAACGAAGTGCCTCATGACGGCCGCACCCATATCGGCATATCCAATGTACGTTCCCGCCTTGAAAGTATGTGCC
>CAYMBY010000123.1:0-19639 GCA_964388815.1 uncultured Butyrivibrio sp. | reverse complement strand
GGGTGATGACTGTGGTACCGGTGTAGCATTCACACGTGACCCTGCAACAGGTAACAACGGTCTGTTCGGCGAATTCCTGACAAATGCACAGGGTGAAGACGTAGTTGCCGGTGTCCGTACACCTCAGCCGATTGCCTGCCTTGGCGACATTATGCCTGAAGTTTATGAGCAGTTCAAGCAGGTCTGCGCTACACTTGAGAATCACTACAGAGAGGATATGGAGTTCACAATCGAAGAGAGAAAGCTTTACATGCTGCAGACCAGAAATGGTAAGAGAACAGCTCAGGCTGCTCTGAAGATCGCATGTGATCTCGTTGATGAGGGTATGAGAACAGAAGAAGAGGCTGTTGCAATGGTTGAGCCTCGTAACCTGGATACTCTGCTTCATCCTCAGTTCGACACAAAGGCACTGAAGGCTGCAACACCTCTTGGAAAGGGCCTTGGCGCTTCTCCGGGAGCTGCATGTGGTAAGATCGTATTCACAGCTGAAGATGCTGTTGAATGGGCTGCAAGAGGCGAAAAGGTTGTTCTGGTTCGTCTTGAGACATCTCCTGAAGATATCACAGGTATGAAGTCTGCTCAGGGTATCCTGACAGTTCGTGGTGGTATGACAAGCCATGCTGCAGTAGTAGCACGTGGTATGGGTGAGTGCTGTGTATCCGGTTGCGGCGAAATCGCTATGGATGAAGAGCACAAGCAGTTCACACTTGCCGGCAAGACATTCCACGAAGGAGACTTCATCTCCATCGATGGTACAACAGGTAACATCTATGAAGGCGTAATCGCTACAGTTGATGCTACAATCGCAGGTGAGTTCGGACGTATCATGTCCTGGGCTGACAAGTTCAGAAGACTTAAGGTTCGTACAAATGCAGATACACCTCGTGATGCCAAGAAGGCTCGTGAGCTCGGTGCTGAAGGTATCGGCCTTTGCCGTACAGAGCACATGTTCTTCGATGAGGAAAGAATCGCAGCATTCCGTGAGATGATCTGTTCTGATACAGCTGAGCAGAGAGAAGCAGCTCTTGAAAAGATTCTGCCTTATCAGCAGAACGATTTCGAACAGCTCTATGAAGCTCTGGAAGGATGCCCGGTTACCATCCGTTTCCTGGATCCGCCGCTGCATGAGTTCGTTCCTACAGAAGAGGAAGATATCAAGAAGCTTGCTGATGCACAGGGTAAGACTGTACAGCAGATCAAAGACATCATTGCCGGCCTTCATGAGTTCAATCCTATGATGGGACACAGAGGATGCCGTCTTGCTGTTACATATCCTGAAATCGCAAGAATGCAGACAAAGGCTGTTATCCGTGCAGCAATCAACGTTCAGAAGAAGCATTCCGATTGGACTGTAGCTCCTGAAATCATGATCCCGCTTGTATGCGATATCAAAGAGCTGAAGTATGTTAAGAAGACAGTTGTTGAAGCTGCTGATGCTGAAATTGCAGCTGCAGGTGTTAACCTTAAGTACTCTGTTGGTACAATGATCGAGATCCCGAGAGCAGCTCTTACTGCTGATGAGATCGCTACAGAAGCAGACTTCTTCTGCTTTGGTACAAACGATCTGACCCAGATGACATACGGTTTCTCAAGAGATGATGCAGGTAAGTTCCTTGGAGCTTACTATGATGCAAAGATCTTCGAGAGCGATCCGTTTGCAAGACTGGATCAGACTGGCGTAGGCAAGCTGATGGAAATGGCTATCAAACTTGGCAAGCCTGTTAACCCGAAGCTTCACGTAGGTATCTGCGGCGAGCATGGTGGAGATCCGACATCTGTTGAGTTCTGCAACACAATCGGCCTTGACTATGTTTCCTGCTCACCTTTCCGTGTGCCGATCGCAAGACTGGCTGCAGCTCAGGCTGAAATCGCAAGAAAGAAGAAAAATGCATAATCAGTTCGCAGCAATGTGAATGATGCGGCCCCGGAGAAGAAATTCTCCGGGGCTTTTCTGATGAGTGAAAAACAGATGCATTATACAGGGAACATATGCTAGAATAGTCAGGAGAAAAAAGTTTCCGGCAGGGAGAGTTTCATGGATATCGCAGTGTTCAGTGACATACACAGTAACCATTCTGCATTGCAGGCATGTTTTGATTATGCAGTGGGAAAAGGCATTACCAATTTCATATTGCTGGGAGATTATGTGTCAGACTGCCCGAATCCGCAGAAGACAATGCAGCTGATTTATGTCATGAAGCAGTATTTCAACTGCTGGATGATCCGTGGGAACAGGGAAGACTATTTCCTGAATTACCGGAAAAACGGGCTGAATAACTGGCACAGAGGATCAGCAAGCGGATCTCTTCTGTATACCTATCAGAATCTGACAGACAGGGATTTCAACCTGTTTGATTCACTTCCGATCTACGAGGTCTGGGAACAGAAAGGCTTCCCGAAATTTGAAATGTGTCACGGCTCACCGGAATCCTCCAAAGAGCTTCTGTTCAGAGATAAGAGAAATACCAGAAAGGTATTGTCTCATCTGAGTACCGGAATGCTGATACACGGGCATAATCACGTGCAGGAAAGCTATAGCTACAGAGGAAAAAAATCTTTGAATCCCGGAGCAATCGGAGTCCCGTGGTATTTTGACGGGAAGACACAGTTTACCATTCTGCATGGAAACGGACGTACCTGGGAAGAGGAAAATCTGCAGCTTGAATACGACAGATCGGAGATTCTGAAGGAATTTGCCTCCAGTAAGCTCACGGAAATTGCACCTGCCTGGGCGGCAGTTACAATGCATACGATCAGAACGGGAAATGATCTGAATCAGACGGTTCTGCTGCGGGCCATGCGGCTGTGTGAGGAAGAGCAGGGAGAAGCGAACTGGCCGGATATTCCGGAGAAATACTGGGCAATCGCGCTCCGCGAAAACTACATTGATCTGGCAGGAAAGGACATTCCGCGCAGAGTGAGCGCACTTTCCCAATTGTAAAAAAAGAATTAAATAATGTAAACAAAGCGGAATCCTTCGGACATGATTTGCTGAAAATGCCCATTTTCAGGCACTTCCGGCTGATCCGGAATCATTGCGACGGATAACCTCGTAAGCTTTTGAGAGAAAAAACGAGAAAAAAAGAGGAATAGTCTGATAAACTGAATTATTCAGACATGGTTCCGTTTGCAAACAGATGGCTATCTATTTATTATATGTTTTTAGAAGTTAGCACTCAGTAAATATGAGTGCTAACAAATGAAAAAAGATCAAAAAAGTGATTTTATAAAGGAGGCTTTACAATGAAATTAGTACCATTAGCAGACAGAGTTGTATTAAAGCAGCTTGAGGCAGAAGAGACCACAAAATCCGGTATCGTTCTTCCCGGCAAGGAAAAAGAGAAGCCGCAGCAGGCAGAAGTAATCGCAGTTGGCCCTGGCGGAGTTGTTGATGGCAAGGAAGTAAAGATGGAAGTCAAGAAGGGTGACACAGTCATCTATTCCAAGTATGCAGGAACAGAAGTTGAGATGGAAGATACAAAGTACATCATCGTTAAGCAGAACGATATTCTTGCAGTTGTAAAGTAATTTCTTTTCACTCTGAAATATGAAAAACACGAATACACAGGAGGTCATTTAAAATGGCAAAGACAATTAAGCACGGTGCAGATGCCCGTCTTGCAATGGTTGAAGGTGTGAACAAACTCGCTGATACAGTAGGCGTTACAATCGGCCCTAAGGGCAGAAACGTAGTTCTGGACAAGTCTTACGGTGCTCCGACCATCACAAACGATGGTGTTACAATCGCAAAGGAAATCGAACTTGAAGATCCCTATGAAAACATGGGCGCTCAGCTCGTTAAGGAAGTTGCTACAAAGACAAATGATGTAGCAGGTGATGGTACAACAACAGCAACAGTTCTGGCTCAGGCCATGATCAATGAAGGTATGAAGAACCTGGCTGCAGGTGCTAACCCGATCGTTCTGCGTAAGGGTATGAAGAAGGCTACAGACGCTGCAGTTGCAAGCATCAGCAAGATGGCTACAAAGGTTAAGGGCAAAGAGCAGATCATGAGAGTTGCAGCTGTTTCTTCAGGTGATGAAGAAGTCGGCAAGATGATCGCAGACGCTATGGAAAAGGTTTCCAACGACGGCGTTATCACAATCGAAGAATCCAAGACCATGCAGACAGAACTCGACCTCGTTGAAGGTATGCAGTTTGACCGTGGTTATATCTCCGCATACATGGCTACAGATATGGATAAGATGGAAGCAGTTCTGGATGATCCGTTTATTCTCATCACAGATAAGAAGATCTCCAGCATCAACGACATTCTTCCGCTTCTGGAGCAGATCGTAAAGACCGGTTCCAAGCTCCTCATCATCGCTGAAGATGTTGACGGTGAAGCACTGACAACTCTGATCGTAAACAAGCTGCGTGGCACATTCAACGTAGTTGCTGTAAAGGCTCCTGGCTACGGCGACAGAAGAAAGGCCATGCTGGAAGATATCGCAATCCTGACAGGTGGTAAGGTAATCAGCTCTGACCTTGGTCTTGAACTGAAGGATACCACAATGGAAGATCTCGGACGTGCAAAGAGCATCAAGGTTGAGAAGGAAAAGACCACAATCGTTGACGGCGAAGGCGACAAGAAGGAAATCCAGGCAAGAATCAGCCAGATCAAGAAGCAGATTGAAGATACCACATCTGATTTTGACAAGGAAAAGTTACAGGAACGTCTTGCAAAGCTCGCAGGCGGCGTAGCAGTTGTACGTGTCGGCGCAGCAACAGAGACAGAAATGAAGGAAGCAAAGTACAGAATGGAAGATGCTCTGAATGCAACAAGAGCAGCAGTTGAAGAAGGAATCATCTTCGGCGGCGGCAGTGCATACATCCACGCATCCAAGGACGTACAGAAACTTGCAGAGACACTGGAAGGCGACGAGAAGACAGGTGCCAAGATCGTACTGAAGGCTCTGGAAGCTCCGCTGTACCACATCGCTGTAAATGCAGGTCTTGACGGATCCGTTATCGTTAACAAGGTAAAGGAAAGCAAGACAGGCATCGGCTTCAATGCATACACAGAAGAATACGTTGACATGGTTAAGGACGGAATCCTTGATCCTGCAAAGGTTACAAGAAGCGCACTGCAGAACGCAACAAGCGTAGCAAGCAGCTTCCTGACAACTGAAGCAGCAGTTGCAACAATTAAAGAACCCGTACCGGCAGCTCCTGCTGGAAACCCGGGAATGGGAATGATGTAAGCGATAAAAAGCCAAACCATCTGAAACACAGAAAACGCGAAGCGTTTTTAAGATAAAAAGGGAAGTGCGTTGCAAGTTTACTTGCAAAAGCACTTCCTTTTTTATCTTAAAACCCCTCCGACGGAGGGGTTCTGCGTTTCAGATGACCTGGCGCTAACGGTATCTGATAGGAAACGGGTCGAAATTGGATGCCTGCATCCATATTCTGATCCGTTTCCTATCAGATAAGCCGCCAGCCACCACCCCGAAAACCAGCTCACCCTCGCGCACACCCAGGCACGCAGCCGAAGGCGTCCGTGCCGTCCAGTCAACCACTCTCCCCCAATACGCACACCCTCGCACACATTCCAGGCACGCAGCGAAGCGTCCGTGCCGTCCGGTCAGCCATTCTCCCCACCCACCCACCACGCAAACCCGCGTCACTACAATATTTACTTGTAACTCTACCGCTGATTTGATAGAATAGTCCGGTAAGTCTATTCAAAAAACAGGGGAAAAGTAAAATGACACACATTGTAGCAATAGCAGTAGTACCGGCCCTGCTGCTGATCTTTTATATTTACAGTCTGGATAAAATCGAAAAGGAGCCGACGAAGCTTTTGGTCAAACTCTTTTTCCTGGGCGGACTGACCACTGTATCGGCAATGATTCTGGAACTTCTGGGGGATGCATTGTTAAAGAGCGCAGAAGGCGTGATACCGACTGCACTGTATCTTGCCATTGATAATTTCCTGATTGTGGCACTCGTGGAAGAGGGTGGCAAGCATTTTGTCATGAAACACATGACATGGAAGAATGAGGCGTTTAACTATCGTTTTGACGGAGTTGTATACGGAGCAACCGCTTCGCTTGGCTTTGCAGCATTTGAAAATATTCTTTATGTCCTGAATTACGGTGATTCTCTGGCACCGACACGTGCGGTGACGGCGATTCCGCTGCACTGTATTGCAGGTGTCTTTATGGGACACTATTACGGACAGGCGAAGTACATGAAGGACAGCGGAAACGAGAAGAAGGCCAGTTATTATATGACACTGAGTCTGATCGTTCCGATCCTGATTCATGGATTATATGATTATCTGATTACTTCAAACCAGAATCCGGATGGAGATATGTATGGCCTTGTATTTCTGGTTTATATTATCGGACTCGATATTGTGGCATTCTGCAAGGTTCGCAGATATTCCAAAGAGGATACAGCAGTTTAAAATCTGTATACAATAAATAATTATTTACGTAAGATATTTACGGGAGGAACTTAAAATGAAAGAATTAAAAGACTATGTACGTACAATCCCTGATTTCCCTGAAAAAGGAATCATGTTCAGAGATATTACAAGTGTTCTGCAGGATGCAGACGGACTGCACCTGGCAATTGATACCATGCAGGATCTGGTAAAAGATCTTGATTTTGATGTGGTGGTAGGAGCTGAATCACGTGGATTTATATTCGGCACACCGATCGCATACAACCTTCATAAGCCCTTTGTACTGATCCGCAAAAAGGGTAAACTGCCCTGCGAAACTGTTGAAGTGGATTATGATCTTGAATATGGCAAGGCAACACTGGAAATGCATAAGGATTCCATTAAAAAGGGACAGAAGGTACTGATTGTTGATGATCTGATCGCAACAGGCGGCACAACAGAAGCAATGATCCGTCTGGTAGAATCCCTTGGCGGCGAAGTTGCCGGTGTTCTTGTTATGATGGAACTGGCAGGACTTAAGGGCCGTGAGAAAATCAGCAGGTATCGTCTTGATTCCGCAGTTGTTTACGAAGGCAAATAAGAGTCCGTTCGAGGCAGAGCTTATATGATGGCAGAAGATAAATTTGATGATGGAAAAATTGAAGAGATCAAAGAGCATCAGACCCCGGAGAAACTGTACCAGGATCTGATTGAACGAGTTCAGAAATACCATCCGTCCGATGATATCACCCTGATAGAAAAGGCGTATCATACCGCGGCTGAAGCGCATAAGCAGCAGCTGCGCAAATCGGGCGAACCCTATATCATACACCCGCTCTGTGTTGCAATTATTCTGGCTGATCTTGAACTTGATAAAGAGACAATCGCAGCAGGACTTCTGCATGATGTTGTGGAAGATACCATTCTGACCAAAGAGGAGATCGAACGTGATTTCGGGGCAGATGTGGCACTTCTCGTGGATGGTGTGACCAAACTGCAGAGTCTGCAGCTGTCAACCGATTACAAGGATAAAACACCGGATCAGCTGGAGATGCAGGCTGAGAATCTGCGTAAAATGTTTCTGGCGATGGCAAAGGATATCAGAGTTATTCTGATCAAACTGGCCGATCGTCTTCATAACATGCGTACGCTTAATTACATGCCTCCGGAAAAACAGCATCGTATTGCACAGGAAACGCTGGATATCTATTCACCGATTGCCGGAAGGCTTGGTATTTCCAAGATCAAGGTCGAACTGGATGATCTTTCGCTCAGATATCTGAAGCCGGATGTTTATTATGATCTGGTGGAGAAGGTATCAGAAAGAAAGAGCGAGCGTGAACAATATGTGGAAGACATTGTAAAGGATGTCAAACAGCATATTGAGGCGGCCGGTATCAAGGGCGAAGTGAACGGCCGTGTGAAGCATTTTTTCAGTATCTACAAGAAGATGCGCAACCAGGGCAAGACGCTGGATCAGATCTATGATCTGTTTGCGGTCAGAATCATCGTGGATACAGTAAAGGACTGCTATGCGGCACTTGGTGTCATTCACGAGATGTATAAGCCGATTCCGGGCAGATTTAAGGATTATATCGCCATGCCCAAGCCCAATATGTATCAGTCACTGCACACGACACTGATCGGGCCGACAGGACAGCCGTTTGAGATTCAGATCCGTACCTACGATATGCATCGTGCCGCTGAATACGGTATTGCTGCGCACTGGAAATACAAGGAAGCATCAGACGGTAAAAAGGTAGAGACACAGGAAGAAGAAAAGCTGGTGTGGCTGCGCCAGATTCTGGAATGGCAGCGTGACATGTCAGATAATCAGGAATTCATGAACCTCTTAAAGAGTGATCTGAACCTGTTTTCTGAGGATGTATACTGCTTTACCCCGCAGGGAGAAGTTAAAAATCTTCCGGCAGGTTCAACACCGATTGATTTTGCCTACAGCGTTCACAGCGCGGTCGGCAACAAAATGATCGGTGCCAAGGTGAACGGTAAGCTTGTACCGATTGATTACCGGATTCAGAACGGTGACCGGATCGAGGTACTGACAAGCCAGAATTCCAGAGGACCCAGCCGTGACTGGCTGAGTATTGCCAAAAGCACTTCCACCAAGAACAAGATTAATCAGTGGTTCCGAAATGAACTGAAGGAAGAAAATGTTGCCAGAGGAAAAGAACTTCTGACAGCATACTGCAAAGCAAAGGGAATCGAAATCTCTGATCTGTCCAAGTCTGAATATATGGATATTATTATCAGAAAGTATGGCTTCCATGACTGGGATGCCGTACTGGCTGCAGTCGGACACGGCGGACTCAAAGAGGGCCAGATCATCAATAAGATGGAGGAACTCTACGAGAAAGAGCATAAGAAGAACATTACGGATGAAGAGGTTCTTGCTGCGGTGGCAGACACGAGTGTTACGCCCAAGATCTCCGGCAAGGGCAATGCGATCATCGTCAAGGGTGTACATGATGTGGCAGTCCGTTTCTCAAAATGCTGCAATCCTGTACCGGGAGACGATATTGTCGGCTTTGTCACAAGAGGAAGAGGCGTTTCCATTCATCGCAGCGACTGCGTGAATGTCATCAAGATGGCGCAGGAAGATCGCAGCAGACTGATTGATGCCAGATGGGAGAATGAATCTGCCGAAGGCGGAGAAAAATATACTGCCGACATCAAGATTTTTGCCAATGACCGTAACGGACTTCTGGCGGATATTTCCAGATCTCTTGCAGAAAATAACATTGATATTCAGGCTATGAACACGCGTACCAGCAAACAGGGTCTTGCAACGCTTGAGATTTCCTTTGAGGTATCGAGCCGTGAGGAACTGAAAACGCTGATTGATAAGCTGCGCATGATTGACAGTGTTATTGATATTGAAAGGGCGACAGGCTGATGGAAGAATCAAAAATCAGGGTAGGGTCGATGACACTTGGCATGATCCAGACCAACTGCTATTTTGTCTATCTTGAAGACGGGCAGAGTCATGAGCCGCAGACGGTTCATGAAAACAGGACACACTGTATTGTCTTTGATCCTGCGGACCGCGGAGATTTTATTTATGATGCGTTGACGGACAGAGGGTTTACCATTGATCTGATCCTGCTGACGCATGCACACTTTGATCATATCGGCGGCGTCAGTGAACTCAGAAAACTCAGCAAAGCACCGCTATACTGCTATGAAGCGGAGAAGGCGCTGTGTGAAAATGCAGACAATAACTGTTCCGTGGAATATGGCAGATCAATTACCTTTACGCCGGACAGATATCTGCCGGATCTTGAAATGATCAGTGCGGCGGGAATACAATGTCAGCTGCTTGCAACACCGGGACATACAGTCGGCAGCTGCTGTTATTATTTTGAGCAGGGACATATTCTGCTCAGCGGAGATACACTGTTCGAAGATTCAGTCGGGAGAACCGATATGCCGACGGGCTCCATGAGCGCCTTGGTGCGTTCTGTGAGACAGAAGCTGATGCCGCTTCCGGATGACACAGTGGTTTATCCGGGGCATGGCGGAACGACGACGATCGGACATGAACGTGACTATAATGAATTTCTGTAATGGACAGGACGCTGTCAGAAAAATGGATTGATAAAAATGCTGGTTGTAACACTGAATAAAGATAAGTATAAATACGATATTCATTCTCTTTTCAAGGCTTTTTATCCTGAGCAGGATGTCAAAATGATCCTGAAGGATGAAGAAAGCAGCCTTCGCTCTGATGAGGGGATGCCGTCTGCTGTAATTGATATGGAGGAAACAGAGGGTTATATCGAAATGCAGCTGGTATCAGCTGACGGAACGGTGAAAACGGAGCGCGCAGTCTGCGCAGAAGAAGGCACCGGAAATGAAACTGCGAACCCGGATTATGCGACAAACGGTTCGACAGCTTCCCTTCTGACACCCAAGAATGCACTGAAACAGCTGATCTACGGGATGCTTTCACAGGAAACAGGCATGCAGCTTCCCTGGGGAACGCTTACAGGAATCCGCCCGGTGAAAATACCGATGATGATGCTGGAGCAGGGCTGTCAGCCTGAAGAAATCCATGATTATATGCAGAAGGTCTTTTTCACCAGTCAGGAAAAAACAGACCTCAGCATCGATATTGCGCAGCGGGAGCACAGACTGCTGCAGGGAATCGATTATCGTAACGGCTACAGCATTTATATCGGAATTCCGTTTTGTCCGACGACCTGCCTGTACTGTTCGTTTACTTCCTATCCGATCGGTGCATGGACAAAGGAAGTGGACAATTATATCTCCTGTCTGGAAAAAGAAATTGATTATGTGGCAGAGGCTTTTGCAGACAGACAGCTGGATACCATTTATGTCGGCGGAGGAACACCGACCACACTTTCACCGCAACAGCTGGACAGACTTCTCGGAAAAATTGAAAACACACTGAATCTGGAACATCTGCGGGAACTGACAGTGGAATCGGGACGCCCGGATTCCATCACACCGGATAAACTGCGTGTCATGAAGCAGCACCACGTCAGCAGAATCTCTGTGAATCCGCAGACCATGCATGATAAGACACTGAAATTCATTGGCAGGCGTCATACGGTGCAGCAGACTGTTGATGCCTTTTATATGGCAAGAGAAGCCGGATTTGACAATATCAATATGGATATTATTCTGGGACTTCCGGGAGAAACAGAGGAAGATGTCAGAAGTACCATGACAGAAATTGAAAAGCTCCGCCCGGATGATCTGACGGTTCATTCTCTTGCGATCAAGCGTGCATCAAGACTGCAGGAATGGATCCGTGAGAACGGAATCGACACCATCAACAATACGGATGCCATGATGCACATTGCGCATGAGAGTGCAGCGCGTATGGGTCTGAAACCGTATTATCTGTATCGCCAGAAGAACATGTCCGGTAATTTTGAGAACACCGGATATGCACAGGAAGGCAAGGCTGGTGTTTACAACGTGCTGATCATGGAAGAAAAGGAGTCAATCGTTGCGCTGGGAGCAGGAAGCGTTTCCAAGGCGGTATTCGATGGCGGCAGAATTGAGCGTTGTGATAATGTAAAAGACGTGAAGCTTTACATGGAAAAAATCGATGAAATGATAGACAGAAAGCGCAGACTTTTCACTGTCAGGTGAAAGGCTGCGCTTATTTTTGGTTGCAACATTTAAAAAAGTAGTGTATATTTCGGTATTGTGAACGTGATCACTTAGAAAGAGAGATGTGCAAATGGCAAAAAAGTATTTACTGATTGTAGAGTCACCGACCAAAGTGAAAGCAATTAAGAAATTCCTGGGAACCGGCTATGAAGTTGCAGCCAGTAACGGACATGTCCGTGATCTTCCGAAGAGCCAGATGGGAATCGATGTTGAACATGACTACGAACCCAGATATATTACCATACGCGGAAAAGGCGATGTCCTTGCCAATCTTCGAAAAATGGTCAAAAAGTCAGATCATATTTATCTCGCAACTGACCCTGATCGTGAAGGGGAAGCAATCTCATGGCATCTGAAAGCTGCACTCAAACTTGAAGATGCAGACGACAGAGTTTCACGTATCACATTCAATGAAATTACCAAGAATGCAGTAAAAGAAGCACTTAAACATCCCAGAGATATCGATATGAACCTTGTGGATGCACAGCAGGCAAGACGTGTACTTGACCGTATGGTTGGTTACCGCATCTCACCGCTCCTGTGGTCCAAGATCAAGAGAGGCCTTAGCGCAGGCCGTGTCCAGTCTGTTGCACTGCGTATTATCTGTGACAGAGAGGACGAGATCAATTCGTTTATTCCGCAGGAGTACTGGTCGCTTGATGTGGCACTGAATGTCACGGGCGAGAAGAAGCCGCTGGTTGCACATTATTACGGAGATGCGGACGGTAAAAAGGAAATTCACACCAGAGAGGAGCTTGATCAGATCTGTGCTTCCTTAAAAGGTGCAAAATATAATGTAACTGAAGTGAAAAAGAGTGAAAGAAGCAAAAAGTCTCCGTTCCCGTTTACCACTTCCACACTGCAGCAGGAAGCTTCAAGAGCACTGAACTTCTCTACGCAGAAGACCATGCGCCTTGCGCAGCAGCTGTATGAAGGAATTGACATCAAGGGAAGCGGAACGGTTGGTCTGATTACCTACCTCAGAACTGACTCCACCAGAATTTCCGATGAAGCGGCACAGATGGCAGAGAATTATATCAGAGAAGCTTTCGGTACCGAATATATTGCTGAACAGACGGCAGAGAAAAAGAGCAATGTCAAGATTCAGGATGCACATGAAGCAATCAGACCGACCGATGTAAGCAGAACCCCGGTAATGGTAAAGGAATCCCTTAACCGTGACCAGTTCCGTCTGTATCAGCTGATCTGGAGAAGATTCATGGCAAGCCGTATGGCAGCAGCCAGATATGAGACAACTTCCGTGAAAATTTCAGCAGGAGAGAGCAGATTCACTGTAGCTGCATCCAAGACTGTCTTTGACGGTTTCATGAACGTATACACGGACGAGGAAGATCAGATTGAGAAGAATACCCTGATGAAGGGCATTGATGAAAAGACAAAGCTGAAGTTTGACTCTTTTGATCCCAAACAGCATTTCACGCAGCCGCAGCCGCACTATACTGAAGCTTCTCTGGTACATGATCTCGAAGCACTCGGCATCGGCAGACCTAGTACCTATGCACCGACCATTACAACGATACTGGCAAGACATTATATTACCAAGGAAAGTCGTAACCTTTATGTGACAGAGCTGGGCGAAGTTGTCAACAAGATGATGAAGGAGTCATTCCCTTCCATCGTGGATGTGAACTTCACAGCCAATCTTGAGACACTTCTGGATGGTGTTGCCGAAGGCAGCGTCAAGTGGAAGACAGTTGTTGAGAACTTCTATCCGGATCTGGATGAAGCAGTCAACAAGGCAGAGGCGGAGCTGGAAAAGGTACAGATCGCGGATGAAGAGACAGACGTGGTCTGTGAACTCTGCGGAAGGCATATGGTCATCAAGTATGGCCCTCACGGCAAGTTCCTGGCATGTCCCGGATTCCCGGAATGTCGTAATACCAAACCCTACTTTGAAAAGATCGGTGTTGCATGCCCCAAGTGCGGCAAGGATATTGTCATCAAGAAGACACGTAAGGGCAGAAAATATTATGGCTGTATTGACAATCCGAACTGTGATTTCATGGTATGGCAGAAGCCGTCAGCTGTGAAGTGTCCGCAGTGCGGAGGACTGATGCTGGAGAAGGGCAACAAGCTTGTCTGCGCGGATCAGGAATGCGGCTATGTCTGTGACAAACCGGCACAGGAAGAAAAACAGTAAACATATTGAACCAATTGTCTGTAAATTTGAATATAATGTATTTATAAACTGAATTTTCACAATAATGCCATACTTTACAATTGATGAAGCACAAAAATTGTGCTACTATAACAATAGTTGCACTTCTTTTTCGCATATCATATACAAATTGTAAAGGAGACGAATCATGAGCAGTGTTCAGTTACTGGACAAAACCCGTAAAATCGGGAAGCTTTTGCATAACAGTAATTCCGGCAAAGTTGTGTTCAATGATATCTGCAAGGTATTATGTGATATTCTGTCTTCCAACATGCTTGTAATCAGCAGAAAGGGGAAAGTCCTCGGAATCGGTGAGACTGGGTCCGTAGATTCACTTGGTGAACTGCTGGTAAATCATGTCGGAGACTTTATCGACCCGATGCTGAATGAAAGACTGCTGACGATTCTGTCTACCAAAGAGAATGTCAACCTGGAAACACTCGGCTTTGAAGGAGTGGATACACAGAAGTACCAGGCAATCATCACGCCGATTGAAATAGCCGGTGAACGTCTGGGAACGCTTTTTATCTATAAGTGTGACGAACCCTACGATATCGATGATATTATTCTGTGCGAATACGGGACGACGGTAGTCGGGCTTGAAATGCTCAGAGCGGTGAATGAAGAAAGTGCAGAGGAAAGCAGAAAACTGGCGGTTGTCAAGTCTGCAATCAGCACACTTTCATTTTCTGAGATGGAAGCAATCGTACATATTTTTGATGAGCTTAACGGAATGGAAGGCGTCCTGGTGGCAAGCAAGATTGCGGACAGGGTCGGCATCACCAGAAGCGTAATCGTCAATGCGCTGCGCAAGTTTGAAAGTGCAGGAGTCATTGAGTCCAGATCCTCAGGAATGAAGGGAACCTACATCAAGGTTCTTAATGATGTCGTATTTGATGAAATCAAAAAACTGAAGCAGCAGATGTAAATGCTGTCGGTGTTCATAACGGATTATGAGATGATGAGATGAAGGGATTTATCGCTGACAAGGTGATAAATCCCTTTGCTGTTTTGGGCAGAAAAAGAATTCCGGCAACATCTTGTGTAAAAAAGACGAAAAAGCACAACATAAAGTACTATTTTTATGGGAAACTGCTTGTATTTTGTACTGAAAAATCATAATATAGATAAAGGATAGTTTGTCATGATATGAGAAGCGTACTGTAATCAGAAGGAGGCCTGGCGATGATCAATTCAGGAGCATATGACTATATCAATGTATTGGACAAGGCTGCGGATGCTGCATGGACCCGCAATGATGTGATTGCCAATAATATAGCAAATGTGGATACCCCCGGATATAAGAGACAGGATGTCGATTTCGAGGGAGAGCTGCAGAGAGCCCTCGGAAATTCAAAATATACGACCATGGATGACAAGGTGGCAGCACTTGATACCAAGGATCTGACACCGAGAACTTATACGGACTCCGCAAATTTTTCCTACAGACTGGACGGAAACAATGTGGACATTGATACGGAAAATGTCACACTCGCAGCGAATGAACTGAAATACAATGGTATCATGACGGCGATGCAGACAGAATTTTCCAATCTGAAATCAGCAATGTCCGGATCATGACCGGCAGGAACCGGGAAAGGAGTTAGCAGATGGGAATATTTGATTCTTTTGATATTAATGCTTCAGGTCTTACGGCGCAGCGGTACCGGATGGATATTATTTCTCAGAACCTTGCGAATGCCAATACGACCAGAACGGCGGATGGCACCCCTTATGTCAGAAAGGTGGTTACCTTTACGGAGAAGGATTCACAGACTCCTTTCTCCAAGGTGCTTAATTCTGCGACGGACCATTATTCCGGGAACGGAGTCAAGGTATCTTCTGTATCGGATGATACATGGACACCTATGAATACCGTATATGAGCCGTCTAATCCTGATGCGGATGAAAACGGTTATGTGACGTATCCGAATGTGAATACGGTGACAGAGATGACCAACCTGATTGATGCGAGCAATTCCTACCAGGCCAATGCAACGGCATTTACGGCCAGCAAGGATATTGCATCAAGAGGCCTGCAGATGGGACAGCAGTAAAGTATGATCTGAAGGGGAAAAGAGGAATAAAATGGCAGATATATCAACACTTACCAATGTTTCTTCGAATGCAATCAAAGCTGCGGAGCTTGCAGACAGCAAAGTCTCAAGCCCGCTTGAGAGTACAACGGCGGATGGCAGTACTTTTTCTGATTTCTTCAACAAGGCGGTAGATAATCTGAATACAACCAACAGTTACCTTTCAGATGCGGAGAATGAAGAAATCAAATGGTCACTCGGGCAGACAGATAATACACATGATCTGACCATTGCGCTGCAGAAGGCATCAACTGCCCTGCAGTATACGGTAGCAGTCAGAGACAGGGCACTGTCCGCTTATCGTGAGCTGATGCAGATGCAGTTCTGATTTATGGGATGAGGGAAAAAGTGCTTTGAGAAAGGGGATCCGGCATGTCTGAAAAACTGAAAGCTTTGCTCCAGCGAGTAAAGGACTGGTGGGATAAGTTTTCGACCAAACAGAAAACGCTGATTATTGTCGGGGCATCAGCGGCGGTACTTACGGTGGTGATTCTGGTTTCGGTTCTGACACGTCCGACCTATGTACTGCTCATGAGCGCAGAGAACACGTCAGAGGCATCACAGGTGAAAACGCTCCTGGATGACAACAGTATTACCTATACGATTTCCAATGACGGACTGCAGTTCAGAGTTCTGGAATCGCAGGAAGCGGATGCCAATATTCTGCTGGGGGCCAATAACATACAGGCAGCCGATTATTCCATTGATAATGTGACAAACGGCAGTTTCTCCACCACAGAATCAGATAAACAGAAAAAATATGTGGCATATCTGGAAAGCAAGCTGGCAGCGGATTTCTCAACAATGGACGCCATTGACAGCGCGAAGGTAAGCCTTTCCATTCCCGAAGATGACGGCACACTCCTTGCAGATCAGCAGGAATCATCAGCGAGCATCCTGTTAAAGCTTAAGGATCCGGATAATTTTACGGAAGATAATGCAGCTTATATTGCAAAAGCAACGGCTGCAGCAATCGGTAACAAGTCTACGAATAACATTGTTGTTCTGGATACGGAAGGCAACATGCTTTTTTCCGGTGAGGATGACAGCTCTGCAACCGGAATGGCCAGCACACAGCTCTCGCTCAAGGACAAGGCGCAGAAGGCGATCAAGAGTGAGGTAAAGAAGGTACTTCTGGGCACAGATCTGTATGACAATGTGGAAGTTGCCAGTAACCTTGTCATGGATTTCTCCAACAAGGAAGAGACAACGCATGACTATACCCCGGTAAGCGGCGGAACACAGGGTGTTCTGAGTCATGAGAATACCTACAGCTCTACCGGTACCAACGGGACAAGCGGAGTTCCCGGGACCGATTCCAATAACCAGACAACATATGTAACGCAGGATAATCAGACCTCTTCCTCTACGGTAGACGAAGATTCCAAGGATTATCTGCCGAACGAGAAGATTACAACGACCACAACGCCTGCGGGTGTCATTGATTACACCAATTCCTCGATTTCCGTAACGGCCATCAATTATGTGGTCATGAACCAGAGTGATTATGATTCTGCAGCAAACGGCGGATCCACATGGGCACAGTACAAGGCGGCAAATGCCAGTCCGGTTGATGTGACGGATACCGTGGATGCGGCGACCAAACAGAGACTTGTGGATGTGGTTGCACATGCGACAGGCATTACCAGCAGCAACATTACACTTGCTCTTTACAATGAAAATGTATATTTTGATAACTCAGGTGCGAACATCAGTCTGACGGATATTCTGCAGATCGTTCTGATTGTGGTGATCCTGGGACTGCTGGCATTTGTTATCCTTCGCAGCCTTCGTTCCGAGAAGGCACCGGAGGTGGAAGAACAGCCGGAGGAATTGTCTGTGGAACAGCTTCTGGAGTCTCAGCCGCCGGAAGAGTCACTTGAAAATATCGAAGTGGACGAGGGATCTGAGACAAAGCATTTAATTGAAAAGTTTGTAGATGAGAACCCTGAGGCGGCTGCGAACCTTCTTCGCAACTGGCTCAATGAAGACTATACATGATATGGCAATAGAAGCGAATGAAATATGACAGAACCTGTCTGATCTGAGACCGGCTCAAAATATGTCAGGAAACGGGGAACAGACATAAGATGCCATCTTCCAGTAATAATGAAGCATTAAGCAGTCTTACCGGGACTCAGAAAGCAGCAATTCTGCTGATTGCACTGGGACCGGAAAAGTCGTCCACAATTTTCAAACATCTAAAGGAAGAGGAAATTGAGGAACTGACGCTTGAGATTGCCAATACAAGAAGTGTTACACCACAGATCAAGGAAGCTGTCATTAACGAATTCTACGGAATCTGTCTTGCACAGCAGTATATTGCTGAGGGTGGTATTAACTATGCAAAGGAACTGCTTGAGAAGGCACTTGGCGAAGATAAGGCCATGGACGTTATCAGCAAACTGACTGCGTCACTTCAGGTAAAACCGTTCGAATTTATCAGAAAAACAGACCCGTCGCAGATTCTTACCTTTATTCAGGATGAGCATCCGCAGACGATTGCCTTGATTCTGTCCTACATGTCACCACAGCAGAGTTCTTCGATTCTGTCGGCTTTGCCTCCGGACAGACAGGCGGATGTTGCAAGGCGTATTGCGCGGATGGACAGAACCAGTCCGGATACGATTAAGGAAGTGGAAAAAGTGCTCGAATCAAAGCTTTCCTCTCTGGTCAATCAGGATTATACGATTATCGGTGGTGTCGATGCAGTGGTTGAAATTCTCAATACTGTTGACCGTGCAACCGAGAAGCACATTATGGAAACACTCGAAATCGAAGAGCCGGAGCTTGCGGATGAGATCAGAAAGAAGATGTTTGTATTCGAGGATATTCTTATGCTCGACGACAGATCCATTCAGCGTGTGCTGCGTGATGTCGATAACAATGATCTTGCGCTTGCATGTAAGAGCGCCAATGAACAGGTACAGAATGCAATCTTTAATAACCTCTCCAAACGTCTGGCTGTCATGATCAAGGAAGATATGGATTTCATGGGCCCTGTCAGAATGAAGGATGTAGAGGAAGCACAGCAGAAGATCGTAAATATCATCAGAAAACTGGAAGACTCCGGAGAGATCGTAATCTCCAGAGGCGGAGGTGACGAGATCGTTGTCTAATCTGTATAAAGCCGGCTGGGTTACTCTGGATCAGAGTGATAAGCGCGTAATTGACAATAATGAGCTGATAGATCAGAAAATCCTGAAGTTCCGCGAAGAAGAAAGAAAACGTCAGGCTGTAAAGGCTGCGGAAAATTCTGAAAATGCGGAGTCGGAGGATGGATTTACCGAAGGACTCAATGCCGAGCAGCTGTCGCAGCTGACAGAAGATGTCGGCATGCTTCCGGATCCCGATCAGCAGACTGCCGTTTCGGAAGCGGAGATGCAAAATCAGGTGAATGAGCAGCTGGAAGAAGCCGGGAGACAGGCAAAGCAGCTGGTTGAAGATGCACAGGCACAGGCACAGCAGATCAGGCAGGATGCAGAAGATGAAGGCAGAAATGCCGGATATAATGACGGGTATCAGAATGGCGCAGAAGAAGCGGAAAACCTGAAAAAAGAGATTGCAAAGCGCGGGGAAGAACTCGAGTCAGAATACAGAAAAATGGCGGATTCGCTTGAACCTGAGATGGTGGATGCACTGACGCAGATCTATGAGCATGTGTTTGATGTGGACCTGCGGAATAATAAGGACATTATTCTGCATCTTCTGCAGACGGCGCTCAGTCGTATTGAATCCGGAAATGATATATTATTCATGTCTCTCCTGATGATTATGATATGATTACGGATGATAAGGATAAACTTCGGG
>CAYMBY010000122.1:0-48319 GCA_964388815.1 uncultured Butyrivibrio sp. | reverse complement strand
GGACACCGAACCGAATAGCGAAATATAGCAGCATCCGTTTTTGAAATTCTTCATTACGGGTGTGGGTGAATTATGCCCTTTTTTAGGTAATCTGATCAAAATCTCTACAAAATTTATCTTGACATATCACCAGAATGCTTTGAATCTGATTTACATTTTTCTGTTTCACTATAGATACAGATGGGAAGTCGAAAATGTTGCACTAAAAAACTGCTGCTTCCTGCTGAAATTGATATTCTCAATCTCAGCTCCGGAAACAGCAGTTTCTTTTCACTGGCCACGATCAATATTCACTTACTTTATACTAATACACAACATAGGACAAAACACTCTGTAAGGCAATTATGATATAACGAAGTTAAATATTCATAAGAGGGGCCGTACTGCTTATGCCTGAGGGCAAACGTTAACAGCTCTCATCTTTCTTGAATCCTTAGGATCAGCTTCAACTTCAAATGTTACCTTCTGACCTTCTTCAAGAGACTTGAAACCATCAGATACGATGGATGAAAAATGTACGAATACATCTTCTCCGCCGTTATCATCAGAAATAAAACCATAACCCTTCTGTGCATTAAACCACTTTACTGTTCCGTTGTTCATTTTAGAACCTCCTGTTATATGTGTATTGTAAAAGCAAGCACTGTGTACCGCAGGCCACTATGGCTCATCATCTACACAAAAACCGATGAACGGCTATCTCAGAAACAAACTGAGGTAATCATCCATCGGTTGCTTTCTTCTCAATATCGAATAAAATATCATAAAATTGAATTCATGTCAATACTTTTTCACCAGCGCCCGGTACACGGCTTCCTTGATTACCTTGCTGGAACAGGTTGCGCCGCTTATGGCATCCACATCCGTGTTCTGCTCTTCCACCATCTGCCCGGCAAGTGCCTCTGCCGCCTTTCCTCTTTCTGTCCTGTGGCGAAGTATGGTCACATCCGTAAGATTCCCTCGCTGCACTGTCACACGGACATATGCTTCCACATATCCGGTATCACATTCGCCATAATATGTACCATCAGGCACTTCCGCAAGATTCACCTCCGGTTCATCCGGCAGCTGCGCCACTGCTTTCTTGTATGCTGACAGACTGGTAATTCCCAGCAGCACATGAATGACCAGCCCGATCAGAATGACAACGGTTGCCGCTCTGTGAATGACCAGCCATTTTTTCCCCAGTTTTCGGGAAAAAATGTGACTGAGAAGCAGTGCCAGGACTGCAAGCGCCATAATGATTCCGACTACGATCATAAGAACCGGACGCTGCCCGCGCAGCCTCCATACTCCGGTCAGATGGACAATCGTCCCGATGATCAGAAGACTTCCCGCATACTTATGCACGGTCATTGCAATACGGTCCGCTTTCGGATTTCCCAGACGGGCCGTAACAAACTTCAGTGCGGACAACGCAAATGCAACTGCCGTAATAATTCCCCAGATCATGCTTTCAGCCCTCCCTTATACCGGTCAAACCGGCACTGCTCATATACCTGCCGCCCCAGCAGTGTAATTGCCTGTTCCGGGCAACTGCTGATACAACGGTAACACATGGTGCACCGGTCTCCTCCCGCTGCCTTTCCGTCACGGACGATCAGATTCTGCATCGGGCAGAGCGCCGCACATCTTCCGCATCCGGTGCACGCACTGCCAATCTTAAGTTTATCAGAATATCCGGATGTTCTGGTATAAAACCACAGACGCTGTCCCAGAAGTCCCGCGATATGGCTGAAGAGACTCAGCCCCTCCTGCGGATATCTTCCGTTTTTCAGTTCTGCTGCTGTCCGCCTGATCTTTTCATCTGCCTGCTGAATCAGACTGCGGTTCTGATCTGCTGACTTCTTCAGTGCCTTTACGTCACAGACACTGTCCGGCATCTGCAGATGCAGTCCGCCGCAGACATGTGCTCCGTATTTCTGCAGAAGTCTTGCCGCACAGCCTGCACCGTCTCCGCTGAAAGCCCCCATGGTTGCCACACAGAATACCGTTTTCCCCGCCCAGAGATCTGCATTACGTCGGATATAATCCCTTACGAAATACGGAATATTTGAGAACTGAACCGGATATCCCAGCAGGATCTCCTGCGCTTCCGCAATTTTGTTCCTGCTGCCGCTCTCTTCAAGCGGGATGACCGGCATTTCCGGATCCAGCAGTGCACACAGCAGTTCCACGCAGTGTTTCGTATTGCCGGTCCCGCTGAAATATACGCCGGTCATGACTTCACGCTTTCCGCCTGAAGCTGCTGATAGAGTCTCTCAAATCCGTCATCAAGAAATTCCGTTCTGCTCTGCCGGCAGCTTTTCCGGATATAACTTTCCTTGTTATATGCGAGCAGAATCAGCCCCGTAATTTCTGCCCAGAACTGCAACAGTATTGCAACCATCTGCTGCCTGTTCTGCCCAGGAAAAGCTCCTGCAAACACACGGATCAGCTGCTCATTGACCTCCTCCCCTGTATCATATGTTTCCTGCAGTGCCGGATCTGCCTGCAGCTGCGCTTCTTCCACCCCGATGTTCTGCAGCAGCATTTCGAAACCGACGGGAAATTTTTCTCTGAACTGCGTCATTGCCCGGCACAGATGAATAAAATTGTCATGTACACTGTCTCTGGGATCTGTTTTTTCTGTCAGAATCTGCTGCAGATATTTCATTCCTTCAAGCGCAATGTCACTGAGCACTGCCGTTTTATTCGGATAATAGGTGTAAAGCGTCGCCTTGCAGATTCCTGCCTGTGCAGCGATATCTTCCATCTTTGTCTGCTCAGTCCCCTTCTGCAGAAACAGTGCCTGCGCACTGCTCATGATTTTCGTTCTGTTGATCCCGACTCTTTCCGGTTCTTTCTTTCTGGCCATCGGCACTCCTCACGAATGTTTCTGATATTTTCTGTACTTGTCGTATGTTTAATTATACTTATCGTATGTTTAATTGTCAACCGGATCCGTCATCCGGGGAATATGCGCTGATGATGCGGCATATTCCGGTGTACCATTTCCACAAAAAAAGGATCCTGCAGCTGTTTTTATGCTGCAGAATCCTTCCGTATCCTTTTCATCGATGTCCGATTATTTCCGTGATAATAAGCTTTGAAACCTCTGATTCATTAAACTCAGTCAGCCAGTGTCCCGCATCCAGTTCGCAGAACTGATAGTCACCTTTCATATATGTATGGCTTTTTTCCACTCCTGCGCGGCCGATTGCCAGATCCTGATTGCCCCAGATGAACATTACCGGTATTGTCACATTCTGATACTGTACGCCCGTATCTACCATAAACAGTGCGCGATACCAGTTTACAACTGCGGTAAGCGCATCCGCTTTATCAAAAATCTGCATATATTCCTGAATTACTTTTTCGTCAAAGCCTTCCCACAGCCGCTTCAGTATTGCATAATCATTTGCCGCAAGCATCTGCTCGGGAACTTTCGGTTCCTGAAAATGCTTTACATATGCGCCTTTTTTCTGCTGCTCAGGGTCATTCTGAATCGCCCAGTAATATGCCGGCCAATAGGGAACCGATAACGCGGTCCATGAAATGATCCTTTCCTGATGCATGGCAACAACCGTCCAGCCGACTACTGCACCGAAATCATGCCCTACCAGATGAAATTTTCCATGTTCTCCCAGGAGTTCTGCAAACCCGATCACATCCTCCGCCAGAATATTAACTGCATAGTTCTGATATCCATCCGGTCTTGCGCCTTCAGAATACCCCCTCTGGTCCGGTGCAAAGCATCTGTAGCCCAGATCAGAAAGCTTAGCCATTGTCTTTTCCCAGATCAGTGAACATTCCGGAAAACCATGCAGAAAAATCACCAGCTCTCCCTCATTCTCCATTCCTGCTTCTCTGACTGTATATGTCATACCGTTCATTTCAACTGTCGTTTTAACAACTTTACTCATCATTGATCTCCTTTCATTGACTCATCTGCAAAAAATCTTTACACTACAAATGTAGCACATTGTTTTTTTCCTATATGGGACAAATGAAGGGCATATGTCTATGAATCTGCATACAGAAGAACATCAGGTCATCATCACATCCATTGAAGAAGCACTTGCCTCACTGATGGAACAGAAATCCTTTTCTGAAATCACAATCAGTGAACTGGTCAGGAAGTCAGGCGTAGCAAGATCAACTTTCTATCGCAATTATGACACCAAGGAAGATATTATCCGCAATTCCATTCGCAGGACAATTGCAGAATTTGATCAGCAGTACCATCCCCGCACAATTGATGAACGATATGAATCAGAATATATTCTGCAGGTCTGGGATTATATCATCAGATACAGCAAACAGCTCCGCATCATCAGCAGGGCCGGTCTGTCCGGACTGTATCTGGAAGAATTCAACCGTCACCTGATGCAGATCCATGGCAAAAATATAAGCACCGGTGAAAAAGTCCGATTATTCGGCCTTGCCGGTGCTCAATACAATATCATATTCAATCTGGCAATGAAAACAGATCAGAAAATCGATCTGAAAAAATTCGATTTCAGATGCACATTCTGAGATTATTTCACTGCCCCCTGCTTCCAGTACTCCTCAATCCGCGTTCTGTCCAGGTGCTCCCCGATCATGATGAGCACCTCCTGCCCCGCGGAAATGGATTCTGTCTGCAGCTTTTCTCTTGTCGCATTCACAGAAAGCCATGCGCCATGATCCGGTATAAAGCCCTTGATCCGGAAGATATGTCCGAAGCGCTCATCGGTAAGAAGGTGCCTGCACTTATCCTCCAGTTCCTCTCCGGAAATTTTCACACCCATCACGAACTGTGTTTCATATGCCTCCTCCAGTTTCAGCGGCATTTTCACAAGATCAGCATGTACGTATTCACAGCGCCGCAGCTTCTGAAAATCCTCTTCCGTAAGCTCATCCCAGTTCTTCGTCAGAATATTTTCCAGCCGGAACCTCCGGCTGCACTGAAACTTTTCCAGCGCGCGGTTCAGATGCATCAGCGTATCCCGGATCTGCCCGGCATCCGTCTCCTGACATTTGCTGAAAATGACCTTTCCCGCATCTGCAGCTTCCGATGCCAGCAGATATTCCGAAGCCTCGGAAATATTTTCCTCCAGTCCCGCATCCACAATGGCAAAAATGTTTCCCACCTGATACCATACATCAAGCGGTTCCTCATATAACACATCAAAAAATTCATCCATATCAAAAATTCCTGACGGCTCGATCAGAACACGGTCATAACCTTTCATCCCCATGGCAATCAGCTTGGTCTTAAAGCGCCTTCTGTGCGCTTCTGCGCCATCCCCGCCGATGATCATTTCAAGGTCACAGCCTTCTTCCTGCAGGTCATGCAGCAGAATCATGTCCACATTGATTGCTCCAAAATCATTTTCCAGGATGCAGATTTTCTCTCCCTGCGCCATCAGAAAACGTGCATATCGTTTCAGAAACTCGGTTTTTCCGGCACCGAGGAAGCCGGTAATCAGATCTATTCTGGTCATTTTCACTCCTGATTTTCATATGTTCTCAACACATTCAGCATAAAAGGCAGGCAATCCCCTGTCAAGTCAACCTGCCCCGGGTTGTCATCAGGCATCCCGCTGTGCTATTAATATATGGAACAGTTTTGCAGTCTGCAGCATTCTGCAGAAAGGCAGGAAATATTCTATGACATTACAACAGCTCCGATACGCAATTGCGGTCGCAGACAAAGGCAGCTTCACAGAGGCAGCCAGAACTCTTTTCATTGCGCAGCCAAGCCTCACGAAGGCAATCCATGAACTGGAAAAAGAAATGCATATCGTCATTTTCTACCGGAACAGGAAAGGCGCAGTCATTACCAATGAAGGAGATGAATTTCTTGCCTATGCGAGACAGGTACTGACACAGACTGCCCTGTTGGAAGAAAAATATCTGCACACGGCCATGCATGAAACACGCTTCTCCGTATCCACACAGCATTATTCCTTTGCTGTCAATGCCTTTGCCGACCTGATCCGCGAATTTGGTGAAAACCGGTATGACTTCACCCTCCGTGAAACGCAGACTTATGAAATCATCGAAGATGTCAGCCGTCTCAAAAGTGAAATCGGCGTCCTCTATCTTTCTTCTGCCAATGAAGAGGTGCTGACAAAGCTGCTCCATAAAAACGGACTGGTCTTTAATGAACTTTTTTCTGCACAGCCTCACGTTTTTATCAGTTCGCATCATCCTCTTGCGCACAGAAAAAAGCTTTCGCTTAAGGATCTTGAGCCATATCCCTATCTCTCCTTTGAACAGGGCAATAACAATTCCTTCTATTTTTCAGAAGAAATTCTCAGCACACTGGATTGCCGTAAGAACGTAAAAGTACGTGACCGCGCGACACTTTTCAGCCTGTGCGGCGGAATTGACGGCTATACTGTCAGCTCCGGAATAATCAGTAAAGAACTGAGCGGAGTGGATATTATTGCCATCCCGCTTGATCTAAAGGACACGATGCACATCGGCACCATCACCCGCAGCGGAGCCGTGCTCAGTCCCTACGGAAACTCCTACATGGAAGCGCTGAAAAAATATATCCGGAATGATCTATAGCTTCAGGCTATGGATCTCCTCTTCTTTTTTATATTTTACATAATTCTGCATGCGTGATAAATATGGAACCAGACAAAAGACAAGGAGAACATATTTATCATGAAGACATCCATTATCGGTTTCCCGCGGATCGGTTTCCACCGCGAACTCAAATTTGAAACAGAAAAATATTTCAAAGGTCAGATTTCACAGACGCAGCTTCTTCAAACCGCCCGTACCTTAAGGCTGGATCATCTGAAACTCCAGGCTCAGTCCGGCCTGAACTATATTCCCTCCAATGATTTCTCACTGTATGACGGAATGCTGGATACTGCTATTGCACTCGGTGCCGTTCCTTCCAGATATCGCAGTCTTCATCTGGATCCTGTGGCAACCTGTTTTGCCATGGCACGCGGTTATCAGGGCCCAAATGGTGATGTGAAGGCACTTGCCATGAAAAAGTGGTTTAATACAAACTACCACTATATGGTACCTGAACTGGATGATGACACCGTCCTGCAACTCAACGCTTCAAAAATACTGACGGAATTTCAGGAAGCAAAGCAGTCCGGCATAATTACGAAACCTGTTGTGATCGGTCCTTTTACCTTTCTTAAACTTGCTGATTATACCGGCCGGAAAACTGCCGAAGATTTCTGTGACAGCATTTCTCTTGCATATCGGGATCTGATTCATGCCCTTTCCGATGCCGGTGCCGAATGGATTCAGTTCGACGAACCATTCCTGGTTCATGACCTTGATTCCTCGGATTTTGCACTGTTTCACAATCTCTATCAGACGCTCCTGTCAGATAAAGCATCTGCCAGAATCCTTCTTCAGACCTACTTCGGAGATCTCAGAGACTGTTATCCGGATCTTCTGCAGATGAATTTTGACGGCATCGGAATTGACTTTACGGAGGGTGTTCAGAGTCTTTCCCTGATCCGGAAGTACGGCTTTTCAAAAGATAAGACACTGTTTGCCGGAGTCATTAACGGCAAGAATATCTGGCGGAATGATTACCGCGGAACACTGGCGCTCCTTGCCGAGCTGAAGCAATATGCCCCGGATATTGTTCTGAATACTTCCTGCTCTCTTCTGCATGTTCCTTACACCACTGCGGGAGAAAACGGCATTGCCCCGGAAAAGCTGCGTCATCTTGCATTTGCCTGTGAAAAACTGACTGAACTGGCTGATCTGAAACACCTTACGGAAACAGCCCGGCCGGAGGATGACTGTTTATATACTTCCAACCGGAAGCTGTTTGCACACCGGCATGAATGCAGAAATGAAAACGTACAGTCTGCGGTTGCCGCGCTTCGCCCCTCTGACTTTATCCGTGAGCCTGCCTTTGCACAACGGGAAAAAATTCAGAAGGAGGCACTGCATCTGCCTCTTTTCCCGACCACCACGATCGGTTCCTTCCCGCAGACCGCAGATGTCCGTAAAAACCGTGCCGATTATCGCCATGGCAGAACAGACCGCGCCGCATATGATACCTTTAACCGGGAAAAAATAAAAGAATGTATCGCACTGCAGGAAAAAATCGGTCTTGACGTGCTGGTGCACGGAGAATATGAACGAAATGACATGGTAGAATATTTTGGTGAAAATCTGGACGGTTTTCTGTTTACAGAAAACGCCTGGGTACAGTCTTACGGAACCCGCTGCGTCAAGCCGCCGATCATCTGGGGTGATGTATCCAGAAAAGCCCCGATTACCGTTGATACTGCAGTTTATGCACAGAGCCTTTCAAAAAAGCCTGTAAAAGGTATGCTGACCGGACCTGTCACCATTCTGAACTGGTCGTTTCCGCGCGAAGATATTACAAGAAAGGAATCCATCCTTCAGATTGCACTTGCCATCCGTGCCGAAGTACTGGATCTTGAAGCTCATGGCATCCGGATCATTCAGATTGATGAAGCAGCGCTCCGCGAAAAACTTCCGCTGCGAAAGAGCGACTGGCACAGTGAATATCTTGACTTTGCCATACCGGCATTCCGGCTTGTTCACAGCGGTGTAAAGCCGGAAACACAGATTCATACACACATGTGCTACAGCGAATTCGGGGATATCATACGGGAAATTGATGATATGGACGCAGATGTCATTACGTTTGAAGCATCCCGTTCAAACCTTTCAATTCTGTCTGATCTGAAGGCTGCTTCTTTCCGGACAGAGGTCGGCCCGGGCGTTTACGACATTCACTCGCCCAGAATTCCCTCCTGCGAAGAAATTACTTCTGCACTGAAAAAGATGCTGGAGTATGTCCCTGCAGAAAAACTCTGGGTAAACCCGGACTGCGGACTGAAAACACGCGCGGAAAAAGAAACCGTTCCCAGTCTGACAAATCTTGTCGCTGCTGCCCGGTCCCTTCGCAGTTCACTGTCCTGATGCGTCTCCGCTCTCCTGTCCGTCACTGCGCAGAAAAGCCATCAGCTGCGATTTTGCATCCTGATAATCTTTCATGCCAAGATCATACAGTTCACGGTTCGCCTGCGCATTCATGGCGTAGGTACTCATCGGCAGGTGCTCGCTGGGTGCAAAAATAAATGCCTTTCCTTCCTCTTCCAGTTCAAACATCCGCTTCTGGCAGGCTGTATACATGATATGTCTGCGGTTCAGACAGCGGATAATCTTCGGATACAGCTGACAGAGGAAGGTATAAATAAAGCGGTGCTGTTCCGGTGTTTTCACAAAATCACGCGGTTTGGAGGTAATTATGACCACCTTGTCGCATCCGTCATCCAGTGCCTTCTGTACCGGAATGGAATCTGATACGCCGCCGTCATAATATTTTTCCCCGTCAATCCGGATCGGTCTGCATGCCGCCGGAAGCGCGCAGGATGCCATAATCGCACGGTAGTCATCCTGTTTCATGTCTCTTTTATGAAAATAGGTCGGCTTTCCGGTCTTCGCATTGGTCGCCACGATGACAAATTCTGTCGGATTATCCAGTACCTTCTGATAGTCCAGCGCATCTGCACCGTTTGAGTTGCTCAGTGTCGCATAGATATATTTAAGTCCGAACAGATCCCCGGTTTCCAGAAAGCTTTTAAATCCGAAATATCCCGGTTCCTTAATATGATCCGTATAAAACCTTAAATTTCTGCCACGCTGCCCTGCCAGAAAAGACGCCGTATTGGCACTTCCTGCAGATACACCGATTGCATAATCAAAATCAATACCATCATCCAGAAACGCATCCAGTATCCCTGCACCGTATGCGCATTTCATTCCGCCGCCTTCTACTACCAGTCCGATCCTGCTCAATTTATTCACTCCTTACTGCATCAGCTGTTTATACAATCACATAAATATATCTTACAGCATAGCATCCGGATGACGATTTTACATTGACCAAAATCTCAGATATGTCCCGTATTCTGTATCTACCTCAGATTCTCATTCTGTTTTCTGGCTACCCGCACCATCATATTTCCGGCAATTCTGGCCGCACCTGACTGTTTTTTTCCACGTTCCTTCACATAAAAGAATCCGAATATACTGAATACCATTGCACCGATGAAGTTCACAAACAGATCCTTCATGGTGTCCAGAATACCGATATCAAGATATCCGCCATTAATGGTATAGGTCTTTCCAGATGCAGTATGAATTACAGTGTCCGTAATATCTCTGACCGCAATTACCTGCTGCGAATGCGCAGGATCAAGCGTAACAGACTGAAAATTCTGTACAATAAAGTCTTTTTGCATATCCTGTCCGAAAAAAAGATCTCCTGCACACTCAATGAATTCCCAGAAGATCCCGATTGTCATGGAAAAGCAGAACGCAACCATCGCCAGATAAAACGGAGACAGTTTGATATTCCTGCTGTGTCTGTTCAGCAGATCAATCGTGGAAAATCCGACGGCTGCACAGAGAAACCCGTTCAGTGTATGCAGCATCGTATCCCATCCCGGAATATTCACATAAAAATGATCCACTTCTCCCAGGATTTCCGCCGCATAGATAAATCCATATATGATTCCTTCAAAAACAGGAGGAATCTCAATTTCAAAATGCTCCTCCATAAAACTTGGCACCAGAAACAGAACAAGAGACAAAAGACAGATTCCTGCTCCTTCATAATTTGTGTCCAGAATCTGTCTGATCATTGTCAGTATTACCAGCACCCTCAGAACCGAATACAGTATAAAGGTTTTCCTGTTGGCGCGAATCCTTTTCCTGAGATAAGTAATATATCTCATAGGCTTACGCATGATTTCTCCTTTCATTTTCTGATAAAGTCTGTTGCCACCTTCGGCTCATACACCGGATTGCAGATTCCGGCCTTTCTGCCCGCTTCAATGCACTTCAGCAGCCACGCCATGTTCATGCCGAGCGTGCGCATGGTCTGCATGCCTTCAAGGTCCTGCCGCACATCTTCCGGCGTGCTTCCATGAACCTGATTCCAGTACTGGGAGGTCACGATGGGCATACTGGAAATGGAAAAATATTTGTTCAGCTGATCAAATGCTGCGGATGCACCGCCTCTTCTGCAGGAAACAACCGCTGCACCGGGTTTGCCTTTCATCTGTCCGCCGACCACATAGAACAGCCTGTCCATAAAGGACGTGATCTGTCCTGAGGCAGATGCATAATAAACAGGGGATCCGACGATCATGCCGTCAAATTCACCCATGCGCCCTGCAATTCTGTTTACACCGTCATCAAAAACACACGTTCCGTTTTCTCTGCATTTTCCGCAGGCAATGCATCCGGAAACCGGCTGCTTCCCGATCCAGAAGATTTCTGTTCCGATTCCGTTTTTCTCAAGTGTATCTGCCACTTCTGAAAGTGCAGTATACGTACAGCCCTTCTCATGCGGGCTTCCATTGATCAATAATACTTTCATTCTCCGCCTCCTTAGCGCTTCTGAAATATTCCCTTTTTATGCAGATGCAGCAGGAAAATAAAACAAAGCGTGATCTGCAGGAATGTGGAACATGGCGTCGCCAGCCCGATCTTAAACAGCGAAACCGGTACAATCCTGCTCATAAAAAAGGATACCGGCACACGCACACAGAACGCACCGATAATTCCCTGCACCATAACAAATTTTGTTTTCCCGATTCCGTTGAAAAATCCGATAAAGCAGAACAGGAATGCCGTAAACAGACAGTCAATGGCATATGCCTTCAGGTAATCTGCAGATGCGGCAACAACCTGTGCATCCTTTGAAAATACCATACTCATCGAATCTCCATGGAAAAATGCGAGATATCCAAGCACAATTCCACAGGCAAGTGATGTACCGATGCCGTAAAACAGTGCACGTATCGCTCTGTCGAGTTTGCCTGCGCCATAGTTCTGGGCCACAAAAGCTGACATTGACTGCATGAAGGCTGACGGCACGAGCATAATAAAACCGCACAGTCTTTCCGCCACACCGACACCTGCCGAAGCGACAACGCCGATGCCGTTGACGATTGACATGATAATCAGGAAGCTGATGCTGACCAGCAGATCCTGAAGTGCAATCGGAATGCCCAGCGATACCACTTTCCGGATCAGTTTCCCGTTAAAGCGCACCATTTTAAAATGGAATGCAAACGGCAGCCCCATTCTGCGTATGATGAAAAAAGAAAGAATCACGCTCAGCGCCTGAGATATCACCGTTGCGTAGGCCGCTCCCGCGGCCCCCATATGAAATCCCGCGACGAACAGAAGATCTCCGAATACATTGAATACCGCTGCAATCGCAACTGCAATCAGCGGTACTCTGGAATTACCGATTCCTCTGAAAATGCTGCCCAGTACATTATAGGCAACGATGAATACGGCTCCGCCGCAGCAGATCCTCGTGTAGGCAACGGTCTGTGCATATGCCTCCTGCGGTGCGTTCATGGCAGATGCAATTCCTCCTGCCAGAAACTGCATGACAACTGCTACCGTAAGCCCGATTACCGCAAACATTGCAATACTTGCACCGACAACTTCACCTGCCTGATCTCTTTTCCCTTCTCCGATCATCTGCCCCAGCAGAATTGTCGTTCCCATGGCGATATCCGTAATAACAAACGTCAGCGTCTGCACGATCTGTGATGCCGTTGCCACTGCAGATACATTTGCCTTATCCGAAAACTGTCCAACAACCAGCAGGTCCACTGCGCCGTATAAAGACTGCAGCAGTACCGCAAACAGAACCGGCAGTGCAAAACGGATCAGCGGACTGTAAATTTTTCCTTCTGTAAAACCTGAACTCTTTACTTCACTCATTTATTGTTCATCCTGTCTTTTATCCCGTGTATGACATCCCATCAGCTGCCTGTTATCAAAAATAAAATCAACAAGGCTGGGATAATAGGGGATAAATTTCCTGTTCTCGATCATCTTCAGTATTTCCTGTCTGGATGCCCATTTTGCTGCCTGTACTTCCTCATACTGCAGCCGGAGCTGTTCCGGACTCACATCCTCTTCCAGAAAATAAAAATCATCAAAACCGCGTTCAAAGTTGATGGTAAACCGTGCCCTGTTTCCGCTGAAATCGCGGCTCAGCCCCAGTTCCTCACAGAGTTCCCGCTGTGCCGCGGTTCTGCTGTCTTCTCCCTGTATGGCACTGCCTCCGAGTGTAAAATCCCAGAGCCCCGGCCACCCCTGCTTGAAAGACTGTCTCTGCTGAATCAGCATTTCACCTCTGCTGTTAAAAAGACAGATATGAATGACCAGATGATAGTCTCCCGGTTTCAGTCGCGGTCCCCGTTCTACCGTTCTGCCGGTTCTGATCCGGTCAATATCATAAATATCCCAATATTCCATCTGTTTTTTCCTTTCTCAGCGTTACTGCTTTTTTGTCACGATATCTTAATAGTATCATACTTTTGGTTCTAAACCAAAAAAATCCGGGAAAGCTCTGGATTTCCGCTTTCCCGGATTAATGACACGAATGTCATGACTTACTGTGCTTTTTTCTGCGATAAATCAATGCGCCGCATACGCCGATCGCTGCCAGCGCCAGCATCAGCCAGAGAAAACCCGTATGAGCTTCTTTCGTCTGATCTGCATGATCATCCAGCGCGGTCTTCTGATCATCAATTGTAGTGCCTGATTTCTGTGCTCCGCTGACTGCTGTCTGTCCGGATTTCTGTACCGATGCGGAATCCGTCTGTTTCTTTGTCGTTTCTCCTGTCTTTCCTGCACTGATGCTGCTTCCGGTCTCTGCCGCTGATTTCTGCAGACCACCTGCTGCCACAGCACTCTTCTGACGGAAGGAAATCTTTCGCTTTCCCGAATTCTTCCTGCTGGCGGATGCGTTCTTCTGCTGCTGATTTACGCCTGCCGCCGTACCTGCTGCCACACTTCTGCCTGCTCCTGCAACTGCCGCCGCTTTCTTTCCTGCAGCAGTCTGGGCAGCATTTTCTGACTGTACTGATGTCTGTGTACCCGTAGCATTTCCGGTCACCGTACTTCCCGCCGCATTATTTCCTGCTGCTCCGGTTCCTGATGCCGTCTTTTCCGGCGTCTGCGGATTCACAGGGGTTACCGGCTGATCCGGTTTCTTTTCCTTTGCCGCAGTTCCATAAACCTGCCACTCCAGCATACCGATGCCGTTGCCGTCCTTCTGCTTCTTATTGATCGTAATCCGCAGTGCTGTTGTCGTTACCTTGTCAAATGCGGTTGTATTAAAGCCCTTCAGTGATTCCTCTTTATCCGCTCCTCTCTTCTGCAGCACTTTATATCCGTCCGCATTCTTTACCTTCTGCCAGTTTCCCTGCGCATCCAGATACTCATATACGTAGGAATCCGGAATTTCAATACCGTCCGTATATCCGTCTGTATTGGTCCAGAACCATGCATCACAGGAGGATATCTCCATTGGTGATACCCAGGTATAGGTCACGGTTTCGCCGGTGGATTCATTTCCCCAGCTGCCGTACATCTGTGCTTCACTGTCCTGTGATACCAGATCCCATGTGGCAACACCGTCATTGACCGCACTGACTTTGTTCCAGGACGGGCAATAGGTTGCAGATGGCGTTGCGATATAGGCGATATTATCTTTGACTGTTGGAGTCAATGCTGCAATTGCCTTGCTGAGCTTCTGATATGCTGCATCTGTTTCTTCCTGCGTTGCCTTTTTATCCTCAGAAACAGTCTGTGCCTCCTTAAGCGCTGCCGTTACATCATCCATTCCCTTTGAAAACAGCTTCTGATTCAGTCCCTGTGCCAGAGTAATGGCCGCCTTTAAGGAAGACTTATCCACATTACTGCCTTCCACATAGCCATACACCTTCCATTCCAGAATGCCGCAGCCAAGTGACGCCGGTGTCATGGTCATACGGATTGCGGTAGTGGATACAGCATCAAAAGTTGTCTGATTGTACTGATCTGTCAGAACACCAAGTCCCTGCACGTTATCCAGTGCATACCAGCTTCCGTCATTTCCAAGATATTCCAGTGAATAGCCGGCCGGACAGAAATTGCCGGATCCGTCTTTAAAGAAATACGTATCCATTCCGGTAATCGTCTGCGGCTGATCCCAGGTATAGCATACCCATGCCGGAGAAGTCTGGTTTCCATGCCAGTTATGCCATGCCCCATGCGAGGTATCCGCTGAGGATGACGGATCATAACCGTCATTGAGTCCTGTCACACCACCCAGATCTGTGGTGCTGTTGATAATTGCCGTTGCCGTTGCCTGCGGTGCAATATTCTGTAATGTTCCGCTGACCACCTGTATCTTTGCCGTCACCTTAAGTCCGCAGTCTGCTTCTCCTGCTGTTTCAAAACTGCCTGCTGCCTGACAGGAGGAACTGCTGATCGCATCCCACTTCACGGCTTCCTTTTCATACAGACCGTCAGAATACAGTACGGATACCGTTTCCGGCATCTGCGGTGCTTTTCCGGCTGCCGTAATGACAGTCACAGACTTTACGCTCTGTGCACTCCGCTCCTGACTGCTCCCGTACTTTTCCTTCATTTCATCTTCAGACAGTGCCTTTGCATACATGGCAAAGTTATCCACCATACCGCAGAGTACCGCATCCTGTTCTGAACTTCCCCTGCCGACAAAATATCTGCCGCCGGAGATCCCTGAAAGCTTCATTCCGGTATCCTTCAGTGTTCCCTTCTGTCGTCCGTCCACATACAGGCTGTAATCGTCTTCATTTTCCACAATTTCAATGTTTTTCCAGTTATCCGCTGTCATTGCCGTGCCACTGGTCAGTGTATTTCCGTTTACCGTAAGTACAAGCTCATTTGCGCCCTGATATTCCAGACTGAATTTATTTCCAAGCGTCAGCAGTCTGGTATGATTCTCCTGCCCTTTTGCCAGTTTTACATCCATACTGATCGTTGCCTGCGAAAGTCCTTTTGTCAGTTTCTGCGGAAGTTCCATATATCCGCCGCTGATTTTACCGGTCATCTGCAGTCCGTTTCCGTCTCTTCCCTCTGGCAGTTTCGGGTTGTAATAAAGTCTTCCATACCAGGTACTGTCCGCCTTGTCCTCTGTCATGACATAGCGCCCGTCCGCGGTCAGCCGGTCAAAGCTGTAGCGCGCCAGTACCTCGGGCAGTACCCCGTCCTCTGTCACGGTTACCTTCACCGTATCCTCGGCGGTAAGATCCCCGTCACTGACCTTCAGCCTGAATTCATAGGTTCCAGCTGTCGTAAAGCTGACTCTGGTCACTCTCTTTGAAGGGCTCGCGATTGTCGCTGCAGCACCTTCAGGTGCGGAAACATTCTCCCATGTATAAGTCAGTGTACCTGACGGTGCACCATCATCCTGTGCCTGTCCGCTTAAGGTGCAGGTATCGGAAAGGGCAGTTTCCTGATCATCTCCTGCATTCACTGTCGGTGCAGTATTGCTCTGCTGTGAAGTTTTTTCGATCTGTACCTGAACAGATGCCTGTGCCGGAAGTTTGAGCATGATCTTTGTTTCCTGACCTGCATTTGCCTTGATGATACCGCTCTGACTGCCGTCTATTGTAATGCTGTAATATCCTTCTGACAGTCCTGTCAGTACTGCGTTTGTAGTGTGCGCTGTTTTCTCTATATTTTTAACGGAAAGAGAAATATGACTACCGTCTTCTGCAACATCTGCAGCTGTATACTGATCTCTGTCCAGTGTAAGATACAGTCCCTGACTTAAGAAATTCAGTCTGGTGCAGAGTCCGTCAAGCGGCTTTACGCTGTAGGTGCCATCGCTTTCCGATACTTCGCATCCATATCCGAACAGTCCGAATACCGGATCATTCACTACATCAGAAGAAAGAATCTGCAGTGCACCGAACAGGCCAAGGTCTGCTTCCCCTGTCATCTGTCTCCAGCCGTTATGAAGGTCACCGCCGCCGGTACCCTGTCCGCCGAGGTTGCCCATTTCTGACTGATAGGTCCAGGAAGCCGCTCCGATATTCTCACTGTCCGAATCAATCTGTCCGGAATTCACGCAGGTCAGGTTGGCAAGCTTTGCCGCATAATTTTCACGGGCTGCTTCCGCCTTTTCATCACTGCTCATCCCGTTATTTTCAAGTCTTAACCAGTCATCCATGCAATATCCTGCAAGGGAAGCCGTATACTGGAAATTCCACCAGTTCTCTCCGCAGATGGTCGTGGGATTTGCATAATGATACCATACCGGCTGCAGTCCTCTGCAGGCACGGGTCTTGAGGTTGATCTTCCGCATCATGCCCTCAGCGTTGGAAGTATCGCTTCCTGCATTTTCCCTGGCCAGTGTATAAACCGCTTCCTCACCGGTATTGTCGTAGGAATACTCGGAACCGTACGGATACGTCGTGCTCTTGAAGTTATCATATTTCTGGCTCATGATCTTCGTGATCTCATCCGCTTCATCACTGTAGCCTTCATCTTCAAGCGCCTGTATGATCTCCGGTGTCGTGAGTTCTCCCATCAGGCCTGTCGACCAGTTATAGCTGACACCGTCTCCGTACAGTGCCTTCAGAATATGGTAGGCGCGCAGCAGATAGGTATCCGGCTTTTCAATATAATCAGTCATATCCGGATAATTTCTGGCAATTTTATACATGGAAAAATAGGTGTTGTAAATATGCGGATACGCATAGCCACGGTAGGTCGGGGATGCATTCGGCGCACTCATAAGGAAATCATGGATCTTATAATCCGTATGGTGCTCCGCCATCAGGTCATTCCAGATCGCCGTATCCAGATATTCATCTACTGCTTTGATCTGTGCCGCAACCGGCTGATACACATTTTTTTCCGCAAGGTACTCGCCGTGCGTCAGACCCCAGTCATCGCCCCAGCCCCAGTACGACTCATTCCAGTAATTGCCGTCTGTCGTGGAACGGGTTGCCTTATTGTCCATCATCCAGTCATCGAAGACCTTGTCTCCCGTCTGGCCGGGTGTATTGATCTGCGTTTTATCCACCATAAACTGCGCATGTGTATTCAGCGCTGTTGCAGCATCATCCATCAGATAAAACTGCAATGTCGTCTTCTGATCATCACCGTAATTCACGATGACATTGTTCTGTCCGAGATCTCCGAAATGAAGATCATATACAAGATACTGCTCGCCATCAATTTCCTTCGTATCATCATAGCTGATATAGGTGTTTTCGGCATTTGACCTGCATGTCATATTATTACTGACAGTCTTGTCATTTCCTTCATGAAGTCCCAGCTGGTGCGGGCATTTGATATCAAAGGAAATGGAATCTTTTGATGCCTTTGTATGCAGATACATCTTTGCCGGCATATTGATGGAATATGCCATGCCGGGAACTGCAACCGCATCCACAAGATCTTTCTCATACAGCTTTTCCTTCATATCCTTCTCATCATTCACTGCCTGGAAATCAAAGGCGTATGTTTTGCTTTCTCCTGCCTCCAGCTTCAGCGATGTATTCGGAAGATATCCCCTGTGTGTGGACTTTATGACATCGGAATGAATATAGAATACATTCAGACCGTTTGCCCAGCCCGACTGATCCTGACACCAGGACTGTTCATCAGAGGCTCTCTCATCGGTTCTCCAGTGATCCTGATATTCAAATCCTGCTCCTGTGGAGGCATCCGGTGTCATCAACAGGTATTTTCCCTGTCCGCTCGGTCTGGTCACATAAATGTAGGATGAATTCTGTCCGACAAAGCTGTGATAAACCGTTCTGGTCTCATAGATCTGATCTCCGCCCGACCAGTATTCATTGAACGGGCATGGTACGCCGAAATCCCCGATCGTAAGACCGCTGTCTCCGGTATTTTCCACCTTCATTTCCCAGTGAAGCTTTTTATCACTGGTCAGTGAATAGGTTTCAGTCAGTTTAAAGTCCCGGATTCCCTTATCTTCTGTTGCATTTTCATATGTGACAACAACCTTTGTCCCATCCAGCTTTACCTTGCGCCCGCTCTCGCTGCGCCCGGTATTTTCTTCTGACCAGCTGCTGTCTCCGTCTTTTCTGACCTTGAACATCAGCTCGCCCATCCACTCATGGCCTGCTGCATCCGCCTGACCCGTGGCATTTTCCGCATTCATGACATAGTTGGTATCATACTGATCATCTTTCAGCTTCAGGCTGGTGATATTTCCGTATTTACCGGTTTCCACCACGAAGGTGTCATTGGACATACGATATCCACCGTCTATCTTCTCTGTGGTAACCCCGTCACGTGTCACAGAATCAGGATCCTCTGCGGCTGTGCCAAATACCTTCCATTCACGGATGCCGACAGCATGTCTGCTGCCATCTGTTTCATCCGCATGCGGCGTCATCCGGATCCGGAGTTTCTTCGTCGTAATCTTCTGATCAAAAGTCACTTCATTATATTGATCCGGCTGATTGTCCGTCACGGTCTTCAGCTGTACCCAGTCTGCTTTTTCTTCATCATAATATTCGAATACAGAAGACGCAGGCATCAGAATTCCGCCGTTATCCGTGAAATAATAAACAGCCGTTCCGCTCAGCGTCACATCTTCGTCCCAGGTATACTGTACAAAGGCCTCCTGCCCCTCATATCCCCAGCAGTGCCAGACCTTATTGTAATCTTCATCTGTTTCCAGCCGCGCTGACTGTTTCGGTTCGATTCCGTCATTGAGCGCTGCCACGCCGCCCAGATCATTGACCAGATCACAGGTTGCGGTTGCTTTTGCGCTGGCTGCAATATTTTCCGCTCCGACTACGGTAAGGCTTGTGATCAGCGCATCATTCGCAGTATCATCAGAAGAAGCGCTGGCTGCACTGTTGCTGCTGTCTCCGGAAGAAGCTTCCGAGCTGGCATCACCTTCTGCCTGATCTGTTTTGGACTTTGATCTTGATGCACCTGCTACCGCAGGTTTTTCCCCGCCTGCACCTTCGTCGGATTTTTTTACATCATCCGTTTTCTTTTCTTCATCTGTTTTCTTTTCTTCAGACGCTTTGCCATCCTTTTTTTCATCTTCCTGACTTCCGGTTCCTGCCACTGCAGACTTTTCCTCTGCTGCAGTATCCACGACCGTTGTTCCGGCGACCGATTCATTTCCTGCAGGCACATCCTCTGCCGCATGAACTTCCAGCCCTGCCGGCAGCGAAGTCATCATGACCGATGCACAGATCATGCCTGTAAATGTCCTCCTGAGCCAGAGCCCTGTAACTTTTCCCCATTTCATACCTTTGGATCTCCTTCCTTTCCCTTTGCAGCTACTCAGATACATGGTACGTTATATGATGCTCTTGAGGTTAACGTTTACCTGACATTGCATGAAAAAAGGCAGTATTTCTGCCTGTTATCGCATCCTGTTTATTATTGTAGTTTATCGTTAACCTTTATGTATCATTTTATGCTAACAGATATTTTCATTCAAGTCTTTTTCGGGTTTTCTCCTTTATTGCCAAATCTGCCTCCCCGTTTTTGTTCACAATTAAAAATGATACAAAAGCATCCGCCGTCATATATTTTGCATTTCCTCCTGTAATCGTCTATGATGTACTTCATGCACCGGATGTGCATACTATTTTTGAAAGAGGTAAATCGTAATGCAGACCAAAAGCAGTTTTCTGAAATCAACGGCAGGCATGATCATCACCGCCGTTTTCTGTAATTTTCTCTGGGGCAGCGCATTTCCGTGCGTCAAAATCGGTTATCAGCTGTTCCATGTCGCCGCTGATGATTCTGCTGCACAGATTCTGTTCGCCGGCGTCCGTTTCACACTTGCCGGTATTCTGGTCATCCTGATCGGATCACTCCTTTCAGGGCAGTTTCTGGCAGCAAAAAAGGCAGTGCTCCCCAAAATCATAAGCCTCTGCCTGTTTCAGACGGTATTGCAGTATTTATTTTTTTATATCGGCCTTGCCCATACGAGCGGTGTCAAATCTTCCATCATTGAAGCGACCAGCGTATTCATGGCAATTCTGATCTCTTCCCTGCTTTTCCGGATGGAAAAGTTTACAGGTAAAAAGATTCTGGGCTGCCTCCTGGGCTTTGCCGGCGTCGTTCTGGTAAATCTTGGCGGCAGTGCGCTCAGTATGGGTTTTCAATGGAACGGTGAAGGTTTCATTCTGATTTCTACGGTTTCCTATGCCTTTTCCACCGTCCTGATGAAGCATTTTTCCAGAACAGAGAACCCGGTTCTGCTCTCCGGCTGGCAGTTCATTGCCGGCGGACTGCTCATGATCCTGTCCGGTTTCCTTGCCGGCGGACGTCTCCATGTCACATCCGGCGCAGCCTACCTGATGCTGCTGTATCTGGCACTGATTTCCTCCACTGCATACTCTCTGTGGGGACTTCTTCTGAAGTATCACCCGGTCTCAAAGGTCGCCGTGTACGGCTTTACCAATCCGGTCTTCGGTGTACTGCTGTCTGCCGTCTTCCTGCATGAAAATGCGCTCGGCTGGCAGGTACTGGCCGCACTTCCGCTTGTCTGCATCGGGATCTGGTGTGTCAACAGAACCTGAAGGTCTGAAGATTCATCATTCATTTTTTCCTTCATATTTCCTGACACGCAGCGGAATTCCAAGACGCTCTGCAAGTTCCCGGCTCTTCTGTATCTGCTCCGGTCCGATAATATCCACTACTGTAAACATGGTGCTGATCCCATGCGCCCTGCACGAAACCGCGAACTGACACATGGCTTCAAAAGAACCTTTAAGCTGCGGCACCGTCACTTCATTATAAGCCTTCTCATCCGGCGCATTGAGACTGATGGACACTGTATCCACAACCTCTGCCAGAAGCGGAACAATATCCTTTTTATTGTACAGACTTCCTGTCCCGTTGGTATTGAGCCTGACCCGGATTCCCTTTTTTCTTACATGTGCTGCAGAAGCCAGCAGCACATCCAGTGCACAGGTCGGCTCTCCGTAACCGCAATACACCAGCTCTTTATAAGGTACAAAATCAAATTCATCCATCGCCTTCAGGATTTCCTCAAGTGACGGCTCCCTGTCATACCATAAGTTCTGCGCATCTCCGACGCCGCTGCCGTTATGCCTGATGCAGAACGTGCAGTTACAGTCACAGCGGTTCGTGATATTGGCATATACCTCATTTCCCAGTGTATATATGATTGATGTTTTCATATTCTGATTTACCCTGCTTTCTGCAATGTTTCATTTTTCTTTTCTCTGACCGGCTGCGCAAGTCTCTTTTTCAGTCCGTACCGGTCAAGTGCTCTTCCTACTGCGATAAATGCAACTGCACTTCCTCCTGACTGTATCAGGTCTCCCGGAACTGCCATCAGGAATCCTCCGACATTGCCAAACAGAAGCATTCCCGCCAGGTAATAGCCCGCGCTGGAAATCAGAAATGCAATCGCTGTTGCCGCCACATTTCTTCTGCTCACAATCCGGTCCGACGCACCCGAAAAAGGTATCGTAAGAAGCGGTTTGATCAGCATCGTTGCCACCATCCACTGCGGCGCGGTCAGAAGATCAGACATCCCTCCTCCGATAATTGCCGCAAGCATCGCATACGGACGTGGCAGAATTGCCACTGCAAGATAGATCACCGCGTCCCCGAAATGCACATAACCGCCGTTGATCCCGTAAGGGATATGGCAGATAAAAGCTGTAAAAGCAATAATCAGTGCTGAAAAAACTCCTGTCAGTGTGATATTCCGAAGCTGTAATTTTCTGTTTTTGTGTTTCATTGATGGACACCCCTTTCATCGTGAGGGTGCCGGCCGGCAAAATTGAATTGCTCCTCGTTTTGTTATTACCTATCATAAGGAAATCTGGTACGATTTAAATATCCAATATGCAGATATTTGATAATACCAGTCTGTTTTAGAAGCAGAATTCACATTTATGGTTGACAAAGTGGCGACAGTACGATAGAATCTTAAAAGTCGGTTGCAGACAACTGATGAAATGCGATAGTAGCTTAGCTGGTAAAGCGCCACCTTGCCAAGGTGGAGACCGCGGGTTCGAATCCCGTCTATCGCTTTTTTATGCCCCGGAATGCCCTGAAGCAGAGTGTTCCGGGGCATTTTTATCTTACAATCGTCAATATCATTTTCATAAAATCAGGATTCCGGCAAAACCGGAGATCAAAAACTACCGAATCACAAGATTAAATTAAGAAACTGTTTTCGGAAAAAGTGTATAATAAATTCATTCAATTTATGGAAAGGTACATTAAATTATGAATGAAACAACAGTCCGGAAACAGCCCCGGAAAATTTTCAGCGGCAGCACGCTGAAGCTGGTAGCCATTATTACCATGCTGATTGATCATGCAACTGCAGGCATCTACCTGTATGAGCTCTATGCCGGTCACCTTCCGCACGGTCTCAGTGCAGAACAGAGCGTTGCCCTTTATGAATTTCTGCGCGATGTCGGCCGGACTGCATTTCCCATCTTCTGCTTTCTGCTGGTGGAAGGCTATGACCATACCCACAGCAAAATCCGTTATCTGCGAAATCTTGCTCTGTTTGCCGTAATCTCCGAAATTCCGTTTGATCTTGCACTGATCGTTCAGGACGCTGCAGGCAGTTTTGATATCATAACGATTCTGAAATCCAATTTCACACTTGAAATGGGGGATCAGAATGTTTACTTCACGCTTGCCATCGGCCTTGGTGTAATCTGGGCGATTGATTCCATATGGGCACACCTTAACCCGGCTCCTGATGAATCAAAGCCTCTTCAGCGTATTCTCGCAGTTCTTTTGTGTGCCTGCTGTTACGCCGGCGGCTGCGGTCTTGCCGATCTTCTGAAGACGGATTACAGCTACTATGGAATCACGCTGATTACCATCCTGTTTCTGCTGCGGAAATTCCGTCCGCTTGCCCTCATTTCCGGGTATGCATTTTTCGGTCTGTGTGTATATTCCGAACAATGGGCCTTCCCGGGGTTCATCCTGATGCTGTTCTACAACGGTCAGCGCGGATTCGCCGGTAAAAAATTCAAGTATTTCTTTTATGCATTTTATCCCGTGCATCTGTTCCTGATCTACCTGATCCGGGCCGCCATCATGTAAAAAACCCCGCTTCGCGGGTTCTGTATAGCAAAAGAACTGCCGCATCGCTCCATACAGCGTAATGCGGCAGTTCTTTCTGATTATCTTATTATATCATCTGATTTATTTTTTCCATGTTCTGAAGGAGAACAATGTCAGAAGCGGCATGATTTCAAGTCTGCCTGCCAGCATATCCAGAATCATCACGATCTTTGACAGATCCGAAAATTCACTGTAATTGCCGATCGGCCCTACCATGTTAAGACCGGGTCCGACATTGTTGAAGGTTGCGGCAATTGCAGAAATATTGGTTTCAAAATCAAATCCGTCTGTTGATACAATTAAAAACGAACTGAAGAAAATAAACACATAACATGCAAGATACGCGGATACTGATTTTACAGTGGTACCCTCCACACTGTGTCCATCCATCATCACCCTGCGCATGCTCTTGGGATGAATGGTGAAAACAAGTTCATTTCTGACATTTCTGACCAGGATCACCAGACGTGAGAACTTCAGACCGCCGCCTGTAGATCCTGCGCATGCTCCGATCAGTGTCAGAATGAACAGGAGCGTTCTGCTGAACTGCGGCCACACATTATAATCAAGCGTTGCAAAACCGGTTGTCGTCATAATGGATGATACCGTAAACATCGCATGATGGAACGCCAGATAAGGCGTCGCCACAAGTCCTGCTCTGTATATATTAAATGCAATCAATGAACCCGATCCCAGCATGGTGATCAGATACCAGCGCATCTCATCACAGTGCCATGCCTCCTTGAATCTTCGGGTCAGAATCAGATAATAAACACTGAAGTTGATACCGCACAGTGCCATGAATACAGTCATAATCGTCTGTGCCGCCAGCGGATAATTCTTACAGCCGCTTGATACCAGTGAGAATCCTCCTGTACCTACCGTAGAAAATGTGAGCGTGGAAGCTTCATACAGATTCAGCCCCGCAATTTTCAGGAGTACAATTTCAATCAATGTAAAACCGATATAGATTACATACAGTATCTTGGCAGTATCCTTCACTCTCGGTACAAATTTTCCGACCGCCGGACCAGGACTTTCCGCTCGCATCAGGTGCATACTGTAGCCATCAGCCATCGGCAGGATGGCAAGCATGAACACCAGCACTCCCATACCGCCGATCCAGTGCGTAAAGCATCTCCAGAACTGTACACCATATCTGACTGCACCGGCATCCTTCAGAATACTTGCTCCGGTCGTCGTAAAACCGGAAACCGTTTCAAAAAGTGCATCCACATAGGACGCTGTTGTTCCCGACAGTACAAACGGAAGTGCACCGATCATACTGATCAGCAGCCAGCTGAGTGCTGTTACCACAAACCCTTCTCTCGCAAAAAAGACCCTGTTTACAGGTCTGAATATCTTTCCTCCGATAAACCCGATCAGGAAACAGCAGATAACCAGAACTGCAAACATCTCTGCATCTTTCCATTCCCCGTAAACAGCTGCGACCATCATCGGAAGTGTCATGAGCGCTCCAGTCAGCTCCACTACCTTTAGCAAAACATATCTGATCATTGAATAATTCATATTATAAGTCCAGCCCCATCTGATTTATTCCTGATTTATCCGGCATACGCCGATCAGGCAAGAATATCGCTGATATCATGAAACCCGGTCGAAGTTGTTACCACAATCACGGTATCTCCGACTGCAATTTTGCTCTGCCCGCCCGGGATCGTGATTTCTCCCCTGTGATTGATGCAGGCCACCAGAATTCCCTTTTTCAGCTGAATGTTCTGCAGCGGCACTCCCAGTACCGGAGCATCTTCTCTGATCAGGAATTCCAGAACCTCAACTCTGCCGTCATCCATCCTGTAGAGCGTTTCAATATTGCTTTCAAATGAATTGGACATACCCCTTACATACTGGACAATACGTTCCGCCGTAATATTCTTCGGATACAGAACGCTGCCGACATCAAGGGATCCGATAATATCTTCATATCCTGCACGATGTACCTTGGTAATACGTTTGGCCTTTTTACTCAGACTGTGAACGAACATCGACAGCATGATATTTTCTTCATCAAGGTCTGTCAGCGCAACAAATGATTCCACTGTTGTCAGCCCTTCCTCCATCAGCCTGTCCTTATCCGTGCCGTCCGCATGAATTACCAGTGCTTCCGGAAGCAGTGTTGCGAGCTCCTTGCAGCGTTCACGGCTGCGCTCGAAGATTCTCACATCCACACCGACAGACAAAAGCTGACCTGCCAGATAATATGCCGTCTCACCACCACCGACAATAATACAGGAATGTACTCCTGCTGTCGGCATCTTAATGCGCTTAAAAAAGGCAATCATGTCACGCGTGGAACCGATCACGGAGATCTCGTCTCTTGCACGCAGCACAAAATTGCCATCCGGTATGAATATCTCTTCTCCACGGGAGACAATACCGATCAGAACCTTGCTTCGAAGTTCTGACTGAATCTCTTTCAGGGATTTATTGCACAGAACCGATTCTTCCTCAATACTAAGCTTGATCAGTTCCGCACGTCCTCTGGCGAATGTCTCGATCTTATTGGCCGATGGGAACTTCAGAAGTCTTGCTGCCTCATTTGCCGCAGCCTCCTCCGGATTTATGACCATTGAAAGTCCCAGTTCTTCTTTGATGAACCCTATTTCTCTTTTATATACCGGATTACGTACTCTGGCAATTGTATGACAGTTGCCTGCCTTTTTGGCAATCAGACAGCACAGAAGATTGAGTTCATCCGAATCTGTTACCGCAATCATCAGGTCTGCCGCTTCGATTCCTGCATCCTTCATCGTCGAATAACTTGCACCGTTTCCGACGATTCCCATAACATCACTGTTGTTGACAACACTCTGCAGTATATCACTGCGCTCATCAATCACACTGATATCGTGGCCTTCTTTGCTGAGCTGCTCAGCCAGCGTACTGCCGACATTTCCACACCCCACAATTATAATCTGCATATCCCCACATTGCTCCACTTCTGTTTTAATACCTATCATATTAGCCTTATCACAGTCTTTTTGCAACCTTGATGCATTTTATGTTTTTTTTAGATTTATTTATCGGTAGTTCATTGCATTTCCAGCTTTTCGCCTTTAGAATTGCTCATATACAGGAGACAAACTTATGAAAGATAAATTCATTCGCTTCATGCAGGGCCGTTACGGTGCCTATGGAACTGACAAATTCACAAAATTTCTGCTGGTTGTCACTTTGATTCTGATTGTGCTGACCGGTTTCGGACCTTTTCGCACCTTGTCAATTCTTCCGATCATTTTACTTGTGTACAGCTATTTCCGTCTTTTTTCACGTAATATTCCACGCAGATACCATGAAAATGAAGTCTACATGAAATATGCAGGCCGTTTTACCGGATTTTTCAGAAATTTCCGTTATAATCTGTCACAGCGTAAAATCTATCACATTTATCGTTGTCCCAAATGCAACCAGAAAATACGCATTCCGCGCGGCAAGGGTAAGATTATGGTACACTGTCCCAAGTGCGGAACCGAATTCATCAAACGTTCTTAATCCGGAGAAACCATGTTTGGATACATTATAATCAATAAGCCTGAAATCAAATTCAGAGAGTTTGATGTTTACCGCTCCTACTACTGTGGTTTCTGCAGAGAATTAAAGCACAGATACGGTGCACAGGGTCAGGCAACCCTCAGTTATGATCTGACATTTCTGATCATGCTCCTGACCGGTCTCTATGAACCGCAGGATAAAGTCAGTGCCTGCAGATGTGCAGCACACCCGCTGGAAAAACATCCGACCAGAATCAATGAATATTCTGAATATGCCGCAGATATGAATATTCTGCTGGCCTATTACAAATGTCTGGATGACTGGACAGATGAACACAAGGTCAATAAATTTTTCTTTTCCAGAATGCTTTCCGGCGATTACCGGAAAGTAGTACGCAGATATCCCGAAAAAGCCAAGGCGGTATATACCGGTCTTGAAAACATTCATACCTGTGAAAAAGCAGGCGATACGGATGTGGATAAGGTTGCCGGGTATTTCGGACAGATTATGGCGGAGCTCTTCTGCTATAAAGAAGATGCCTGGTCAGAAACGCTCCGGCGCATCGGCTTCTACCTTGGTAAATTCATTTACCTGATGGACGCCTACGACGATATAGAAAAAGATGAAAAAACAGGCAATTACAATCCCTTCCGGCCGGTATGGGAAAATGACCGTGAACATTTTGACGAATACTGTAACCGCATTCTGACCATGATGATCTCTGAATGCTCCAGATCCTTTGAAACTCTCCCGATTCTGGAAAACATTACCATTCTTCGCAATATTCTGTATTCCGGAGTCTGGTACCGTTATGAAATCATCCGACATAAAAGACTGAGCAAAAAGGACGAAACAGAAAATGTCTGATCCATATAAAGTACTTGGTATATCCAGAGATGCCTCTGATGATGAGGTAAAAAAGGCGTATCGGGCCATGAGCCGAAAATATCACCCCGATGCCAATATTAACAATCCGCATAAGGAACAGGCGGAAGAAATGTTCAAGCTGGTACAGCAGGCTTATGAACAGATCATGAAGGAACGGACATCCGGTTATGGAAATACTTCTTCCGGTACTTCCGGAAACGGATATGGCGATTTTGGAGGTTTCGGCGGTTTTGGCGGCTTTGGCGGATTTAACGGCTATGGCTCTGCAGGCGGTCAGACTTCCTCCGGTGATGATGAAGAGACCATTCATCTGCGTGCCGCTGCAAACTACATTCAGGGAGGTCACTTCCGTGAAGCCCTTAATGTACTCGGCAGTATCGCCGTACACTCTGCGCAATGGTATTACTACAGCGCAATTGCCAATTCCGGACTCGGCAATAATGTGATTGCTCTTGATCATGCACGTACTGCTGCAAACATGGAACCGCACAATGTAAATTATCAGGAACTTCTGCAGCAGCTTCAGGCAGGAGGAACATGGTATACGCAGCAGCGTACACCTTACGGTACACCATTCTATGGCAACAGCGATATGTGTACAAAGCTCTGTGTTACCTGGTTTCTGTGCAATCTCTGCTGTGGCGGAAGCGGGATGTGCTTTGGCGGAAATCATTACTATTATGGTGGCTGCTGACCATTTTCTGTTTTATGTATGTGAGGTAAACTGATGCTGAAATATCTTGTTGTCTATGCCAGCGAAACCGGCAACACCAAAATGATCGCAAATGAAATATATGATGCCATCAGAGACCGTTCCAAAGAGATGATTAATGTCCGTCAGTGGAACGGTACTCATGAAGCTGAGAATTATTTTATCGGTTTTTGGGCAAATCGCGGCAGCTGCTCCCTTGAAATCATTGATCTGCTGTCTTCTCTGCACCATAAAAATATTGCCTTGTTCGGAACCTGCGGAATGGGAAATTCTGACCGGTACTATCAGCAGATCGCCCGTACTGCTTCCGCCTGGATTGCACCGGACAATCAATACCTTGGTTCCTATTTCTGCCAGGGCAAGATGCCCATGCAGATCCGGAACAAATATGAACAGTGCCGTGGTAAATGCGATGATGCGCAGATTGATGAAATGATCCGGAATTTTGATGAGGCACTTCTCCATCCGGACAAACAGGATCTGCTGAGAGCCAATGTATTTACGGATCAGATGCTGCGGAAAATCAGTTCATAACACACGACTTTTCTTCTTTGCCGCTGCCGCGTGACACTGTGCACAGTTTCCGCTGCAGCCTGAGCATCCGATACTCTTTCCTGATTTTTTCATACGAACCATATATCTGATATCCAGTATCACCAGAATCATTATAATTGCCGCAACAACAATGGAAGCAGTCATATACTTTGCACCTCTTTCTGACATTTTGATATTCATTCTCATTTGTCATAGTTAGTATATGCTAACAGGTGAATTCTGTCAAGTATCAGGACTGACTCTGTACATGTACTGACGCCTGACTCTCTGCAAAGTCTTCCGTATGCAGATCATCCTCTGCCTGTGACCAGGTAATGGTATAAGTCTTATCTGCAGACAGAATCATGATTACCGTCTGATCGATATTCTGTGAAGCGTCCTTCCATGACGCTTCAATTCTGTATCCCGGGAATCCATCAACCGTAATATTTTCAAAAGAAGAAACCTGATAGGAGACTGCTGTGCCATACACCATTGCATATTGCTGTGCCATCATCTTCTCATAGCTCTCTTTTGACAGTTCCTGCATGTTGTCTCCTGCCTGTACTGTTGCCCCCGTTGTCGACGCAGCTTTCTCTGCATTTGTCATCCCTTCCGTCTCTTCGTGCAGTGCAGTCTCCTGAAAGGTAATATTGGACGCATCCAGAGGATAATGACTGTTCACAAACATTCCGGCCTCTGAACTGCTCTGATAATCTTCGGGAAGAATGAAGGTACATGACTTTGCCGAAGGCAGTACATTCTGTCTGGCCTGTACCGTCACATCCGTCTGCAGTATCAGAACAGTCATTGCCGCAAGCAGCACTGCCGGTATCCGTTTTCTGTTTTTCACCCTGTATTTCATCCTTCCTGTGCCAGAATCAGCACTCCATACCCCGGAAGTACCGCTTCCCCTGTGATCCGCTCTTCTTTGAGCATGTCCCTCAGTTTTTTCTTCAGCAGAATATGAACCGGCCTCCTGTCATAATTGAGAATAAAGAAATATCTGGTTCCATCCTTTTCTCTGCATGCAATTTCACACTGCTTCGGCAGTTCGAAAACATCCCCGTACGGCTCGGCAAATCCCAGAACGGTCAGAAACGAAGCAGCTGTCTGTTCTGTAAATGTGCTCCCGTAGGACCAGACCGTTCCTTTTCCATGCGAATGTCTGATCAGCGCCGGTGTTCCGGCATAATAACTGTCATTATATACACCAAGTACTTCACTGTCCGGTGCATTCGGCTGCAGCAGATCATTATATTCTGCAGCCGGAAGACGAAGCGGTTTTTCTCCGCCGTTTTCCCATCTGACATATATCATTCCATCATCCGGTGCAACCGGAGAAAATTCTGTTACAATCACACCGGAAAGCGTCTGCAGTACTCCCGGAAGGTCCTGCATTGTACATCTTCCGTTTTCATTTTTAAGCCCTGCTCTGCAGCCCAGAACGAGTTTCCCGCCGCGTCTTACATACTCTTCCAGAAGTCCTGCCTGCTCTGATGTAATCATTACCGCATGCGGAAAAATCAGAAGTCCGTATTTCTGCAGTTCCTCCACCTGTGTTCCCGCCTGCAGATACAGATAATCCATCGGCGTATGTGTATGCGTGGCAGCCGCAAAGATGCCGTTTTCACTGCAATCCTCCAGCCTGTGGTGCCAGCGGTCGAGCTGTGCATCCCATTCATTATCATGTGTTTTGACTACTGCCACCTGTGCGTGGTATGCACTGCCTGCAATCTCCTGCATATGGGAAATCTCACCGGCGATCTGACGTACCTCGCGGATTCTGCGATTTTCTCTGCCCGAATAATCCAGAATTCCATGCCAGTAGATCTCCGTTCCCATTGTGGATGTTCTCCACCTGAAATAGCTGATATAATCTGCCCCGTGTGCAATACTCTGCATGGTCCAGAGTCTGATCTGTCCGGGTCTGGGCGTCGGCGATTCCATTCTCGTCGTCCATCCGTTTGCGCCCGACTGCTGTTCCATGATTCCGAACCTTTCTGACACTGCCCTGACTTCCGAAAGATTTCTGCTCCACTCACGGTCCAGAAGTCCCCCTTTCCAGGCATCATACTGATCTGTCATATAGGCAAAATTCGGATAACAGTCATACGTCATGAAATCAAGACTTTCCTGACACATTCTGTGATTATCCAGATTAAAAAGACCATTGGTGGTAATAAAATCATCCGCTTTGAGGTATCTGCGCAGAATATCGCTCTGCATCCTGGTCCATCTGCAGGCACTGTCAGAAACAAACCGCTTATAATCCAGCACCTCATGCGGATTGGTGGAATCCTGATTGGTAATTCCGGGGACATGCACTTCCGACCAGTCTGTATAGGTCTGATTCCAGAACACCGTCCCCCATGCCTGATTCAGTGCATCCAGTGTCTGGTATTTACGATGCACAAAATCACGGAATGCAATGTCATCACTCTTCGAATAGAATTCATCCGTTTCACAGTTGATCTCATTATCAATCTGCCAGCCGATGATACAGGATCTCGAAGCATAATGCTGTGCCATTTTCTCCACAAGCTCAGAAGTCATTTTCTGATATACGGGAGAATTGTAATTATAATGCCGCCTTTCTCCATGGCGGATCAGAACCCCGTCTTTCCTTGCATTTAATACTTCCGGATACTTTTCTGTCAGCCAGGCAGGCGGTGTTGCGCTCGGTGTACAGAAGATTACCTTCATCTGCTCTTTTTCACACAGATCCAGAAATCCGTCAAAAAACGAAAAGTCATATACATTCTCATGCGGCTCAAATTTATTCCAGGCGAACTCGGCAATACGGATCACTTCTATTCCGGTTTCATGCATTCTCTGAAGATCCTTCTGCCACATATCCTCCGGCCAGTGCTCCGGATAATAGCAGGTACCAAGTACCATTCTGTTTCCGTCCAGTAAATAGTTCATGCTGTGCCCTCCTGTTATTCTGACCTTTCTGTTTATTTTCCAAGCTTCAGGCTGAAAATATCAAACCAGTAACGTTCATACATACAGCTGCCTTCATCCTCGGAAATAATTCCATCCGATTCTTTCCACTGATTCAGAATATCCTGCCTGGAATTAAAGCTTCCCAGAAAAATCACCTGATCCCCTGCTTCCAGCCAGCTTCTGATCTCTGAAGCATCAGTAACCGTTTCAAGCCCGGTCATGACCTTGCTGATCATTTCCTCCGGCTCACTTCCGTACAGATATATATCTTCTCCGGTTCCGCGTGTATAGGACACCAGTGCCTGCACGTGTCCGAAATTGCATACAATTTTCGTTCCCTCCGGAATTTTTGAAAGCTGTTCCAGTGTATTTTCCATCTGCACTCTCTTATACAGTTCATTTCCCCGGAATGCACTATAGTCTCTGATTCCTGTCAGCACAAATATGCCGATTGCTGCAGCAAAAAGAAGCTGAACCGGTTTCCGTCTCTGACGGGAATCCTGCGCCAGAAACCCTGCCGGAATGGCAAAGGAGAGCCAGAACACACCGCCTGCCGGAAGCATATACCGATAGATAAATACCGGTCTGATCAGAGCCGATGCGATAAATCCTGCTGCCACAAGTCCCAGCATGATACCCATGCAGAGCAGTGCAAACTGCAGCTTCAGCTTTTTTTCTCTGTCCCGGCTGCTCTTAATGCGCAGGAGTGCTGCAATCAGAAACACTGCAAATATACCGGCCAGAATGACTGCCAGGAATGTATCCAGATGATCATCTGTAAAAGCGGGTTTGAACAGGAATCTGATACATCCGCCGATGCTTCTCCAGGTCAGCGGCAAAATCCAGTAATTCGACTTCACGGAACGTACCTGCATCGCCACTGCCCTGATCCACGGCAGAAACGCCAGTACCGTCACATTCATGCAGATCACGACAGTTCCAAGTCCCCGATAGTCCATCTGCGGGCTTTCTCCATCATGTATTCTGCCCGATGACACTACCTGCGCAATCATCCAGATTATCAGCAGAAAATAAAGTACGCCGATCGCAATACAGGCATAATAATGCGTGTAGCAGGCTGCCACTGCAAACAGCAGCATCAGGAATCCGTTCTTCACATCCCATCTGCCATATCCGGAAACACTGTCCTTCATGATTTCGTATGCATGAAGCGCAGACGCCAGGACGAAAAACAACGCCCAGCTGTACATCCTGACTTCCACCGTGTAATCGGCCATCTGCGGCATGGTCACCACGCAGAAGGAAAACAACCCTGCGGTCAGCCAGCCGAAATTTCTGCGAATCATCACCAGCGAATACAGCAGAATCAGCCAGAACGGAAGCACTGAAGTCAGTTTTGCGATGACAATGGGATTTGCTGCCGGGACGAAGGCCTTTCCTGCAAGCAGGGCTGCCCGGACCAGAATATAGTATAACGGCGGATGCACATCCTGCGCTGTCAGACTGATCAGCTGTGCAACAGGCCTTTCTGAAAATTCCATGGTAAAAAGCTCATCATACCAGATATCTTTTCCGGTACAGAGCGTCATGGAGCGGATCAGGAACGCTGCAGTCAGAAGAAAGAGCACTGCTCCTGTAATGTCCTGTATACTGAATTTCCATTTACGATCGGATCGGTTTGCTTCGGATCTTTTTTCCATCAGTTAATCTGTTCTCCCTGTGTATATACTGACTCTATTATACATGATATTTTCATAAAAAAAAGGCGAATGCTTTTCAGCAAACGCCCTTTTTTGCACTGTCACTGATTACTCTGCAGAGTCAATCAGATCCAGGCTGTATTCTTCATTCATCTTTCTGCACATTGCAACAAACTGATCCAGCGGAACATTCTGAATCTGCTTATTGGACCCGCGCACATTGATGGATACTGTATTTTCAGCAGCTTCCTTGTCACCAAGAACAATGATGTACGGATCCTTGTAGTTCTTATACTTCTTGATTTTTTCTTTCATATTGTTATCCGTGTAATCCACTTCTGCGCGGATACGGTTCTTACGGAGAAGCGATACAACCTTTTTGGCATAATCATTGTGCTCTGTACGGATCGGTACGACACCGACCTGATAAGGAGACAGCCAGAACGGGAATGCTCCCTTGAAGTTCTCGATCAGGATACCGATGAAACGCTCCATGGAACCGAAGATCGCACGATGGATCATAACCGGCTGCTTTAAGGAGCCGTCACTTGCCACATACTTCAGTCCGAAGTTCAGCGGCAGCTGGAAATCCAGCTGGATCGTGCCCATCTGCCATTCTCTTCCGAGTGCGTCTTTCATCTTCAGATCGATCTTCGGACCATAGAATGCACCATCGCCCTCATTGATCTCATAATTGCCCTCACCGTATTTCTTATTCAGAATATTCTTTAAGGATGCTTCTGCACGATTCCAGGATTCAATATCTCCCATGAAATCATCCGGTCTTGTGGACAGTTCTGCAATATAGGTCAGCCCGAAGGTTCCGTAGATCTGACCTGCAATATCCATGATATCGCCGATTTCATCTTCAATCTGTTCTTCAGCCAGCAGTGTATGGTCATCATCCTGACGGAACATCTGTACACGGAACAGGCCGTTAAGCTCTCCTGATTTTTCTTTTCTGTGGATGACATCCATCTCACTGAAACGAAGCGGCAGATCCTTATAGGATCTCGGCTGTCTCTTATAGACCATGATGGCATTCGGGCAGTTCATCGGCTTGCAGGCATATACATCACTGTCATCCTCTGCAGCATTGTCGCCGGGGATAATGAACATATTGTCCTGATAATGTGCCCAGTGTCCGCTGGTCTCCCACAGTTTCTTATTGTTGATGACCGGAGCGGAAATTTCCTGATAATCATGCTCTTCGTGGATGCCTCTCCAGAAATCTGCAAGCGCATTGAAAAGTTTCCATCCTCTCGGAAGCCAGTACGGCATACCCGGTGCTGTCTCGTCAAACATGAACAGATCGAGCTGCGGTCCGATCTTCTTATGATCACGTTCCATTGCCTCCTGTACCAGACGGATGTGCTCCTTGAGTTCATCCTTGGACGGGAATGCATATACATAGATTCTCTGCAGCTGGTCACGATGTTCGTCACCTCTCCAGTAGGAGCCGGACACGGATTTGATCCTGAATGCCGCATTCATCAGTTCCTGAGAATTCTCCACATGAGGTCCTCTGCACAGATCCACATAATCCTCTCCGGTATAATAGAGAGTGATCTTCTCATCTTCCGGAAGGTCCTGAATCAGCTCTGTCTTGAACTTCTGATCCTTGAAAATTTCCAGCGCTTCCTGTCTGGAAACTTCCTTTCTGGTCCATGCTTCTCTTCTCTTAAGGATTTCACGCATCTTATTTTCAATGCTGTCAAAATCCTCTTTGTTCAATGTTCTGGGCAGTACAAAATCATAATAAAAACCGTCAGCGATCTGCGGTCCGATTGCATACTGTACATTTTCCTTACCGAACATTTCAATCACAGCCTTCGCAAGGATGTGTGAAAGGGAATGACGGTAAACTTCAAGATATTCTTCTCTTGTCATTTTTTCCTCCTTAATCGTGCGGGGTCTGGCTCTGCTGATCACACAAAAAAGTCCCCTGCACTACATCAACTGTAATGCAAGGGACGTTGTTCACGCGGTTCCACCCTGCTTGCCGGATCTGAAGCTGAAGCTTCACTTCCGACCGCTCAATATGATGATAACGGAATCACCGGACCGGATTGGGGTCTCTCCAAGTTAGTTTTCTGACAGTTCTGAAAGGATCCTGCGATCCTCCGCCTGCTGCGGCTGTGGTGCTCTCAGCCAGTGCACCATTCTCTGTAGTTCTTTCCTGTCTTACTCTTCTCATCAACGATTTGAATCTTTTATTTACAGATGACTGAATTGTAAATCAGTCCTCCTGTTTTGTAAAGCACCTTTTCCAAAACAACAGCTTACTGTTCTTCTGTCTGGCTCTTGATTCTGCCATGGCACTTCTTATACTTCTTGCCGCTTCCGCACGGGCAGGGATCATTGGGATAAATCTTAACTGCATTCTTTACCGTTTTGGAATTCTTCTGCTCTCTGTAAAGCTCTTTCAGCTTTTCTTCAGAGAAAATACTCTTCCACTGCTCAAGACCATACAGCCAGTCAGCACCCGCTGCCACCATGTTTTTATACAGAAGCTCCTGATCAAATACCAGATTGACCTCTGTATCCTCATCCATGGTCTCAATCGGATTACGAAGCTTCAGACTCTCGTCAATGCCATCAAGGAAACCTGTCATGGTCATGATGTCAACATCATACTTCTCTGCCAGTTCCTTAACTGTTCCTCTTACTTCTTCATCAGGGTTCGTCAGAAGTTTTTCATATATATTACGTTCTATCTGAAAATACTGTGTCCACAGCTTCTGAAGTTCATTCTTATTGGCGGTCTCTGAATATGCCATATCACGCCACTGTTGCAATAATGCCATAATTTTTTCCTGCTTTCTTAATAGTTTGATAGCGAAAGCTGTTTCCAGCCTCCTGTGAAATGAAATACGTCTGCATCTCATTTCAATACGATACCCATTTTATAATATTTCCGCCTGATTGTAAATATTGATCTCTGCTACGGCTTTCTCTGAAAAATGCACAAAACAAATGTTAAGTTTTTGTTAAATTGTTACGTAAATAGCAAAATTTCGTTGTCAATGCACACTCTCTGTGCTAAAATATGAATTCGTGCAGGAAACTTTTTTGCACCATTCAGTTCACGGAGGCCATCATGACAAGAAACAACGGTCCCAGAAAGCACCGTCATAAAAGAAATTATACCATTATGATCATATCCGGCGATTCCGACGGGCAGAACAAAAGAATTCATCTGGGTCATGTAAAAACACAGATCCTGGCATTTACTCTTTTCCTGATTCTGCTGGTAATCGTCTGCTATATCATATATTCGTCCATTTATATAAAAAATGCAGATCTTATGACTGCTCAGCAGACAGATCAGATCAATACGCTTTCCTCGGAGAATTCCTCTCTGTATGCTTCCAATGATGAGCTGGAAGCCGAAGTAACGCAGCTGAGTCTGGCGCTGAATCAGAAGGTTGCAGAAGAAGCTTCCGCAGAAGAACAGGCAGCAAATGCAAGTCTTCCGAAGGGATTCCCGTTATCCAGCTCTGCTTCCTATAAGAGTACTCTGGATGATCCGAATGCAGATGCTTCCGGAAAAGCGTCCTCTTCTTCCAAAACAGGTAATCCGATTCTTGTCTTTACTGCAAGCGCAGGATCCCAGGTGGTTGCTTCCGGAGACGGTACGGTTGTGACTGTAACCGCCGATGCCAAATACGGCAACTGCGTCACGATTGATCATGGAAACGGTTATGTTTCTGTCTACCGTAACAAGGGAGATTCACTTGTGAAGGCAAAAGACAAGGTATCACGCGGTGATCCGCTTTTCGTCGTAGGAAAAAGCAATACCACCCTTGGATATCAGATTGAATATAATGACGAGTTCATAGATCCGGAAAGTATGATTGAAATCAATGGTTAATCCAGGAGGCCATGCAAATGTTTAATAACAACAAAAAAGCAGTCGTAACTTATGATTCAGAAGCAGAGAAGGTTGTCACACTGATTGGTACCGGTGCTGTATGCGATGGACCTTTCAGCGCAAAAGATTCCACCAGAATTGATGGAACCATCAACGGTGCTGTCAGAATTGACGGCAGTCTGATCGTAGGTCAGACCGGAAAAATCACAGGGAATGTAAAAGCACAGAATGTGTTTCTGGCTGGCGAAATTGCCGGTAATATTGATGCCGGTGCAGGTAAGGTTGAAGTAAGCGATACCGGAAAGATCATCGGTGATATTACTACCAGAAGCATTGTCATTGACGAGAATGCGGTATTCCAGGGCAACTGTACAATGACTGTAGACAGATCATCTGCAGAGTCTGCAAAAGAGCGTGCTGCTACACCGAAAGAAAACTGAATAAACTGAATAAACACAAAAAATGGAAAAACAAATGAATAATTGAAATGAACTGCAATGGCAGTTCATTTCAAAAGAGCCCGCTTCGCGGGTTCCGTAATTCAAAAAGCGCTGTGAAACAAATGTTTCACAGCGCTTTTTCATGCCATAACCTGCATGGCCGTTTCTCTTAAATCAGATGTCACGTTACTGCTTTTCATTCCTGGAGTCTGTCAAAGACCAGTTCATAACCGTCATCTCCGTAGTTCAGTGATCTGTTGACCCTGCTGATCGTCGCAGTGGAAGCACCGGTTTTCTCTGCGATTTCCAGATATGTTTTATGCTGCCGCAGCATCGATGCAACTTCAAACCGCTGAGACAAAGATAAAAGCTCATTAACGGTACACAGATCCTCAAAAAAGCTGTAGCACTCCTCCTTGTTCTGTAAAGACAGTACAGCGTCAAATAAATGATCTACCGCATCTGTTCTGATTTTTTTATTCATGATATAATCCTCCGATACGCAATCGTTATCGATAATGCGTCTATTTTGCTTTATTGCATAAACATTTTAGCATACTAAAGTTCTAAAGTAAAGAGTTCCCCTCTTAACCCTCTTAAATTGTGATATTTTTTGAAAAAATATAAATAATTTCTTTACTTTTACCCCTGATTGTGGTATTGTAATTTTGTTGTCAAATAGGCAACATACCGTCGAAAGACGGTACATCGATTACTTTTTCATTATCTAGTGGAGGTATTTACAAATGAACAAAGGTACAGTAAAGTGGTTCAACAATCAAAAAGGTTACGGCTTCATCTCTGACGAAGCAGGCAATGATGTATTCGTACATTACTCAGGACTTAACATGGAAGGCTTCAAGTCTCTTGAAGAAGGCGCCGCTGTTGAGTATGATGTAATCCAGGGCGAAAAAGGACCTCAGGCCGTAAACGTAAACAAGCTTTGATTTTAACCTCAAAGCCAATTAATCAGACTACATATGTGCCTTTCTTGACATAAATGACAAATTTATCTTAGAATTCGCAATCTGTAATAATGATTAATCAAGAGTCCGGCGCAGCACTTGCTGCGTCGGACATTTTGCGCGTAGCACTAAGAAGCAATGCCAAAATAAAAGAGGAATTTTCAGCGCATGCTTGCATGCAGTCTGAAAATCCCTCTTTTATTTTGCAGATCGCGGCGCGCGCCGCGATCCCATAAAAACGTTCAGAGAACGTTTTTATGGGATGCATTGCTTCGCCATCCACCTTCACTCCTCATCCTCCACGCAGGAACAGCTCCGAAGGAGCGCTCTTCCTGCCACTCAACCTTCCTCTTCCCATCTCCCGCGCAGGAACAGCTCCGCAGGAGCGCTCTTCCTGCCACTCAGCCTTCCACACACGAGGCGGCAGGGAAACAGCTCCATAGGAGCGCCTTTCCCTGCCGCCTCGTGTCACAACCCCAATTCAATTCACATCCCGCAAGCCTTCATTATCTCTTCAATCGTCAGTGTTCCGCCAAAAATTTCCAGTGCACTTCCGACTGTTACATCCAGTTTTCCACCGCCAAGCTCCTTCAGCATCCTGATATCCTCTGCTGATCTGACACCACCTGCATACGTCACAGGCTTTTTTCCCCAGCTGCCCAGAATCCGGACCACATCCTGCTCGATTCCGTTCTGCCGGCCTTCCACATCTGCCGCATGTACCAGAAACTCATCGCAGTACGCTGCCAGTTCTTCCATTGTCTGCAGGCAGAGCCGCGTATCCGTCATCTTCTGCCATCTGTCTGTAACAATATAATATGCCTGCTCCTTCTTCCTGCAACTGAGATCCAGTACAACATGTTCTTTCCCGACGGCATCCGCAAGCAGTTTCAGATGGCTCTCGTTTATATGACCGTTGCTGAATACATAAGAGGTAACAATGACATGCGAAGCTCCTGCCATGAGAAACATCTCCGCATTCTCTGCCGTAATTCCTCCGCCGACCTGCAGTTCTCCCGGGTGTGCGGAAAGTGCTGCAAATGCCTGTGCCTTTGTCTGTCCGTAATAAGGACTGTCCTGCGGATTCAGCAGAATCACATGGCCTCCGGTCAGTCCCTTCTGATGATACAGATCTGCAAAAAACTTCGCATCCTGCCCGGATACGAAGTTTTCTTCTGCCTGATCACCGGCATCCTTAAGACTGCTGCCTATGATCTGCTTTACCTTACCATTATGAATATCAATACAGGGTCTGAATTTCATCCGGTTCCCTTTCGTTATCGGCTGTGAAAGTATCCATGACTTCCAGTCAACCGATCACATCGCTCATATCATACATTCCGGCACCTTTTCCTGCCAGGAATTTCGCAGCTTCCAGTGCACCTTTTCCAAAAATGGCTCTGGAATAAGCCGTATGAGAAAATGTCACCACTTCATCCTTACCCGCAAAAATCACATCATGATCTCCCACAATTGATCCGCCGCGGACAGATGAAATGCCGATTTCCTTCTGCGGTCTCTTTTCTCTTCTCGTTGAACGGTCATATACATAATCAAAATCTCCGCCTGCCGCTTCATTGATATCATCTGCAAGTGCCAGTGCTGTTCCGCTTGGTGCGTCCAGTTTCTGATTATGATGCTTTTCCACAATTTCCATATCAAATCCGGCTGCAGACAGAATCGGTGCTGCATCCCGGAGTACTTTCAGAAGTACATTGATTCCCATGGACATATTGGCCGACTTCAGAATTGCTGTCTTCTGTGCATCCTTTTTCACAAGTTCCAGCTGCGCATCAGAAAGCCCGGTTGTACACAGAACACAGGGAAGCTTTCTGTCTGCACAGATCTCAAGAAGTGCATCCACTGCTGACGCATTGGAAAAATCAATCACCACATCCGCATCCACATTGCATTCCTTCAAAGACGAAAATACCGGAAAAGAATATGTGCTCTCACCATACGAATCAACTCCTGCAACAATTTCCGCATTCGGATCTTCCTTTGCAAGATCTGCAATTACATGTCCCATACGGCCGTTACAGCCATGCATGATTATTTTTGTCATATTTACTACCAGCCCTTTTCTAATATTGTATACTGCCAGTACGCTGTGTCTGCCCGATCACGCTGTATTATCCAAGCAGCCCGAAATCACGCATGGCATTTTCCAGTTTCTGTGCGTTTTCCGGCTGAATCTCTGTCAGCGGAAGTCTGAGCGGTCCTGCCTCAATTCCGATCATTGTCAGTGCCTTCTTTACCGGAATCGGATTTACCTCCGAGAACAGTGCCTTGATCAGCGGAAGTGCCTTAAACTGAAGCTGTCTTGCTGCTGCAAAATCTCCCGCAAGACATTTTGCACAGATATCATGTGTCTGACGCGGTGCCACATTGGAAAGAACGGAAATCACGCCAAGTCCGCCAAGTGCCATAATCGGAACCACTTCATCATCATCACCGGAATACAGATCAATGCATCCGTCTGCAAGCTGCATCATGGTTGTTGTCTGTGCAATATTGCCTGTTGCATCCTTGATACCGACAATGTTCTTTACCTCACGTGCAAGCTTCACCGCCGTTTCAGGCTGAATGTTGCAGCCCGTTCTGCTCGGTACATTGTACATGATTATCGGAATATGAATTGCCTCTGCAATTGTGGTAAAATGCGCAATCAGTCCGTTCTGGGTTGCCTTGTTGTAATACGGGGTCACACACAGTACGCCGTCTGCGCCATAGCTCTCTGCCTCTTTGGAGAGTGCAACAGCAGTCGCCGTGCAGTTGGAACCGGTTCCTGCAATCACAGGGATTCGCTTTGCAACCTTATCAATACAGTGTTTTACAACTTCCATGTGCTCTCTTTCACTCATGGTGGCAGCTTCGCCTGTTGTTCCGCAGACAATGATTGCGTCTGTTCCGTTTTCAATCTGGAACTCAATCAGTCTGTCAAATTCCTCATAGTTTACTTCCCCGCTTGCTTTAAACGGTGTGGCAATTGCGACACCTGCGCCTTTAAATATAGCCATTTTTCTTCCTTTCCTCACCTGAAACGGTGTATCCCCGGGTTCTGCATCTAAAAGAGCCTGCTTCACAGGTTCTGCACAAAAAAGAACCGGTTCAAAATGAACCGGCTCCTGAAAAGTTTTCTTCATGCATCACATGACCACTTTCGGATAGCGCCCCATCTTGAACGATGACAGTCATACAGTTATTTACTGTACGCCCAAGTCTCCGGTTTTACAGAATACCGGAACTTTCGGCAAATTTCCCTTTCCATCCTCTTCATCTGTGTCTGTCACATCTGAAGATGTACTGTTGAAATTCGCAACCTCTACCTCTGAACAGGTACATCATAGCACCATGAAAACCAGGCTGTCAACCATACCGCACAAATTACCAGACCCTCCGCACAAATGGCTATTTTCGTAAGGTTTTTCCCATGTCATAATAGGCTTAACCTTTGAACAATCTGTACCCTCTATGGCAACTTTTTGTTTTTCTACTTATTTAATGATGTTTTTTCATCATATTTCTCATTGCAAGATAAAAAATCGCGTGCTATACTGTTTGAGTTTGTAAAGAGACATATTTTGCACCCGGAGTCATTCGGACTCCGCGAATACTAAGGAGTTATACTATATGAAGCAGACTAGAAATGATGTCAGAAACGTTGCAATTATCGCCCATGTCGACCATGGTAAGACCACCCTGGTGGATGGGCTTTTAAGACAGAGTGGTGTATTCCGTGACAACCAGGAAGTGGTAGAGCGTGTCATGGATTCCAACGCAATCGAAAGAGAGCGTGGTATCACAATCATGTCAAAAAACACCGCCATCACATATAAAGATATCAAGATCAATATCATCGACACCCCTGGTCATGCTGATTTCGGCGGTGAAGTAGAACGTGTACTTAAGATGGTAAACGGTGTTATCCTTGTTGTTGATGCATTTGAAGGCCCCATGCCGCAGACCAAATTCGTTCTGCGCAAGGCAATGGAATTAAAGCTTCCTGTTGTTGTCTGCATTAATAAGATTGACCGTCCGGAAGCAAGACCGAAGGAAGTTATTGATGAAGTTCTCGAGCTTCTGATGGATCTTGGCGCTGATGACAAGCAGCTTGACTGCCCGTTCGTTTTCGCATCCGCAAAGGCCGGCATCTCCTCTCTTGATCTTGATGAGACAGGTACCGATATGAAGCCTCTGCTGGATACCATCATCAACTATATTCCGGCTCCTGTCGGAGATCCTGAAGCTGCAACACAGATGCTGATCAGCACCATCGACTACAATGAATATGTAGGCCGTATCGGTGTCGGTAAGATTGATAACGGATCCGTCAAGGTAAATCAGGATGTTGTGATTGTAAACCATCATGATCCCAAGAGATTAATCAAGACCAAGATCACAAAGCTGTATGAATTCATCGGTCTGAATAAGGTTGAAGTGCAGGAAGCCGGCATCGGTTCCATCGTTGCTGTTTCCGGTATTGAAGATCTGAAGATCGGTGATACGCTCTGCTCTCCTGAAGATCCGAAGTCCATTCCGTTCCAGAAGATTTCAGAGCCCACTATTTCCATGAACTTTATCATAAATGACTCTCCGCTTGCGGGCCAGGAAGGTAAGTTTGTTACCAGCCGTCATATCCGTGACAGACTGTTCCGTGAGCTGAATACCGATGTATCTCTTCGTGTAGAAGAGACAGATTCCCCTGATACACTGAAGGTATCCGGACGTGGTGAGCTGCATCTGTCTGTTCTGATCGAGAACATGCGTCGTGAAGGCTTTGAATTTGCTGTCAGCAAGGCAGAAGTAATTTATCATTTTGATGAAAACGGTAAGAAGCTTGAGCCTATGGAAAAATGCTACATCGATGTTCCGGAAGAATACTCCGGTACTGTAATCCAGAGACTGAGTGAGAGAAAGGGTGAGCTTGTAAACATGGGCGCAGCCAACGGCGGATACAGCCGTCTTGAGTTCTCCATTCCTTCCCGTGGACTGATCGGCTACCGTGGCGATTTCATGACTGATACCAAGGGTAACGGAATCATGAATACCATGTTCGATGGTTATGCTCCTTATAAGGGAGAGATTTCCTATCGTAAGCAGGGTTCTCTGATTTCCTTCGAAACCGGTGAAGCAGTTACCTATGGTCTGTTCAATGCTCAGGAACGTGGTACACTTTTTGTAAGCCCTGGCGACAAGGTTTATTCAGGAATGGTCATCGGTGCCAACGGCCGTGGCGAAGACATTGAAGTCAATGTCTGCAAGACCAAGCATCTGACCAATACCAGAACTTCATCTTCTGATGAATCTCTGCGTCTGACTCCGCCTAAGGTAATGTCTCTGGAGCAGGCAATTGAATTTATCGATACCGATGAGCTGCTGGAGGTTACTCCTGTTTCTCTTCGTATCCGTAAGAGAATTCTGGATCCTACCATGCGTAAGAGAGCCGGATTCTCTGCAAAGCAGAAGGCTCAGAACAACTAAAACGAACTGCAACAGCAGTTGTAATAACCGTTTATTTCAATTGATAAAAGTGCACGTGATCAGTGGTATGCTGCCATTGATTCACGTGCACTTTTTCATTTCAATGCTTTTCCTGCATAAAGTTTTTCTTCCCAGATTCCGACCAGCCGGTCTACCGAAAATGCTGCATTGGCCGGGCTCGTGGAAGGGAGCGTAATGCATGGAATTCCGGTCTGCGGCAGCGTATATTTCATATACAGATCTCTGGCCTTGTTGCCATTGACATAAATATGATTGCCGATTCTGGTTGTTTTCATGATATCGGAAAGATCATTAACCTGCACATTGCGGATACTGCTGTCAGAAGAGCCTTCAATATCACAGGATCTGATGACATCAAACAATGCGATGTGATGTCCGAGCAGCATCGCTTTCTTCTCCGGTACTGTCACCGGCAGCGGTTCCTGCAGAATCGTGCTCATTACCTTCCAGAATCTGTTCTGCGGATGCCCGTAAAAAAAATTCATCTCGCGGGATTTCACCGAAGGAAAACTTCCAAGAATCAGAATCTCTGAATTTTCATCATATAATGGTGGAAACGGATGTGTAATCATTTGACCTTTACCTCTTTTTCATGGATAATTGTACCATAAAGTTATGCGATCAGATCATTATCCCGATTGTTTTCTTACAGGAGTGACTACATGAATTCAAAACACAGAATCCGCTTGGAAAATACCATGATTGTCTTACTGGGAGCATTGGCTGCTGCAATCCTCCTGCTCAGTTTCTTTCCCGCAGATATATTTACAGATTATTTCATGCCTGCACTGGACATGAAAAAAATGACCGCGCGTATTATTGCGCTTCTGATGCTGACAACTGTTTATCACCTGTATCAGCGTAAAAGAGCTGCCTGGTATCTGACGGTTGCCATTTTACTGCTGAACCTGATCCACTGTTTTCTGCCTTTTGTTTTCTTCGGACATGATTTTTCCTTCCTGATCATCAGCGGCAGTCTTGATGCTGTTTTTCTGCTGTTCCTGCTGCTCTGGCACAGAGATTTCTGCTGCAAATCGGAACGCCGTTCCGTCAAACAGGGACTCTTCTTTCTGTCCGCTGCAGTCCTGTGCATCTTCTTAAATACCACCATCAGTTACCATATTCTCAAACTTCAGCTTTCCGGAATTCCCAAAAAGCTGATCTTCTGGGACAGTATGCAGGAAGCTTTCGGCATTCTCTTCGGAACAACCAATAACAATGCTCCTGGTTTCCCGAACGTCCGGTTTGAAAATTTCATGTTCTGGTTCACCTGGGGATGTATCGGTATCGCACTTCTTTATTCGCTGCAGCCCTGGATCGAGCGTTTTCTGTGGACCGAAAAGAATATGCAGAAGGCCAGACAGATCGTCCTGAAATATGGTCAGAATCCTGCCTCTTATCTGACGCTGGAGGATGATAAGCTGCTCTATTTCAGCAAAAAAGTTGAAGGTGTACTTCCTTACGGAATTGTCAGAAGCACCGTAATCGTAAACGGCGACCCGATCTGTGCACCCGAAGATTTCCCGGCTTTTCTGGCCGAGTTCAGGCTGTTCTGTCAGAACAGCAACCATAAACTTGTGTTTCTGAGCATCACCGGAAAATATCTTGATGAGTATAAAAAGCAGGGCTTTGGAACCGTCAAATGCGGCGAAGAAGCCAGCTTCAATATTCAGGAATACACGATTGCCGGCAAAAAAGGCGCCAAAATGCGGATGAATATCAATCACGCCACCAACGCCGGACTGACAGTCCATGAATACAGGCCTCTGGAAAAACGGGATCCGGAAATTGAAAAAGCCATTGAACAGATTACAGATGAATGGCTTCACGATAAGAACAGCAGCCTTCTGACCTTTACGCTTGGAAGTACAGGCCTGGATCAGCCGCTGGATAAAAGATATTTCTATGCCTGTGATACTTCAGGACATATCTACGGTTTTAATGTGTACTGCCCCTATAACGGTCAGACCGGCTATATGGCAGACATTACAAGACGCTCGCATGATGCGCCTTCCGGCATTACGGAAAAGATCATGTATGAAGCTTTTCAGGTATTCAAAAAGGAAGGGATTCAGAGCGTCAGCATGGGACTTGCTCCGCTTGCCAATGTGATTGAGGACAGTGAAACTCCCGGAAGTGCTGAGAAGCTGCTGAATTTTGTATATGAACACCTGAATTCCTGCTACGGATTTAAAAATCTGTACCGGGCAAAGGAAAGCTACAGCCCTACCGAATGGTTCCCCGGTTACTATGCATGGCTGCCGGGAACAAAAATTCCCACACCGGAAATGCTGTATGCAATGGTACGCATTCAGAACCGGCAGGGAATTCTTGATTACCTGAAAACATTTCTGAGAAACAGATAGACTGATTTTCAGAGGACTATCCCTCTGAGAATGACTTTCCGGACTTCCAGTGTTCTGCAGTCAAGCAGTACTGCATTGGCAAGCTTACCTGCAGAAATGCTTCCAAAGCGGTCATACATACCGATTGATTTGGCCGGATTAACTGCCGCACACTGCACTGCCGTTTCCAGCGGAATCTGCATTTCCTGTACACAGGTCTTCATGCAGTCCATCAGATTGGTTACACTGGCTGCAATTGTTCCGTCTTCAAGGAGTGCCCGTTTTCCGTTCACATGCACCTTATGTCCGCCCAGTTCATAGATACCGTCCGGCATTCCGGTTGCACGCATACTGTCACTTACCAGCACCACACGATCCGCGCCGAAGATCCTGAAGGTATTGCGTACGACAGCCGGATGGTTATGTACACCGTCACAGATCAGTTCCACCACACACTGCGGGTCGTCACTTGCCGCGCCGACAACGCCAGGTGCACGATGATCGTATGCACTCATGGCATTGTACAGATGTGTGACATGATGTACTCCGAGCTCCATGGCATGACGCGCTGTCTCATAATCTGCATTGGTATGCGCAATGGAAATCGTCACTTTGTTTTTCATTTCCCGGATCAGTTCTTCTGCGCCTTCCATTTCCGGTGCAATATCCACAAGGCAGATCTTTCCGCCTGACTTTGCCAGCATCTCACGGATGAATCCGGCGTCCGGCTTCCTGATATCACTCTTTTCCTGAGATCCCTTTTTATCCGGAGAGATAAACGGACCTTCCATGTTGATCCCCGCAAATACTGCTTCCTTTGCATGTGCGGCGCTGTCCTTTTCTGCCATCTCGCAGTACTGTGCTGCTGTTTCCGCAATCTTCAGAAGTCTTTTCTCCGGGATTGTCATGGTCGTCGGGCAGATGGCCGTTATTCCCTTAGATGCTTCATAAGCTGCAAAATTCCCGATTGCCTCTGCATCGGCATCGCAGAAATCCTGATTATTGCAGCCA
>CAYMBY010000121.1:0-33614 GCA_964388815.1 uncultured Butyrivibrio sp. | reverse complement strand
ACGTCAATTTCCGTCGGATCATCCTTCTGCTTTGGCAGTCTCATCAGACCAAAGCCAAGTTTTGGTACTTCTTTTCCCAGATATTCAGACATTTCACCCTCCAAGCCGAAGCTTTCACTGTTATTTTATTTTTTCCTTCTCTTCTATTCTACGACTCTGGAGTTACTCCAGGTCAACCCTTTTTTACAGCATGATCTCTGCCTGTTCCTTACTCTTGTCAATCATCCGGTTCAGACTTCGAAACGGCTTGCCCAGTACCAGACCGATCACAAGTGCCACGATGATATACGCCGACAGATGGAGCAGATAGTTCCAGTAATCATTTCCATACATTCCGCCGATGGTCTCTCTCATGCTGTTCATTGCATACGGGAAAGGAAGGAAACGGTACATCACCTGATAAGCCTTCGGCAGTACTTCAATCGGGAACGTTCCTCCTGCGCCTGCCACCTGGATTACCATGATGACAACCGCCAGTGCTTCACCGATGTTCTGGAACGCCACTGTCAGGGAATAGATAAACAGTGTAAAGGTAAAGCTGGTCATTGCTCCCGCCAGCCAGAACAGGAACGGATGCGCACACTGTATTTTGATGTACAGCAGGTCTCCCAGAACCGTAATGGTGGTCTGTATCTGTCCGACCAGGAAAAAGAGAATATATCTTCCAAAATATGCCTGATAAGGTTTAATCTGCATCCCCTCAATGGGCTCGACCTTCACATGGACAATGGCGACCAGAATCAGTGCACCTACCCATAATGCAAGCACCGTATAAAAAGGTGTCATCGCAGAACCATAGGTTGCAATCGGATAAATGCCCTTCGTTTCCAGGTTGACCGGAGAAGAAATAAATTCACCCAGAGAATCCGGATCCTCTTTGAGCAGCTTGATCAGTTCCTGATACTGCGCATCATTTTTTACCTTGTTCAGATCACCGATAATCCGCTCCAACTCTGCAGACAGCGCCTTTGCAGTACTGAGACTGTCCTTCAGATTGCCCTTTCCGTTCTTTAAGGTATTCTCATAATTTTCCAGAACCGGAGATACCATATCAAAATCAGAATCCACGCTCTTAAGCGCAGCTGCTGCACGTGTCAGCGAATTCTGCGCCGCATCCATGGATTTGTCAAACTGCGGTTCTACTGTTTTCTCATATGCAGCTTCCAGATCACGGATCTCTGTAATTACTGTTCCCATGGTACTGACTGATTCATCAAGCAGTGTATTCACGTCTGAAACTGTCAGGTCATTTTTTTCAGAGATTTTTTTCATATTTGCCTGCACAACAGACAGCTGCGACTGAATCTCCTCAATCCGCTTATCGATCTCAGGATCCGATCCGATAATGTTCTGAACCGTACTTCCGAACATGCTGTTCACATAGGTCAGCATGGAATCCGACTGTTTCGCAGCTTCCCGGATCGCTTCCTGCGTTGCTGCGTCAATCGTATCTCCCGCTGTATTTACGGTATCGCGGTCCTGTGTGATCCCGCTCCGGATGTTCTCCAGACTCTGCCGTACCGCATCCATACTCAGCGTAAACATATCGCCGGCATAGTGTTCTGTCTGTCCGGACAGATTCATCAGTGTCTGCAGACTCTTAACCATTTCCTCACTCTGTCCGAAGGTGTCCTTTACACCGGGCAGCATGTTCTGGCTGGTATCAATCAGTCCCTGTGCGGCATCTGTAATGTCAACAAAAGAAGACATGACAGCAATATAAACCTGCAGCTCCGTATCGATATCCTGCAGGGTACTGATTCCGGAATCAAGCGGATTATCGCCATGATTATCTGTTGCTGTCAGCACCTTGCCCGCACCGACCATCGCATCTGTGATCGTGCTGATAAAGGAGGCATTTACCTGCTCCTGGACTGCAGTCTTGGCTTTTGCTGTAATCTTCGGCGCAATTGCATTTTTCTTATCATTTTCATAATAGGTAATTGCCGGGTGTTCTACCGTACCGCCAAGAAAGCTGATCATATCCTTCGTGAAATTCTCAGGGATTACCAGTGCGGCGTAATATTTTCCGCTGTATACGCCTTCAACCGCTTCCTTTTTGGAATCCGCAAAGACCCACCCGATGGTTTTATTGGCCTTAAGTCCGTCCAGCACATTACTGCCGATATTGAAATCCTCTCCGGCAATTTTATCCCCCTGATCCTCGGAATATACTGCAATCTGCATGTTTGATGTAGATTCCTGTCCATAGGGATCCCAGTTGGAAAAGATATTAAACCATGCATACAATGACGGTAATACGCACAGTCCCATAATCACTACCATGCCTACCACATTGGACATGATCCGCCCTGTATCCGTCAGGAATATCTTAAGTATGTTTTTCATCAGATGATACAACCCCCTGCTTCAGTTCGCGAAGTGCCTGTTTGATATTTCCCTTGATGTTACCGCCCACTTCCAGCATATCGACACTGATCAGTGCATCCACTTCCTGTTTCTCTGCTTCGCTCCATTCATTCAGTTTGATCTGAAGCTGATAATCAACATACTCCACACCGATCAGGTAGAAGGAAAGGCCGAACAGGGAAATGATCCATAAAATCAAAAAAACAATTCTGTTGCTTCCGGTCAGAAACAGAAGTGCCAGGAACCCTGACGGAATAATCAGAAACAGCTTGAGCCCCAGCCGGATTCTCTTCTGATTCCGCTCGTGCAGTGCTTTTTCATAACCGGAAAGCTGACTGTAAAGCCGCTCAAATCTGCCTTCCCTGTTTTCTGCGGTTTCCTGCGTGTTCTGCAGGCTGTCCGTCCCGGCTGCTTCCGGTTTTCTGTTAGCCTGCTGTCTCTGTTTCCTGCTTACATATTCAGAATGTCTCTGCTTTTTTCTTTTCTTTGACATCTCGCCTTTTCCTTACATCATTTTCGTGTCTTCCATGCGCTTTTCCATGAAATGGTTAAGTCCCACAAAAGGTTTTCTGACCACCAGACCGATCAGCAGTCCGACTCCCGCAAAGACCAGAAGATAGAGCATATTCATCAGATAGGTATTCCCGTAGCTGCCGCCGATGGTCTCCCGCATTGCATTAATCGCATACGGAAACGGGAAGAAAATATAAATCTGCCTGTACACACCCGGCAGAAGTTCAATCGGATAGGTACCGCCGGAACCTGCAATCTGAATTACCATGATCACAACCGCAAGCGCTTTGCCGACATCTCCAAAGGAAATGGTCAGAGAATAAATCAGCAGAGTAAAGACAAAACTGGTCTCCGCAGCTGTCAGCCAGAAAGCAAACGGATTCAGAATCTGACACTTCAGAAAATAAATATCGCCAAGTACCACAATCAGTGCCTGTACCTGCCCCATGACAAAGAAAAACAGATATCGTCCGAAGTACAGCTGTTTCTGTGTGATTCCCGGTATTTTCGACGGATCCGCCTTCACCTTGATCAGTGCTGTCAGAATCAGTGCGCCGACCCACAATGCCAGTACCGTATAAAACGGTGTCATGGCAGAACCGTAATTGGCAATCGGATAGATTTCCTTTGTATTGACATCCACCGGTGCGGCAAAATAGGCACCATAGGTTTTCGGATCACCCTTCATGACGTTCAGTACCGAGTTCACCCAGTCCTCATTCTGAATCTCATTGATCTTATCCAGCATTTCCGATAAACGGTCCGTCGTGGAATCAATGGCCTTCTGCATGTTCTTCAGCGAAGTTCCGGATGCATCTACCGTATTTCCGATGCCGTCATACAGGGCGCCCATATCCGTCAGTTCATTGTCAATCGTACGCAGAAGATCTGACGACTGCTGCAGCGTTTTCTTCAGGTATTCTTTTGCCTGACTTCCCTGTGGTTCAAGTGCATATTTATAGATTGCAGCCATGTTGGATATGTCATCCGAACAGGTGGCAAGCGCCTTTTTCATTTCAGAAAGCGTTGCCGGTGTTTTCAGATCTGCATCCCCGTGCTGCGCTGCAAGTGTCTGTGCATCCGCAATTGCCTTTTCAATCTGTGTGGTATCAATTCCCTGATCATTCAATGCCTTTTTTACATCATCTGTATTGACACCGGCAGCAGAAAGCGCTTCCTGAATGCCGGAAGTATTATTTTCAAGACTGGCAATTGTATTTCTGGCCTGCGTAATAGAAGGCTTCAGATCATCCGGTGTATCGGGATTATTCTCAAGATCTGCAAGCTGTCCGTCAAGGTCCAGCAGATACAGTTCCAGCTTTGCTGCATCTATTGCCGCCTGCAGTGCTGCCTTGTTTGCGGCCTTGAGATCTTCAGCAGCCATGATATCATCAATGTCCGCCTTCAGTACTCCCATCTGCAGCTGCATGGCACCGAGTCCGTCAGAAAGATTTTCTCCGAACTGCTCCAGTCCAAGACTGCTTACGGTATTGTCTTTCTGCAGGTCTTTGAGTGCATCCTGAAGATCCTGCTGAGAAGCCACAATATCTGCCTTCTCCGGATCAATTCTGCTCTTGGCGGTATTCACCGCCTTCATCAGTGAATCATTGGCTGTATTAAAGGTTTCGATTGTCTTATTGTATTCCTGAAGAGAGCTGCTCATGTTTCTGAGCCGTTTCTGCAGTAAATCAAGGCCGCCGTCCTGATCGATTTCATCTGCCACGGTATTCGTCTTTGCAAAAAGACTGCTGGCTACGGTTTCCACGAATTTCTCGTTAATGCTCTGTTTCAGCGTAGAAACAGCAGTATCCGTGATCTTGGTTGCCACAGCATTTTTCTTTTCATTTTCATAGTAAATAATTGTCGGTTCCGAATAATCTTCGCGGAATACATTTACCATACTCTCCGTAAAGTTCTCCCTGATAACCACTGCGGCATAATACTTTCCCTGATAGACGCCGGCAAGCGCATCATCCGCATCCGTGAATACCCATCCGATCTTCTTGTTTTCTTTCAGTTCATCGATAATATCGGCACCCATATTTTCTTTTGTGCCGTCATCGAGTGTATAGCCCTTATCATTTGTTGCAACCGCCACCTTGATGTTGGCAGTGTTGGCATAGGGATCCCAGTTGGAATAAATATTAAACCACGCATAAAGAGACGGCAGGATGCATAGTCCTACCGCGATAACAAACGCAAATACATTCCGTATCAGCCTTTTCATATCAGATGTGAAAAGCTTCAGGATATTTCTCATAAACTCATTCTCCCATATACTGCAGCAAAAAAATCATTTTTCCGCTCTCGCTGCAGCGAACTCCTCTTTGATCAGATCCTTAACCACTTCTCCTGCAATAATAAAGCCTGCAACCGGCGGTACGAAGGATGAGCTTCCGGGAATATCCCGGCGCTGTGTGCATTTTCTGGCTGTTCCCGGAGGGCATACGCACTGTGTCCTGCAGCTGATCTGCGCATCATCAATCGGGCGGAGTGCCTTTTCTTTTGAATATACGACCTTCAGTTTTTTCACGCCGCGTTTCTTCAGCTCTCTGCGCATGACTTTGGCAAGCGGATCCATCGTTGTCTTATACAGATCCGTTACTTCGAGTTCTGCGGGATTCATCTTGTTCCCGGCACCCATACAGCTGATCACAGGTGTTCCTGCTTCCTGCGCCTTCATAATGATATCTATTTTGGCCGTTACTGTATCCACACAGTCTACGACATAATCATAGCTGCCAAAATCAAACTGTACACTTGTCTCCGGAAGATAAAAGCACTGGTGCTTATGAACCACTGCATCCGGATTGATATCATGAATCCGTTCCTCCATGACATCCACCTTATATTTACCGATCGTGCTGTGAAGTGCCAGAATCTGCCGGTTCAGATTTGTAAGACACACCTTGTCATCATCGATCAGGTCAAATTCACCTACACCGCTTCTTACCAGTGCTTCCACAACATATCCGCCAACGCCGCCGATTCCGAAAACGGCGACTCTGCTGCCCTGCAGCTTTGCCAATGACTCTTCCCCGATCAGAAGCTGTGTTCTTGAAAACTGATTTAACATAATTTCAGATATTTCCTTCCTTCTGCTGATAATTTACTGCTGTATTGTCTCCACAATCGTCGGCAGAAGCTGCTTTTTCCTCGAAACGACGCCGCTGAGCATGACACTGTTCCTGCCGGCACTTACGCCGAAGCCGTTCTCCAGAATACTGCCTGCCTTGGTGCCTGCAAATGCAACCTCTGAAGATTCCTTCAGAATATTGGTCAGCATGAAAAAGATCATATCCAGACCATCCTGCTTCATTTCCTTCTCCAGAGCCGGCAATACCTTCTTCCTGATTTCTTCAAGTTCCTCCGCACTCAGCGAGTTAATCTGTCCGATACCGATGGTCTGATTATCTACCGTGAATTTTTTAAAATCCTGATGAATAATTTCATCTGCCGATTTACTGCTCAGATTGCTGCCGGCCCGGAACATTTCCTTGGCAAACTCTTCTTCATTGATTCCTGCCAGCTGTGCGAGATCAGCGCCTGCCTTACGGTCTACCGCCGTGCAGGTAGGTGATCTGTACATAAGTGTATCAGAGAGAATCGCTGCGCACATCAGTCCGGCAATCGTCGGATCAATCGTCACATGATTTTCCAGATACATCAGGTAGATAATCGTGGAAGTAGAACCAAGCGGCTGATTTCTGAAAAATACCGGACCGGCAGTTGCAACAGTACCCAGTCTGTGGTGATCAATGATTTCCAGAATTTCCGCACCGTCCATTCCCTGCACTGCCTGACTCTTTTCATTATGATCCACCAGAATAATCTGTTTTTTCCTGGCGCCGAGGAAATTTCTTCTTGAAATCATTCCGACATAGCGGTCTTTATCATCAAGAACCGGGAAATAACGATGACGCATCTGCGCCATGACCTGCTGAATATCCTCAATGTAATCATCCATATGGAAGGTAACCATCTCATCCGTTCTCATAAAATAGCGGATCGGCATGCTCTGATTGATCAGTCTGGCTACTGTAAAAGTATCATGCGGTGTCACAATGATTCTGCAGTTATGTTCCTGTGCCTGCTTCTGTATGGTAGACGCAATCTCTGCCCCTTCGCACACAATCAGGCAGCTGGCATTCATCTCGATTGCACACAGCTGTGTTTCATATCTGTTACCCAGAATGACAATATCGCCGGGTTTGATAAAGGTTTCCATCATTTCGGGGCTTGCCGCCGCAACAACAACCTTGCCCTTTTCCACGCAGTCGTCAATATTACCGACGATCAGCTCTCCTTCAAGTGTTTCCACAATATTACGGTAACCGGTTCTGGCACTGGACAGAATATCAGAATCATAAACGTCCATATAGGTGGTCACAATATCTCCGGTCGTAATGAGCCCTTTAAGCTCATTTCCCTCTGTAATGCACAATGTAACAACGCCTGCATCCTTCATTTTTTCCCATGCCACTTTCAGTGACATCTCGCCGGATGCACCTCCCAGCTTCCGGATTTCCATATCTCTGACCTGTGTCCGGACATCACCAAGGAATTTCGGACTTTTCACACCGAATTTTTTCAGAACGAACTGTGTCTCTTCATTCAGATTGCCGGCTATTCTTGCTTCATATTTTCCCCCTGTGATCTTGCACTTCAGATTTGCATATGCAATCGCTGCACAGATGGAATCCGTATCCGGATTTTTATGCCCTACGACATAGACGCTTCTTTTATCTGCTGTCATTATTCTAACCTCATCTTTTCACTTCAGTTTTTCTGTCCGTCATCATAGGTGTCCAGGAAGTGGTGTTTACGGCCGTCCGCTGTTTTATAACAGACCACGGTATTAAGGTGTACATTCTCTACGCTCCTGAATATATTGCTTTCGATAAAGGGACTCTTCTGTCGCAGCTGTCTGATCAGCTGCTTGATCTCCGCACGTTTGGAGCCTTTCTCCGTTCCGCCGCAGGATGCACAGTTCTCTGTAAATCTGCATGCGCACTGGATAAAATGCAGTTCATTATAATCTCTCCAGCGGATGATGTCCTCCTCACGGATCAGATAAAGCGGCCGGATCAGTTCCATTCCTTCGAAATTTGTCGCATGAAGCTTGGGCATCATAGTCTGTACCTGTCCGCTGTAGAGCATACCCATCAGAATGGTTTCAATCACATCATCATAATGATGCCCCAATGCAATTTTATTGCATCCGAGCTCCTTTGCCTTACTGTAAAGTGCACCTCTCCGCATTCTTGCACACAGATAGCACGGAGATTCGCCTTCTTTTGCTACAATATTGTATATTTCAGAACGGAATACTGTAATCGGTACCTGCATGAGTTTTGCATTATTCAGGATCGTCTGGTAATTAATGTCATTATATCCGGGATTCATCACCAGATACACGACGTCGAAATTACGGTTTCCATGCCTGTGCAGTTCCTGGAAAAGCTTTGCCATCAGCATGGAATCTTTTCCGCCGGAAATACAGACCGCAATTTTATCCCCTTCCTGAATCATATCATATTCATTCAGGGCCTTTGTAAACTGACTCCAGAGTTCCTTCCGGAATTTCTTGATCAGGCTGTGTTCAATTTCTCTGCAGCGTTCATCCGACGCCGCTTCATCCTTCATGAATGCTTCTATTTTCATCCGCAGATAGGAATAATAGCCGCCATCCACGCTGTAGATTTCATACCCTTCCGGCTGAAGCCTTTCCGCTATTTCTTCAGATCTTCTTCCGGAATAGCACAGAAGATAAACCGGTCTGTCCTTTGGCACTTCCTCCAGATGATTCATAAAGTCTTCCCAGAATATGTTTATTGCACCCGGGAATGTTTCTGTCTCAAAATCTTTACGTTCTCTGACATCAATCACAGACTTATCCCGTGTATCCGCCATCATTTCTTCAATTGTCTTAACTGTCATTTTTTCCCTTTAACAAGCGGCAAAATCGGAGGCAAACAACTTTGTCTCCGATTCAGCTGCCATATCATCCTTTATCTGTTTCAGTTCCTGCTTTTTTCTGTCCGGATCAGCTTTTTCAGGGTTCTGAACAGCTGATCATGATTGATCGGCTTGGAAATATACCCGTCCATTCCCTTTCCCATTGCTTTCCTGACACTTTCTTCAAGTACGTCTGCCGACATGGCGATAATCGGAACCTCCGATGCATCTGCCCGGTTCATACTCCGGATCTGTTGTGTTGCTTCATAGCCGTCCATTACCGGCATCTGCAGATCCATAAGAATTGCGGCATAATCACCGGCCTGAGACTGATTGAACTTATCCAGCGCCTCCCGCCCGTTGGCTGCTGTTTCCACCTGAATATTTATCTGCTCAAGAATGGCTGTCGCAACTTCTATATTCAGTTCATTATCTTCAGCAATCAGAACTTTCTTTCCCTTCAGTGCGGTGTCTGATTCCTGCACTGACTGTTCTTCTTTTCTGGTCTGCTCGATCTCTTCCTGACTGCACAGTCCGAACATCACCGATGCCTCAAAGGTACTGCCGATGCCTTCACGGCTATCTGCTATAATATCACCACCCATGAGTCTTGCAAAGCGTCTTGCAATGGCAAGCCCGAGTCCTGTACCCGCTCCGTATCTTCCCGGATCCCGGTTTTCCTGTGAAAAAGGCTCAAAAAGTCTGACCAGGAACTCCGGACTCATACCACAGCCGGTATCCTTAACGACAAAAGTCACCCGCATACGGTCTGAAAGAAATTCCTGTTTTACACTCAGTTCAACTCTTCCGCCCGGATCCGTAAATTTCACTGCATTGCTCAGAAGATTGATCAGGATCTGTTCCACACGCTTCTGGTCACAGATTCCATAACGGTTTCGAATTCCCTCTTCGCTGATGGTAAATGTAACATTGCCCGACTTTGCAAGCGGCTGCGTCAGCGTGCCCGCTGTATTCAGGATTTCATGAATACTGCATCTTGACGGCATCAGGGTAATGTCTCCGCCCTCAATCTTGCGAAGATCAAGTACATCATTCAGAATTCCCAGCAGATATTCTCCTGAAACCGCTATTTTCTCAAGGTAATCCCTGGTCGGATTCTCTTCTGTCTTGTCCATTGCCAGATGCGAAAGACCAATCACTGCATTCATCGGCGTTCTGATCTCGTAACTCATACGGGAAAGGAATTCGTTGATCGCCCTTGCAGATATCCTCTCTCTTTCCAGCGCAGTATTGAGCTGATCATTCAGTGCGCTGATCTTACGATCCTGTCTGTACCGTTCCGTCACATCCACGAAGCTGCCGACAAGGCCGATAATCTTTCCGTTCCTGTAAATCGGACTCATGCTGGAAAGAATATCCCTGACTTCACCCCTGCATCTGCATTTGCCGTGCACCAGATAAGTGGATTCACCGTTCAGGACACTCTGTTCATCATCCATAAACGATCCCGGATCCGGATGCCATTTCATTTCCTCATCTGTTTTACCCATAATGATTTCTTCAGAAGAGAATCCGAAATAATCGAGAAATGCACGGTTTGCCCCCGCAAATCTCCTTCTGTCATCTTTCCAGAAAATCGGTGTCTGCGTGGTATCCAGAATTGTTTCCAGCAGCAGATCCGTGCTCTTATGCTCTTCCTCCTGGATTTCGTTTCTGGCCTGAAGATCATTAATATTAACAAAAGACAGATAAATCAGTGCCTCATCATCGCCCAGCTTTCTGATGCTGATGCCGGTACGATACCACTGATATCTGTGTCCGCCGATTTTACGAAGGCGCAGATCCAGGCATTCTTCCGCTTCTGCCTCCATTGCCTTATGCATCGCATCATACAGCTTCTGCCGGTCATTCGGATGCACAAGCTCGTCTCTCTGATTTTCATAATACTGCAGTGTATCTTCTTTGGATACGCCCACCGCATGATACATATCTTCCGTCATCAGTTCCAGCCGGAAGGCACCATCATGATAGTAAAAAATCTGTTCGTATCCTGGAAGTTTCTCTAACACCTTGCGTTCTTCTTGAGAAATATGGTTTACTGTCTCGTCCATGTTTCGCTCCAGTTTCCGTGTTGCCGTACCACAAATGATCCGTATGCTTTTATTTTATGTCACTGCAGCACTTCCGTCAATGAAAAGCAAAGGACTTTTCATTTGATCAGAAGGTGATCCGCAGGCCTTTCGGATAATGGTTTTTCATGATTTTTCCGGCATTTTTGCCCCACCCGATACTGTATCCGTCAGTCGTGATCAGATGCCAGCCCGGACAATCCGTGCCCTTCAGCGTCTGACCATTCAGAAACGCAGTAATTTCCGGACTGTCCGAAGGCAGATCCAGTGTATGCTGCACATCCTCTGCCGTCAGAGTCAGTGCCAGTGCATGTGAGGGCTCGAATCTGTCTTTCTTCAGTGTTCCCAGGTGCAACCCCGGTCTCAGAACACGAAGATGATCCGTGGAAGGCATTCCGGCAGGTGCAAGATAGAGCTGATCTCCGAAGAGGAAAAAAACTCCCTCTGCAAATAAGGGTCCCGAAATCAGTCTGTCAGAAAGGCCTGCATTCTTAAACTCCAGCCAGGGCCTGCATTCTTTTTCACGTATGCCCTTCTGAAGTCCGTTCGGGCAATAGCTTCCATACCGTGACGCCGCACTGTCGCCATCTCTTTGCAGTACTGCCAGAAAATGGCCTTCTCCCTTGATTCTGTGCGGCCACAGACGCACGGTATTTCTGATCTCATCCGGCGCTCCTTCTGCCCATTCCGGATGTCCGTCTTCCATTCCGTCATATTTTTCTGCCGGCAGCAGGTGAAAATCATCATGTCTTTGCAGAAATCTGCTGACACTTCCTTCATCCTCTGCCGGTGCAAAGGTACAGGTGGAATAAACGATTCTGCCGCCGGGTGCAAGCATCTGTGCTGCACAATCCAGAATACCATCCTGCCTTTCGGCACACATTTCCACGTTCTCCGGGCTCCATTCTTCGCAGGCCGCTTCATTTTTGCGGAACATGCCTTCACCCGAGCATGGTGCATCCACCAGAATTCTGTCAAACCAGGCTTCAAACAGCCCTGCCAGCTTCTCCGGCGTTTCATTCGTCACCATGGCATTTCTGACACCGAGCCGTTCCATATTCAGTGACAGAATCTTTGCTCTTGCCGCATTAATCTCATTGCTGACAAGGATTCCCTTTCCGTCCATCCTGCCGGCAATCTGTGTACTCTTTCCGCCGGGTGCCGCACACAGGTCCAGCACTTTCTCTCCCGGCTGCGGATCCAGATAATGAACGGGTGCCATGGCACTCGGTTCCTGAATATAGTAAACACCTGCCTCATGATACGGATGCCTGCCCGGCTGGTCGGAAGCCGCATAAATAAAGCCTTCCGGTTCCCACGGAACGGGGCTTAAATGAAATCCGCCCGTTTCTGCAAAGTCCGCCCGCACTTTCTGCGGATTCAGACGAAGTGCCTGATATTTTTCCTGTGAAAAGCTTTCGATGAATGCCTCGTATTCATCTCCCAGCATCTGTTTCATTCGGTCTGTAAATTTCTGTGGCAGCATGTTATCCCCTGTCTTTTTCATGTTTTTTCAGATATTTCTTGATTCCGGCGAACGTTTTCCTGCTGATGATATGCTCAATTCTGCAGGCATCTGCCTCTGCCGTCTCTGCGTCCACACCTGCCGTCATGATCAGGAACTGTGTCAGATGCGTATGTCTGTCATAAACGCTCAGCGCCTTCTTTTTGCCCTCGGCAGTCAGTTCCAGAAAACCATCATCCGTCATCGTGACAAGGCAATCATCCTTTAGCAGGCCTACTGCTCTGGACACACTGGGTCTGCTGAAGCCAAGCGCCTGTGCCACATCCACCGAACGCACCGTGCCATTTTTCTTCTTCAGAAGATATATGGTTTCAATATAGTCTTCTCCGGATTCATGCATGACTGTTTCCGCCTTTCTGTGATACGTACTTTAATGTTAGCGCCCTCTAACATATTTGTCCAGCTTTTTATACGCACGCAGAAAGTAAGCCGGTCGTGATGGCAAGGCACGGCCGGCTTTAAAAAAGGAAGGAGATTTCTTTTTTACTGAACAGCCTTGAAGGCTTCATCCAGATCCTGGATGATATCATCAATATGTTCAGTTCCGATGGACAGACGGATGGAATTCTGATAGATTCCCACTTTATTCAGTTCTTCTTCACTCAGTTCCGCATGTGTTGTAGATGCCGGATGAATGGCAAGAGACTTCACATCTGCGACATTGGCAAGGAGTGAAAAGAGTTCCAGCTGATCAATAAAATCTTTTGCCTTACGGGCATCGCCTTTGATCTCAAATGTAAAGATCGAGCCGCCGCCATTGGGGAAATACTTCTGATAAAGTCTTTGCTGTTCCGGATCAGTGGATACGGACGGATGATGTACCTTCTCCACCTGCGGATGTTTCTCAAGAAACTGTACCACCTTCAGTGCATTCTCCACCTGTCTCTCCACTCTGAGGGACAGTGTCTCAAGCCCCTGGAGGAAAATCCATGCGTGAAACGGACTTAAGGTAGCGCCGGTATCCCGGAGGAGAATCGCACGGATTCTGGTAATATAGGCTGCGGGACCGGCTGCCTGTACAAAGCTGATCCCGTGATAGCTGGCATTGGGCTCTGTCAGCTGCGGGAATTTGTCTGACTTTGCCCAGTCGAATTTACCTGAATCGACAATGACACCGCCAATGGTCGTTCCATGTCCGCCGATAAACTTGGTAGCTGAATGAACTACCACATCCGCACCATACTCAATCGGGCGGATCAGATAAGGAGTTCCGAAGGTGTTGTCGATAATGAGCGGCAGTCCGTGCGCATGAGCAATTTTTGCGATGGCTTCAATATCAACAACATCCGAGTTCGGATTGCCAAGTGTCTCAATGAAGACAGCTTTGGTATTCTTCTGAATTGCCGCTTCAAAGCTCTGCGGTTTTAAGGCATCCACAAATGTTGTGGTGACACCGTAATCTACCAGCGTATGGGCCAGCAGATTATAGGTTCCGCCGTAGATGTTCTCAGCAGCTACGATGTGATCCCCTGCTTTGGTGATATTTTCAATTGCATAGGTTACTGCGGCAGCTCCGGAACCGACTGCAAGTGCGGAGACGCCGCCTTCAAGTGCGGCAATTCTTCTTTCAAACACATCCTCTGTCGGATTGGTCAGTCTTCCGTATATGTTGCCTGCATCTTTAAGTGCAAATCTTGCTTCTGCATGATCCGAATTATGAAATACATAGGAAGATGTCTGGTAGATCGGAACTGCTCTTGAATCTGTGACCGGATCCGGCTGTTCCTGTCCGACATGTACCTGTAATGTTTCAAAATGTAATTTTCTTTCTTCATATTTAAGTTTTCCCATTGTATGATTCTCCTTTATCTGTTTATTATTTATCAGTATTTCTGATAGCGTATGCCGAGTACGTTTTCGCTTTTACTGTACACATTTTCTTCATCTGGTCTGACACATTCGAAAGCCTTTCATCAGATTCCCGTTTGCAATATTCATTGGTTTCATACGCTTTCTCCTTTTGATTATTTTTCCTACCTGTTTTGTAGGATAAGAGAATATTACCATCTGCCACGCCACTTGTAAAATTCGAAAATCTTTGTGCTGGTTATCAGTTTTTTCTATAGCAAAAAGGCACCGTACCTCTTTTTCAGAAGTACGATGCCTTTACGATATCTTTTACTGTCCCTTTTTCCCCGGCCTGTGTCAGTTTCTGCAGATGATCTTCGTCTTTGAAGGATCCACTTTATCTTTTTCCAGAATCAGTTCGTCAATATGATCTGCACGGATGATCCCGCCGGTCGGATTCATGACGCTGTCAATTTTACTGGTAATCTCCGCATCCACCGTTGAATATTCAAAAGCGAGTGTGGTATTGATCAGCTTGCAGTCCTTCATCACCAGGTTGTCAATGTAACACATTCCCTGAAGACTCTCGATCGTGCAGCCGATCAGTGTCAGATTTCTGGCATTCCACCCCAGATACTCTCCGGAGATAAAAGAATCATATACCGTCATGTTCACGCTGTTCCAGAATGAGTCTTTGGAAAGCATCTTCGCATGATGAATTTCAACATTCTCCGCACCGTCAAAGCTGTAATTGCCATCCAGCTGAAAGCCGTCAATATAGACGTCCTTATTGTTCATGGCAAAATAATCACCCTTTGCCGTTACGTTCTCCATCCGGACCTGATTACAGTTCCAGAGCGTTTCCTGTGCGTCTGTAAACGTCACGTTCTTCAGCGTCACATCACTGCATCTGCGGAAATTCTTCGGTGCCTGGATCAGTGCATTTTCTACGGAAATGTGATCGGTATACCACACCCCGGCTCTTGCCATATCGAACCACGTGGTATCTTTTGTCTGAATGTTCTTACTGTACCAGAGCGGATATTTCCACTTGAACATACTGCCGTTTATTTCAATATCACGGCTTTCCTTAAGCGGAGATTCTCCGTCTGTAAAAACTGTATCGTTGATCTGAAGATCATGTGCCTGGAACAGTGCACGTTCTCCTGTCAGATATTCCTGGCTGATCATTTCCTTTTCTTTACTCAAATTACTCAAAGCTTCATTCCTTCCCGCGATGGATCATCTCATCCGTCGCATCCTGCATTCTCTTATTCATAAAAGGATAATAACACTTTGAGTTTACTCCAGGTCAATAATACGACACCCGATTTTAGAAAAATGTAATACTTAATTCCTGTCCAGTCCCTGTTTCAGACGACGAAGTCCGTCTTCCACGCGGCTTCCAGGCGCAGCGATATTCATACGCAGAAATCCGTCCCCGCTTTCTCCATACTCTCTCCCGGACGCCAGCCACAGCCCGGTTTTCCTTCTGATGGTCTGCGCCAGCACATCCGAATCTCTGCAGACATTGCGGCAGTCCAGCCACAGAAGGTAAGTGGCCTGTGACGGAACCAGATGAATCTGCGGAAGTTCCTTCGTGACATAGCTTCTTACCAGCATTTTATTTTCATAAATATAGTTTCTGAGCGCATCCAGCCATTCGCCGCCTTCTGTAAACGCAGCAACGGTTACCGGAACTGCAAAGGAATTCGGTTCTGCAACCTCGTCAGTATTAAGACCACGCTCCGCCTTTCTGCGGATGTTCTCATTCTGCGCCATGATTGCCGCCGTCTGAAGTCCCGCCATATTAAATGCCTTGGTCGGTGCCATGCAGGTAATACTGTTCTGCGCACAATGCTCAGAAACTGATGCAAATGGAGTATACTCGAGCCCCGGATCCGTCAGATCACAGTGAATTTCATCTGACAGGACCAGTACGTGATGCTGCCAGCATAGCTCCCCGATCCGTTCCAGTGTCTGTCTGTCCCAGATCCTGCCGATCGGATTGTGAGGATTGCAGAGAATCATCATTGAAGTCTGCGGGTCTGACAGTTTCCGTTCCAGATCCTCATAGTCAATATGATATTCTCCCTCTGCATAAACCAGAGGGCTTTCCAGAATATGCCTTCCGTTATTGACAATGGAATTGAAAAAAATATTGTAACAGGGCGTCTGTACCAGAACATTTTCTCCGATCGTCGTCATCTTACGGACGATACTGGAAATGGCAGGAACAACACCGGTACAGAACACCAGCCAATCCGGCTGCATTTCAAAATGATGTCTGCTGCTCCACCAGCTGCAGTATGCCTCATTCCACTGCGGCGGCACAATATTATATCCGAAGATCTGATGTGCCGCACGATTTCGGATCGCCTGTGTAACTGCAGGCGCAGTCTCAAAGTCCATGTCTGCCACCCACATCGGAAGCTCATTCTCCCTGATCTCCCATTTGAGCGATGCGGTGTCTGTTCTGTCCGTTATTTTGTCAAAATCAAAGTTCATCTGTCCGTTCCTTTCGTGCATATAAATGTCCTGATAACATAAAACGGCCGAAGATCCAGAATTACTTCTGAATCTTCGACCGCTGCAAATTTCTTTTTTACTTCGCGTAATCTGTTGCTCTGCTTTCACGGATGACATTTACCTTGATCTGTCCCGGATATTCCATCTCGGCTTCAATCTTCTTGGAAATATCATGTGCCATGATTACCATATCAGCATCGCTGACCTGGTCAGGAACTACCATTACTCTGACTTCACGACCTGCCTGTATTGCAAAGGAATGATCTACTCCCTTAAAGCTGTTCGTAATATCTTCTAACTGTTTCAGTCTTGTGGTGTATGTCTCGAGTGTCTCTCTTCTTGCTCCCGGTCTAGCTGCGGAAATTGTATCAGCAGCCTGTACCAGTACTGCAATCAGGGATGTCGGTTCTACATCGCCATGATGTGCTTCAACTGCATTGATAATAACAGCGGATTCCTTATACTTCTTACAGATATCAACGCCTAACTGGATATGAGAACCTTCCATCTCATGATCCACGGATTTACCAATATCATGTAATAAGCCTGCGCGTTTAGCTACGCGTACATCCAGTCCAAGTTCAGATGCCATCAGTCCACACAGCTGTGCTACTTCTACAGAATGCTTCAATGCATTCTGACCATAACTGGTCCTGAATTTCATCTTACCAAGGAGTTTAATGATTTCCGGATGAAGACCATGAACACCTGCTTCAAGAGCAGCGTTTTCGCCTTCTTCCTTAATCTTGGCTGCAACCTCTTTCTGAGCCTTTTCAACCATTTCTTCGATTCTGGCCGGATGGATACGTCCATCTACAATCAGCTTTTCAAGTGCGATACGTGCAACTTCTCTTCTGATCGGATCAAATCCTGAAATAACAACTGCTTCAGGTGTATCATCAATGATCAGATCTACTCCGGTCATCGTTTCAAGGGTTCTGATATTTCTGCCCTCTCTTCCGATAATCCTGCCCTTCATTTCATCGTTAGGCAGCTGTACCACGGATATTGTAGTTTCGGATACATGGTCTGCAGAACATCTCTGAATTGCATTTACCACGATTTCTTTTGCTCTCTTATCCGCTTCTTCCTTTGCTTCGGACTCCATGTTCTTAATCATCAGAGCCGATTCATGTTTCACATCATCTTCAACAATCTTTAAAAGATATTCCTTTGCCTGTTCGGAGGTTAAGCCTGAGATTTTTTCCAGTTCCTGTAACCTCTGTTCATTTAGTTTCGCAACATCGGCACTTTTTTTCGTAAGCGCCTCTTCACGTGCATTTAAACCAGCTTCTCTTTTTTCAATCGCATCAGATCTTTTTTCGACATTTTCCTCTTTCTGCTGAACCCTACGCTCAGAGCGCTGAACTTCTGCCCTTCGCTCACGTACTTCCTTATCAAGGTCGTTTCTTGTTCTTAATGATTCTTCCTTTACTTCCAGAAGCTTTTCACGCTTAGTGTCCTCTGCAGACTTGAGTGCTTCGTCGATAATCTTTCTTGCCCTTTCTTCTGCGCTACCGATTTTCTGATCTGCAACTTTCTTATGATAAGTATTTGTTGCAATTACCGATACCAGAACAGAAATGACAAGAGTTGCTACTACTGCAATCACAGTAATCAACATTACAGGAGCACCTCCTTATTCAGTTTTCATTGTACAATATTTTGTATAGAAGGTCTTTTTTGACCCTTCTCTTATACAATTTTACAACAATTCAATATTACGCTCAATCAGGTGTTATGTCAAGAGAAAGCGCCCTGTGTATGACATCCTGTGAGAAGCCTCTGCGGTACAGAAAAGCCATCATTTTCTGCTTCTCTTTCAGATCCTGATTTTCAGGATCATAATGTTTCTTTTTCAGGAGTTCCTGTACCTGCTGCACCTCAATCTGCGGATCTGCACAGCTGTAACTGCTGTCCATGACCTCCTGAATCAGATCACGTGTTATTCCTTTCTTCATCAGATCCATTTCAATTCTGTTTCTGCTGCGAAGGCTCATGTAATATTGCACATAATCTACAGCATAACGCCTGTCATCAATATAATGATATGACTTTACATATTCGATCGCCTCATCAATGCAGCACTCCGGATAGCATCCGTCATTTAATTTCTCTCTCAGTTTCCGTTCGGTATAATCCTGCTTCTGCAGCAGATGCATAGCTCTCAGTTTCGCTCTTTTGGGCAACACTTCATTCATGATCTCTTCATACGCATCTTCTGAAAGTTCTGCATCCTGTTCAATATGATAATCCCGCAGTTCTCCCCGATAGAGCAGAAACGCATATTCTCCGTCAAGATAGACTCTGCTTCTTTTTTTGTCAAAAGGTACAATTTCCGATACCGTCATTTTCAACAGCCTCCAATGTGCAAAAAGAACCGGACTGCCACAGATCTGCACCTGCAGGCCCATAGCATATCCGGCTCTTTTAAATAAAGGTGTCTTTGCACCTCTATTTAATACAGAACCCGCGAAGCGGGCTCTTTTGAAATGAACTGCCATTGCAGTTCATTTCAATTATTTTGTCTTCTTATCTGTCTTTGCATCTGACTGTACATCCTCTGCCTGTGCAGATGCTTTGGCATCAGCTTTGGCATCAGCCTTAGCATCTGCTTTCGCGGTTGCGGCTGCCTGCTTCTTGGCTTCTGCTGCCTTCTGAATGGTATAGGAGTCTGCCGGAAGGCCATAATGCTCGCGGACCTTCTCATCAACCTCAGCCAGAACACCCGGATTACTCTCGAGATACTGCTTGGCATTCTCGCGGCCCTGTCCGATCTTCTCACCTTCGTACTGATACCATGCACCGCTCTTATTGATGATGTCGCAGTTGGCTGCAAGATCAAGCACATCTCCGGTATAGGAAATTCCCTTTCCGAACATGATATCAAACTCTGCTTCCTTGAACGGCGGAGCAATCTTGTTCTTGACCACCTTGACTCTTGTACGGTTACCGATTGTCTCACCGCTCTGCTTGATCTGCTCAATCCTGCGGACATCCAGACGAACCGAGGAATAGAACTTCAGTGCACGTCCGCCGGTTGTGGTCTCCGGATTACCGAAAAGAACGCCGACCTTTTCACGCAGCTGATTGATAAATACAACCGTACAGTTGGATTTGCTGATCACTGCTGTCAGTTTACGAAGCGCCTGTGACATCAGTCGCGCCTGAAGGCCGACATGAGAGTCACCCATTTCGCCGTCAATTTCTGCCTTCGGCACCAGGGCTGCAACAGAATCGACTACTACAATATCAATTGCGCCGGAACGAACCATGGTCTCTGTAATCTCAAGTGCCTGTTCTCCGCTGTCCGGCTGTGAAATATAAAGGTTATCAATATCAACACCGATATTCTTTGCATATACCGGGTCCAGTGCATGCTCTGCATCAATAAATCCGGCAATACCGCCTCTCTTCTGCACTTCTGCAATCATATGAAGCGTAACGGTTGTTTTACCACTTGATTCAGGTCCGTAAATTTCTACAATACGTCCCTTCGGAATACCGCCAAGTCCAAGCGCGATATCCAGACTTAAAGATCCGGTCGGAATGGTCTCGACATTCATTGAATTGGATGGGTCACCCAGCTTCATTACGGCTCCCTTGCCAAACTGTTTTTCGATCTGCCCAAGAGCAGCATCCAATGCTTTCTGTTTCTCTTCTCGTTCCATTGTTTTCTCCTTCCGGTAGAACATTTGTTCTTATTCATAGTAAAACAAATGCTACCGTTTGTCAATTAAGTATTTTTGTTTTTGCTCTGAAATATTTGGCAGAACTGCCGGATTGCAAAGCAGAATGCACAGGAATTGTGCGCTCTGATAATATAGCATGGAGCCGTAACAAAAGCAAGACCGAAATTTCAGCCTTTCGGGAAATCATCCAATGTAACCGCGCCGTCCCTGTCACCCGCTGCTTCTTCCTGTTCTCCGAAAAGCCAGCAGCGTTCAATCTGCAGATATCTTCTCAGTTCATCAGACAGGTGGCAGCTTTCCCCTGTTTCTTCCAGTATGCCGCTGCTTTCACAGGTGATCCGGTTCTGATCCTGCACCTGCAGTGTCCAGAAGCCGGTTCCGATGGCTGCTGTTTCTGTTTCAGGATCCTGCTCCGGCTCTGAATTCATACTGTCACTGCCGTTGGCCCGGCAAAACGTCAGAAGTTTCCGCAGAAGCTCCCTGCCCGCAGCTGCTCCGATTTTCTTCCGGATCTGTCTTCCCGTATGGAACCGGCCAAAGCCTTCTCCGAAGCAGGAGGTTTCGAACAGAATACTGCCATCCTCCGTAACCGCAAGCTTCTGCTCCACCTCTTCCTCTTTATCCGGAATTTTCCCGGCTTCGAGTCTGATTGAAGTAAGTTCCGCTTTTTCCAGTTCTGCCATTTTCATCTTTTCCTCACCAAAAAAGATCTGCTTCTGCCACTGCTCAGATCATAACATATCCGGGCACCTGCATTCAGAAGCAGATCTGTTTTCTTATATCATCATTATATATTGTGACGTCATGGGTGTTAAATGAACCCTCATTATTTCGCTGTAATAAAGCCCTTTGCCTTAAGAAGCTCTGCACACTCTACAGCGCCGCCTGCTGCACCGCGAAGGGTATTGTGGGACAGGCCGACGAACTTCCAGTCATAAACTGTATCTTCACGCAGACGGCCGATGCTGACGCCCATACCGCCTTCGTAATTGACATCCATGGTTACCTGCGGTCTGTTGTCTTCTTCCATGTACTGAATGAACTGCTTCGGTGCACTCGGAAGGCCCAGCTTCTGAGGCTCGCCGCTGAAGTTTACCAGTTTCTCAACGAGCTGTTCCTTTGTAGCCTTCTTTCTGAATTTTACGAAAGCAGCAGCTGTATGGCCATAGAGAACCGGAATACGGATACACTGGCAGGTAATGATCGGGCTGACTGCAGGTACGATCTGGCCGTTTTCAATATGTCCCCAGATACGCAGAGGTTCTTTCTCACTCTTTTCCTCTTCCCCTGAGATGAACGGAATCACGTTACCTACCATTTCCGGCCATTCCTTAAAGTTCTTGCCGGCACCGGAAATTGCCTGATATGTGGTGGCAACCACTTCATAAGGTTCAAATTCTTTCCATGCAGAAAGTGCAGGTGTATAGCTCTGAATGGAGCAGTTCGGCTTAACTGCAATAAAGCCCTTCTGTGTACCGAGTCTCTTTCTCTGATACTCGATCACGTCTGCATGCTCCGGATTGATCTCCGGAATGATCATCGGTACATCCGGTGTCCATCTGTGCGCGCTGTTATTGGAAACAACAGGTGTCTCGGTCTTTGCATATTCTTCCTCGATATGCTTGATCTCATCCTTGGACATATTTACTGCAGAGAACACGAAATCAACATCTGATGCAACATTTTTTACATCTTCCACATCCTTGATCACAATATTCTTAATGGCGTCCGGAATCGGTTCATCCATCTTCCATCTGTCTCCAACGGATTCTTCATAGGTCTTACCTGCTGAGCGCGGGCTTGCTGCGATGGTGGTTACCTCGAACCACGGATGATTGTTCAGAATGGAAATAAATCTCTGCCCCACCATTCCGGTTCCGCCAAGGACTGCAACTTTTAACTTTTCACTCATTTTTCCACTTCCTCCTCTTTCTCATTGATTACAGAGGTTGCATATCAGCCTCTTATAATGATCAGGATACCAAAGACGTATTCCCAATTCGCACAGGTAACGGTTTATCTTCTTGTCCAGAAATCCTTTAAAAAAGCTTCATTCATACGAATGACCCTGTCCATCGCTGAAGGTCCGGGTGCTCCGACTGTCAGTCTTTTCTCCACACAGGTCTTCAGACTGATCGCATCATAGACATCCTCATCAAACTGCGGTGCAAACTCTCTGAGTTCGGATATACTCAGTTCATCAATGCTGCAGCCCTTTTCAATGCAGTGCAGTACGATCCGTCCGATGATTCCGTGTGCATCTCTGAACGGAACCCCTTTCACAACAAGGTAATCTGCGGCATCCGTTGCATTCGTAAATCCGCGCATCGCACTCTTTTCCATAATCTCACGGTTGAACTTCATGGTACGGATCATATCGGTAAAAAGTGTCAGACAGTGCTGAACGGTATCAATTGCATCAAACGCTGCCTCTTTATCTTCCTGCATATCCTTGTCATATGCAAGCGGAATTCCCTTCATGGTGGTCAGAAGGGACATCAGATCTCCATATACACGTCCGGTCTTGCCGCGTACAAGCTCCGCAATATCCGGATTTTTCTTCTGCGGCATAATGCTGCTGCCGGTGGAATAGGCATCATCAATTTCCACAAATCTGTATTCATTGGAATTCCAGATGATGACTTCCTCGCTGAATCTGGACAGATGCATCATCACTGTGGAAAGCGCTGCCAGAAATTCGATCAGATAGTCTCTGTCTGAAACAGAATCCATACTGTTAAGTGTGGGGCCTGTAAACGCGAGAAGCTGTGCCGTATACTCGCGGTCCAGCGGATACGTCGTTCCGGCAAGTGCACCGGCACCCAGCGGACAGTAATTCATCCGTTCATAAATATCATGCATCCGCAGGCTGTCACGCCTGAACATTTCAAAATAAGCGCCAAGATGATGTGCCAGTGTAACCGGCTGTGCCTTCTGCAGATGTGTAAAGCCCGGCATATAAGTATGAAGATTGTCCTTCATGATTGCCGTAAGTGTCTGCAGCATCTCATACAGACAGTCTGCCGTCTGTATCACCTGCTGTCTCGTATAGAGACGCATATCCAGTGCCACCTGGTCATTTCTTGATCTTCCGGTATGCATCTTCTTGCCTGCATCACCGATTCTGCTGATCAGATTGGCTTCGATGAAGCTGTGTACATCTTCATACTCGCCTGTAATCTGCAGCGTACCATCTTCCACATCCTTTTTGATGCTTTGAAGGCCGGAGATGATGCTCTCTTTTTCTTCCTGCGTAATGATCTCCTGCTTTGCCAGCATGGTCACATGCGCGATACTGCCTTCAATATCCTGATCCAAGAGACGTCTGTCAAACGAAATTGATGCATTGAAATTCCATGCCAGTTCATCAATCTGTTTGGTAAAACGTCCTCCCCATAACTGCGCCATATACGTTCCTTCCTGCTATTTTTCTCTGTCACGTCTTCGTATTAAAGCATAAAAGTTATTAAGAGATTATCATAAGCGTTCAGTAATTACAACCATAAATTCATATTAATTATTGTTCATTTTTATATTCGGAATCCTGCAGATAAGCCGCTGTATTTCTGTTCTTATAAATATATACGGCCCAAAGCAGCCAGAAAAACGTATAAAGGATATAAACATGCATCTGGTCAAGTACAAAACCATCAATGGACTGAATCACACAAAGCGCGGTAATTCCGGCTGCACAGATTTTCACTGTCTGATACTTTCTGATGTATATCTCATGCAGATACAGGATGATCATCGCCATTGGTGCAAGAGAATACAGTATCACATCCGGTATCGAACCCTGCCTGTACACGAGTAATAATGATGACACCAATAATGTCAGTACATCCATAATGAGTGCAATCCACAGAAATATCTGCAGAATCAGGAGTCCTGCCGGTTTTTCTGCCGGTTTTCCTGCCGGTTTTCCTGCCGATTTATTCCCGGCAGCATCTGCCACCGCAGAATTCCTCTTTATCTTCGCATCACGAATTGCATAAACAATCAGTAATATAATAATAATCGGAATTGCAATTTTTCCTCCGATATACCCTGCCTTCTCACACATGTCTTCCATTATACTTTTCTCCTCCGTTCTTAATTGAAATGAACTGCAATGGCAGTTCATTTTAACAGCGCCCGCTTCGCGGGTTCTGTTAAAAAAAAGAGCCTGCAGACGCTCCGCAGACTCCTCATGCGAGAGCTGGAAATCGGACTTGAACCGACGACCTACTGATTACGAATCAGTTGCGCTACCAACTGCGCTATTCCAGCACTCCGTCCTGCGTTTTTCGCAGGAACAAAGACAATTATAACTGCCACAGCGGACTTTGGCAAGAGAAAAAGCCAATTTTACCGCGGGAAATTTTTTATGCAGAATTTCCCGTGGAAAGTTTGTCGGTCTTCCGTTTCCGGACTTACTGTTTCATATGTACATCCAGTTGAGGGAACGGAATCTCAATATGCGCTTCATCAAGTGAAGTCTTGATTTTCTCGTTCAGCTCCCATTTTGTGGAAAGGAAATGTTCTGCTCTTACCCAGCACCTGACACCGAGCGTAATGCTGCTCTCTCCCAGATTATCAACAAATACAACCCGCTCCCGGTCATTAAGCGTCCATTTACACTCTTCCATCGCCTTTTCCAGCACTTTTCTCGCCAGCCGGATATCTGTACTGTAGCCTACGCCGACCTTGATCTCGATCATACGGGTATCATTTCCCGTTGCATTGGTCAGCGAGGTATTGGCAAGACTTCCGTTCGGAAGCACAATGATCTTGTTGTCCGGCGTGATCAGCTTGGTATTGAAAAGAGAAATTTCTTTTACCGTGCCTTCATGGCCCTTATTGTCTTCCGTAATATAATCGCCCAGCCGGAACGGCTTGAGCAGCAGGATCATGATTCCGCCTGCCAGATTGGAAAGGCTTCCCTGTACCGCCAGACCGATCGCAACGCCGGCAGAACCCAGAATTGCGACAATGCTGGCCGTATCCATACCGAAGGCTGCCAGAACGCCGAAGATCAGAATGATTTTCAGTGCGATTCCGACAAAGGAACACATGAAATGAATCGTGCTCTCATCTACCTTCGTGCGCTCCATGGACTTGCGCATGACCTTTGTAATGGTTCTGATGACCTGCAGGGAAACCAGAATCACAATAACAGCGATTACAACTCTGATTCCCAGTCTCGTTGCCTTATCCGGGAGTTCATCAAAAAACTGCTTCAGTGCACCCGGATCCACGTCCTGTCCTGTCACCTCGGACAGTTTGTCTATTGTTTCCTGCGTTCCCTGCTCCAGCGCACTGCTGCTGATTGTGCTGGCATTCAGGAATGCAGGCATGATCGTCAATAACATTACCGGTTCTCCTTACCCTTGCCTTTTACTGCTTTTTTCGGCTCCGTCTTTCTGACTGCCGTCGTTGTCTTCTTTGCCTTTTTTGCAGCAGGCTTTTCATCAGACACAATACTGAAGATCTTTTCTTCCTCAATCTTCACATATTTGTTCTGAATCGCCTTTTCCTGTTCCGCAAGTTCTTCCTCATATTTTTTCTTCAGTTCTTCCAGAAGCTTTGCCTCTTCCTGTGCATGCTGATCCAGAAGTGCCTGCTTTTTGGCTTCCTGCTCCTGTTCCATCTTCAGCTGCGCTTCTTCTCTGATCTTGCGGATCTGCTTCTCCTGCTCTGTATATGCGGTAAAAGAAAATACGCCAAGAGAAAGCGGTGCCATGTGAACACTGATGGAATACAGTCTTCCGTCACATTCCCGGCGGACAGGCTCAATCTCATTCCGGTTCACAATTCCGTTTCCGCCATAGGATGTATCGTCGGTATTGAGGATTTCCTGATAACGTCCGTCACTGGGAACGCCTACCGTGAACTCCCGCTCCACACCGGCCATATTCATCACAACGAGCAGTACATCATCATCATTTCTGCCCTTACGCAGGAATGACAGCATGCACAGATCCGCTGCCATGCAGTTGATCCAGTCAAAGCCCTCTTCCGAGCTGTCATATTCATAAAGTGCCGGATGTTCAAAATACATCCGGTTCAGATCACCCATAAACTGTTCCAGTTTTTGTATTTTTTCTTCCGAAAGAGAATATCTGCCCGGATAAAACATTTTTTTACCCGGATGCGTCATCAGATAAGCAAGGGACATACGTACGCCCGCTTCCTCCTGCACATCATCTCCGGGCATCATGGACCTGAGCGCATCATATCCGCCGATGTCCTCATGGGAAAAGGTCAGAATGAATTTCTCCGTGTAACTGTAAATCATACTGAACGTCAGCTCATTATGATGTGCAGAACGGTAAATCGGATCATTCTGAATGTAACCAAGATAATCATGTGTCCAGCCGTTGTTCCACTTGTAGTCAAAGCCAAGACCGCCGTTCTCCTGTGAATCCGTCAGCTGCGGCCAGCATGCCGTCTCCTTCGTGATCATAAGGATGCCCGGATCCATCTTGTTCACCATGGATACCAGGTGTTTCACAAATTCAACCGCTTCAAGATTCTCATTACCGCCATAAATGTTCGGCGTCCATTCTCCGGGTTTGCGGTCATAATCCAGATACAGTGCCTTGGAAATATCTGTCAGGCGCAGTCCGTCTGCATGGAAATTTTCAAGCCAGAACAACGCACAGCTCAGCAGATAATTGGTCACCTGTTTTCTTCCATAATCAAAGATCAGTCTGTCGGTACCCGGCTGTATACCCTTTCTGGGATCCGCATATTCATAGAGACTTTCTCCGTCATAGCAGGCAAGCCCGATCTCCGTCTTCTGGAAAAAGGTCACCGGCAGATCCAGAATGACACGGATCTTTGCTTTATGCATCTCGTTGACAAATGCCATAAAGTCCTGCGAAGTCCCATAGCCTGACTTCAGTGCAAAATAGCCTGTCACATCATATTTATGCTGGTCCGTATGTTCCATGACCGGAATCAGTTCAATTGCATTATAGCCGCAGGCTTTCACATGTCTGAGTACATGAACTGCAAGATTTCTGTAATTTGTGCTTTCTCCGGCCTGTACACACTTTTCCGCAAAGGTATCCAGTGTGATTTCGCAGATGGAAAGCGGTGATTCCTGTTTGTCATATTTTTTACGCGCATTCATCCATGCGTCATCTTCCCAGGAAATCGTACCGGTCTCACTGACGATGGAAACCGCACCTGTTGAGTCCTTGCATCTGAGTGCATACGGATCCGGTCTGTTGAATACGAGACCGCTCTTGAGTTTTATTTCATATTGATATTCATCCCCGATATTGACTCCGGGAACAAAGATTTCAAAAATTCCGGTCGGTTCCAGCTTTCTCATCTGGTCAATGCGTCCGTCCCAGTTATTAAAGTTCCCGACAACACTGACACGTGCAGCTTCCGGTGCCCATACGGCAAAATTCACACCGTTTATTCCTTCACGCTCCATCGGATGTCCGCCCAGTCTGCTGTCAACATGATAATGAATGCCGCTGTTGAATTTAATGCAGTCTTCCCTGTCCAGCAGAGGTTCAAACGCATAGGGATCATTTTCGGAAGTTACCTTTCCGTCCGCTGTGGTAACTTCATAGTGATAGCATGAACCTTCCTTGACCGGAACCAGTGCAGCATAAAATCCGGCATCATCTGCCATTTCCATTGCATATTTTTTTCCGCTGACTTCACTGACAACTTCAACCCCGGTAACATTCGGATGAAATGTCTGAATCAGAAATGCATTGCCTACCTTGTGCGCACCCAGAATACGATGCGGATTGTCTCCGTCGGAATATGTGATTTCTTCAATCTCCGGCCAGTTCATAAGTTTGTACAGTTTATTATTCACAATCGGATCTCCTTATCTGAATTTTTTCTGATCAAGCGCTGTCATTTCGGCACCTGTGACGTTACATCATAAGTTACCCGGCAAAAGAATCCTCATGAATTTCTGCGCACTTCATTCTCCCCGAAATTCATGAAAACATTCAAAATACGCTTATATCATATTTTATCATTAATTGCGTGAATAAATAACCCACTAAGCAGTTTTGGTTCAAACCAGGTAGATTTTGGCGGCATAAGCCTGCCGGCATCCGCTACTGCAAACAATTCATGAATGGACGTCGGATACATGGCAAATGCGACTTTCATATCCTCATGACATCTGCGCTCCAGCTCGGAAAGTCCGCGGATTCCGCCGATAAAATCAATTCTGTCATCCGTTCTGGGATCTCCGATTCCAAGTACCGGGCCGAGAAGTTCATTCTGCAGCACGGAAACATCAAGTCCGTCCACTGCATCATCCTTTCTGATCTCTGCATGTGCTTTCAGAAGATACCACCGGTCCTCCAGATACATGCCGAACGTTCCTTTTTCTTCCGGCCTGACCTGACCGCTTTGCATTTTCATCACATCAAATTTCGCTGAAACCTTCTGCAGGAATGTCTCTGTGTCAAGTCCGTTCAGGTCCTTCACTACACGGTTATAATCCATAATCATCAGCTGTGAATCCGGGAACAGAACCGAAAGGAAAAAGTCATATTCCTTCTGCCCTGTCGGATGCAGATCCTTCTGCCTTCTGCTCAGGCCGACTTTAACAGCAGATGCACATCTGTGATGTCCGTCCGCAATATAAATCTCCTGCATTCCGGCAAACGCATTCTGCAGAAGGCTGATATCTTCCTCCTGCTTCACGTCCCAGATGCGGTTATGAACCTGATCAGATGAAACAAATTCATAAAGCGGTTTCTGTCTGTGACATATTTTTTCCACGCATGCATCAATTATCAGGTTCTCTCTGTAGCAGAGAAAAATAGGTCCCGTCTGCGCATTGCAGGCATCCACATGACGGATTCTGTCCTGTTCCTTTTCCTGTCTGGTATTCTCATGTTTTCTGATCACACCGCCAGTATAATCATCAATCGCAGCACAGCCGACAATTCCCGTCTGAACACGCCCGTTCATGTTCTGCTCGTAAATGTAATATCCTGCAGTTTCATCCTGTTCAAAGACGCCTTCTGCAAGCCTGTCACGAAGCATGTCATGCGCCTTCTGATAAACCCGGTCTGCGTACATGTCGCAGTCCGGTGCGAACTGTGTTTCCGGTCTGTCAATTGCCAGAAAGGACATGGGTTCACGCTCTGTTTCCTTTCTTGCTTCTTCTCTGTTGTATACATCATACGGAAGTGCCGCCACGCGGGACACATATGTCTCCTGCGGACGAATTGCCTTAAATGGTCTGATCTGGGCCATGATTTTTTCTCCTTTTTTTCAGGTAAGTCTTTTATGCAGCCGGAAAGGGCAGCCACAAACTGTGACTGCCCCTGTTTACTTACCTGTCTGCCATTATTTTATTCAGAATGTCTTTCTTACCGCTCTGACACGATATACACCGTCAACCTTTGAAAGCTTCTTTACCAGTTCATCGGTAATGTCCTTATCGCAGTCGATCATGGTATAGGCAACATCCCCTCTGGACTTATTGGTCATATCGGAAATGTTATATCCTGCTCCGCCGATTTCATTCGTAAACTGGCTGATCATATTGGCAACGTTCTTATGGAAAATGGCGATTCTGGGCTTTGTGCATACGCCCATATCACAATTCGGATAATTCACGCTGTTATTGATATTGCCGTTTTCAAGGTAATTCATCATTTCTACAACTGCCTTGACTGCACAGTTATCCTCGGACTCTTCAGTGGAAGCGCCCAGGTGAGGGATTACGATACATCCGTCATGACCTGCTGTTGTGGTGTTCGGGAAATCCGTTACATATTTGCGGATCTTACCGGAATTAATGCCGGCCAGAACATCTGCTTCGTTAGCCAGAATGTCTCTTGCCAGATTCAGAAGGATAACACCCTTTTTCATCTTGGCAATCGCTTCTGCATTGATCATGCCCTTTGTCGCATCCATTGCAGGAACATGTACCGTAATAATATCACATTTGGAATAAATATCGTCTACATTCGTAACATGCTTTACATCGCTGGAAAGACTCCATGCTGCATCCACAGACAGATACGGATCATAGCCGTATACATCCATGCCGAGGTTCTTTGCTGCATTGGCAACACGGACACCGATGGCGCCAAGACCGATAATTCCCAGCTTCTTGCCCATGATTTCAGTTCCTGCGAACTTTTTCTTGGATTTTTCTGTCAGTTTAGCGATATCCGGATCTCCGGCATTCGCCTTTACCCATTCCACACCGCCGATAATATCACGGGAAGCAAGCAGCATTGCTGCAAGTACCATTTCCTTTACACCGTTTGCATTGGCACCGGGTGTATTGAAAACGACAATACCTTTTTCCGCGCACTTCTCAAGCGGAATATTATTGACGCCGGCACCGGCACGTGCGATGCACATGAGCTTATCCGAGAACTCCATATCCAGCATGTTGGCACTTCTGACCAGAATGCCGTCTGCTTCATCCACATCATCTACTGCGTTGAACTGATCGGAAAAATTATTCAGACCGATCTTTGCGATCGGATTTAAGCATTTATACTGATACATATTTTTATCTCCTCTTTACCTGTTATTCTTCTCAAATTCTTCCATGAATGCAACAAGCTTTGCCACACCTTCCTTCGGCATTGCATTGTAAATGCTGGCTCTCATACCGCCTACGGTTCTGTGTCCCTTAAGGCTTACAAAACCTGCCTTTGTTGCTTCTGCAATGAACTTTGCATTCAGTTCGTCACTGTCTGTGACAAACGGAACATTCATAAGCGAACGGTCTTCCTTACGGACTGTACCCTTGAACATACTGCTCTGATCAAGGAAATCATAAAGAATGGCTGCCTTCTCTTCGTTACGCTTCTTCATCTCGGAAAGGCCGCCCTGTGCCTTCAGCCATTTGAACACCAGGCCGCACATGTAAATGCTCCAGCAGTTGGGTGTGTTATATAAAGATCCGTTGTCCGCCTGTGTCTTGAACTTCAGCATTGTCGGGCAGAACGGCATAACATCATCACGGACCAGATCCTCACGAATGATGCTGATCACCATACCTGCAGGTCCCACATTCTTCTGTACGCCGCCGTAGATAATTCCGTATCTGGAAACATCCACAGGCTCGGACAGGAAGCAGGAGGAAACATCTGCAACAAGATCATGGCCCTTTGTATTCGGAAGTGTATGGAACTTTGTTCCGTAAATTGTATTGTTCTCACAGATATAGACATAATCTGCATCCGCCGGAATATCCAGATCAGAACAGTCCGGAATATAGGAAAATGTCTTATCGGCACTTGAAGCAACCGCAATGGCTTCGCCATACTTCTGTGCTTCCTGATATGCCTTCTTTGCCCACTGACCGGTAATCACATATGCAGCCTTCTTATTCTTCATCAGGTTCATCGGAATGGCAGCAAACTGCTGGCTCGCACCACCCTGAAGGAAAAGCACCTTATAATTGTCCGGAATATTCATCAGATCACGGATATCCTGCTCTGCTGTCTGGATCACGTTGTCAAAGGTCTTGGAACGATGACTCATCTCATTGATTGACATTCCGCATCCCTGATAATCAAGCATCTCGCTTGCTGCCTGCTTCAAAACCTCTTCCGGTAAAACTGCCGGACCTGCTGAAAAATTATAAACTCGTGACATTTCCTCTTCCTCCTGATTCGTAAAAAAGAACTGTTTCAAAACTTATTTTTCATTCTATTCCTATTTCATTTTTTGTCAATATCGTCATTCCATAATTAATGTTATTTTATTTTTTAAAATAGAATTATTACCAGTTTTGTTTTTCTGTTTTTGTCTATTTTTTAATTTTACATTGCATATTTATTCTTCTTATGCATACGAAATGTTAATTTTGTAATGTATCTGACTGCATTTTTCGATTTCATATCGCTGATCATGATGTATTTTATTCATTTCTGTTTTCCTTATTTTTTATTTTCCGTCCTGCTTTCTCTCAATTATCATTCATACTTTTTTGCATTTTTTTGATTCTGTTTTCATTTTTTCTTTGCGCATTTTTCAAAAAAAATTCAATCGTAAATTGCAATAACAAGTTGGACACCCTCCGCTAGGCAATAGTCTGGTAGATTCGATCGATTTCCTTCTCAAAGATCTCATCTGGAGTCCTATATCCCAGAAGTCTTCTTGGAAGGCAGTTACACCAGATCTCGATATCGGAGATCTGCTGGCCGGTAAAATCATCAATCCGTTTTTCTTTGGGAATGAACCTTCTGATCAGGCCGTTGTGCCGTTCTACTGTTGCCTTATCACACGATGTGTAAGGATGAGCATAGTAGATAAGCGTATCGGCAACTTTTTCCAGGTTCGCAAGGTCAGCGAATTCAGATCCATTATCGGTCGTTATGGTTTTGAACACTTCACTGAAGTGTTCGCTGTAAGTTTCCTGAAGCTTTTTCATTGCCTTCATAACACACTTGGATGTCTTGTCAGCAATAGGGATCATCAGAAACTCACGGCTTTTCCGTTCGGCAAGCGTAAGCAGTACCTGATCATCACGGGTCTTCGATCCAAGAACAAGATCACACTCCCAATGTCCGAATTCCTCGCGGGATTCGATCTCCTTTGGACGTTCCTCAATGCTGCGGCCCAGCTTCTTCTTGTTAATACGGGCTCTGTGATTTTTGGACTTACGCTTCAGCTTTTCAGGAAGGTTATGGTTCCTGATTCCGAAGAGGCCAAGATCAACATATCGGTACAGCGTTCTGGTACATACGATCTGATCTTTCCTGAAATTTCTATCGAGGACAGCTCGTCCGGTACAGGCATCCAAAGACCAGTTATCTTCCGTGAAATGCTGAAAGACATAATCCAGAAACGCTGACTTACTTAAAAAGTCATAATGCCGGCAGGAGCATTTTCTGTTGTTTTCATAAACTTCCTGCCCGACAGATGCTTTATAGCGGTTTACGTGGCCGTGATACAAAGGAACTGAACCACGTGCTATTTCATTCGATACAGTGCTTGGTGAGCAGCCGATCTCACGTGCAATGACCCGGATGGAATGGTTGTCCTTAAGGCGGATCTGAATAAGTACTCTTTCCTCATACGAAAGATGTTTTCCCTTTATATGAGCAGGCATGGTAGAATAAGAGCAGTCCATGGTGGCGGTTCTCCTTAGTAGATGTAGGTTTGGCGATTTACATTCTACCAAAAACTGTGCCATGGATT
>CAYMBY010000120.1:0-43324 GCA_964388815.1 uncultured Butyrivibrio sp. | reverse complement strand
ATGTTTTCTACTGGACGCAGCGCCGCCTTCCCTTATATCAGAATCATTTCTTTTCACGTATTCTCGGCATTGAGGTTGGCGTGATTCTGTCAGACCTCGTTGCATCTTATGTTTCTTCGGAAGGGATGAATTATTCCGTTTCGGTTCAGAATGTTGCAAATACGGTTTATTTTGGACTTCTGGCATTTCTGATTGTGGAATTTTATTCCTATACAGTATCATTGACGGGAATTTCAGGGCATATTCCGAAGGCATTGAAAATCATACTTCAGATTCCTTTTCTGCTTATGGAAGTGTTTATATTGTCTTCCCCGGTAAGCGGGATGGTTTTCACCATTGATCCGGTGGACGGGTACCGCAGGGGATGGGGATATCTGACTATTTTTGCTTTTGTGTGCATTTACATTGTGCTGTCGGTGGTATTTATTACCAGATTCCGAAAGAACGTGGCGCTTGGGCAGCTGATCAGTATTTATACTTTCAGCCTGATTGTTTTTATGGGCGCATTTCTGCAGATCGTTTTCTTTCCGTATGTACTTATGACAAATGGCTGTTCAGCACTTGCAATTGCCATTATCTATCTGTCTCTCCAGAACCCCGATTTTTATAATAACAATATGACCGGGTTGTTTAATACAGATGCATTTACGGAAATTGCAAAAGAGAAAATCAGCCAAAACAAAAAATTCTCGTGCTTCGGAATTGTAATGGACAGATATGCAACTGCCCGAAAGATTTACGGGAAGGAGCATCTGGATCTCTGTATGACGGAAATTGCAGATTATCTGAAAAAGCTGAATCCGGAATTTCTGACGTTCTATTTTCATGAAGGATGTTTTGTAATACTGGATCCTGCTGGAAAAGATTTCTCTGCATCAGGGATTAAAATACAGAAAAGGTTTGACCAGCCGTGGAAACTGGAAAACGGAGAAATATATTTTCATATATGCACAGTACTCTGGCCTGCTGAAATTGCCCGTGATAATGCGGCAGAACTTATGGACGGACTGCAGATGGCGATGGATGAGGCAGCAGAAGCGGGAGGCAGTCATATCAATATCAGTCAGGAACTGATTGAACGCATGCGTTATGACGGAAAAGTAGAAAGTGCATTGAATCAGGCACTGGAAAATGATTCTCTGGAAGTATATTTTCAGCCGATTTATTCTAATTCACAGGGAAGGATATCTGCGGCGGAGGCACTGGCAAGGTTATCAGATCCCGAGCTTGGATTTATTTCTCCGGAAGTATTTATTCCAAAAGCGGAGCAGAACGGAAGCATCATGCAGCTTGGCCGTCAGATTTTTGAGAAAACCTGCAGTTTTATTCATGATCATTCTTTGGATGAACTGAAAATTGATTATATTGAGATTAATCTTTCACCGATACAATGCCTTCAGGAACAGCTGGCAGAGGAACTGACAGGAATTGCTTCCAAATATGATGTCCCGATGAGCCGCGTAAATCTGGAGATTACAGAGACGGCGACGACGGACGCCGGAGCAATCCGGGAAAATATGAAACAGCTGCTGGAATATGGAACAACGTTTTCACTGGACGATTATGGAACCGGATTTTCCAATCTGATCAATATTCTCAAACTTCCGCTGCATATTGTAAAAATTGATAAATCAATCGTGTGGTCATATTTCAACGGAGCAGGAGATATTCTGCCGCATGTGATACAGATGTTTAAGAATCAGCACCTTGAGATTGTGGCGGAGGGTGTGGAATCGCAGAAAATGGCAGATGAACTTGCACATATGGGATGCGATTATGAACAGGGGTTTTATTTCTCCAGACCGATACCGGAAAAAGAGTTTCTGGAATATGTCAGAAAGATGAATTCCTGAAAAAAAGATACAGCCGCATGGCACGATGCCATGAGCTGTATCTTTTTTTTATGAAATTGCCCCGTAGTTTATTCAATTGGAATCATTGTGTTCTGCAGGGAACAGTTTTGTCAGAATGATCATGATCAGAATCAGAACTACCGCAACGGAGAAGATTCCCAGCATGCCAAGTCCCATGACTCTGAGTGAGTCCATAAAGTTTGCAATCATATTTATTCCTTTCTCTGGAAAAAACCAGCTGTGAACAGAATCGTATTCAGAATCAGTTTTACAGTCTCGGAACCAGTCCGAGGATCAGACCTCCGGCAATGACGGATGCGATCTGACCGGATACGTTAACGCCGGTTGCCTGCATGATCAGAACATTTGTCGGATCTTCTTTCAGACCCATCTGCGTGATGACACGGGCAGACATCGGAAATGCGGAAATACCGCAGGCACCGATCATCGGGTTAAGCTTTTCCTTCAGGAACAGGTTCAGTATCTTGGCAAACAGAACGCCGCCGATGGTATCAAAGATGAAGGCCACAAGTCCCAGCATCAGGATAAAGAGTGTCTGCAGGTTCAGAAAATCATCCGCACGCATCTGAGAAGCAACCGTAAGGCCGAGCATCAGTGTGATCAGGTTGGCAAGGGAAGTCTGTGCCGTATTGGAAAGAGAATCCAGTACGCCGCACTCACGGATCAGGTTTCCGAACATCAGGAAGCCGACAAGGGCAACGGAACGGGGAGCGATCAGGCCGGCAACAATGGTGATGCAGATCGGAAACATGATCTTCGCGGTTTTGGATACGTTGCGCGGGTTATATTTCATGTGAATACAGCGTTCCTTCTTTGTAGTGACCATGCGGATAACCGGTGGCTGAATGATCGGAACCAGTGCCATGTAGGAATAGGCGGCGACAACGATGGCACCGACATATCTGGACTGAAAATAATCGGCAACGAAAATGGAAGTCGGGCCGTCTGCGGCACCGATGATACCGACAGAAGCAGCATCCTGCAGGTTGAAACCGAACAGAGTGGCAAGACTTAAGGTAAAGAAAATACCGAACTGTGCCGCAGCACCGAACAGCATCATCTGCGGACAGGACAGGAGCGGAGTGAAATCAATCATAGCGCCGATGCCGATAAACAAAAGCAGCAGGAAAACTTCATTGGCAATACCGGCATCAAAAAGTACATTCAGAGGGCCGGTTTCCGTGACATTGTCAATCACCTGTGTGACTGCGCCGGATAGAGGCAGATTGACCAGTATGGCGCCAAAACCCATGGGAACCAGAAGTGAAGGTTCCATTTTTCTGGCAATTCCGAGATAGATCAGGATGCCGCCGATGATCCACATGACAATCATCTGCCAGGTGGTGTTTCCGAGATTTGAATAAAGATCAAGAATCTGTTGCATAGTATACCTCCCGTAATCAGTGGATGCAGCGGCGGCAGGGATCAACGCAGAAACCGGTATAACCTGAAAAAAACCGACGGCAGGACTTTTATCATAGCTGAATAAAGCTATCATAAAAGTCTTGCCGTCGGTAAAAAATTCAGATAATCACCTAAGCCGGATTCGGATGTTTCCATCGTGATGACGGATCCGGCTGCCGCGCAGGTCAGCGCTGTCAGCTACTCCCTTTTATATTTCTATTTTAAGGACTATATTTGTGCATGTCAATCAAAAAGTATCTGTCCATATGAATAAAAACAGGGTAAAATGGACAATAATATGAAGCATTGGAGGAGATGAAAATGCAGTATTCGGAATTACAGAACGGAAGTGACATTCGCGGTATCGCGATGGAGAATGAATGGAATGAAACAGTAAATCTGACGGAGGATGCGGTCAGACACCTTGCGGCAGCCTTTGTCAGCTGGCTGGAACACAGAACCGGAAAGAAGAATCTTCGTATTGCGGCAGGACATGATTCAAGACTGACAGGAGAAAAGCTGATCAGGGCGGCGTTTGAAGGCATTCAGGCAGCAGGGGCAGAGAGTGCGGATCTTGGCCTGGCAAGTACACCGGCCATGTTCATGTCGACAGTACTGGATCCTTATCATTTTGATGGCAGCATCATGATTACGGCGAGTCATCTTCCCTATCACAGAAACGGAATGAAATTTTTCACACCGCAGGGAGGCCTTGAAAAAAGTGAGATTACAGAGCTGACACAGCTGGCAGAGACGATGGATCTGCAGCAGCCGTTTTCCGGACAGGCACAGCAGATCGATTTCATGAGTATTTATACGGAATATCTGTGTGAGAAGATCAGGAAGGGCGTTGGCGCGGCAGATTATCAGCATCCGCTTGCCGGCCTTCACATTATTGTGGATGCAGGTAACGGCGATGGAGGATTTTTTGAGGCAAAGGTATTAAGACCACTTGGCGCGGATACTGCGGGCAGCCAGTTCCTTGATCCTGACGGGCATTTCCCGAACCATATTCCGAATCCGGAGGATAAAAAAGCGGCAGCATCTGTTCGTGAAGCGACACTTGCGGCGAAGGCCGACCTGGGAATTATTTTTGATACTGATGTGGACAGAGCCGGCGCAGTTCTGCCGGACGGGAAGACACTGACCAGAAATGCACTGATTGCCGTACTTTCCAGAATCGCGCTCAGTGAACATCCGGGGACAACGATTGTAACGGATTCTGTTACTTCAAGCGGACTTGCAAAATTTATTACGGCGCACGGCGGCGTGCACAGACGTTTTAAACGCGGTTATAAGAATGTCATTGACGAATCAATCCGGCTGAATAAAGAAGGAACCGACAGCCAGCTTGCAATCGAAACTTCGGGACATGGCGCATGGAAAGAAAACTTTTTCCTGGATGACGGTGCTTATCTGATGGTAAAGCTGCTCATTGAAATGGGAAAGGGACAGAATCTGGAAGCAATGATTGCAGATCTTCAGGAGCCTGCAGAAAGTATGGAAATCCGCTTCCCGGTTACGGCAGAAAATGTTGCTGCCGCGCAGGATCAGGTTCTGAAGCTGGTACTGGAAAAGACCCCGCAGACAGAAGGCTGGAGCCTTGAGAAGGAAAACTTTGAAGGCGTCCGCATCAACTGCGATGCAGCGCACGGCAATGGATGGCTGCTGATCAGAAAGTCTCTTCATGAACCGATTATGCCGCTTAATATTGAAAGCGACAGTAAGGGCGGAAACCGGACGATGGCATTGAAACTGGCAGAAATGCTTGCAGACGTTACAGTACTGGATCAGAAGCCGCTTACAGATTTTCTGGCAGAGTGAGGTAAACGGTCACCAACGGAAATCAGTGTGAGCATGGCAAAAACCGCAGCAAATCCGAGGACGTCCCACAGCGTAAACGGACTTCCGAGGACTGCGGTGGAAATAATGGCGGCAGTAATGGGTTCTGCAAATCCGTACAGAATACTCTTTTCCGGGCCGATGTATTTGACGCCGGTAATATAGCAGGTAAAAGCGAGAATGTTTCCGACAACGACGACAAAGGCAATACCGAAGATGCCGATTGCATTCGGAACATAATGAATCTGCCATGGACGAAAGATCAGACTGATAACACTGCCGCCCATCAGGAATGACCAGGCCTGCATGACGGTAACCGGGAAGCAGGACATCAGATGTTTCGGGGTGATATTATAAACGGTTACGCAGACTGCACTGAGAATTCCAGTAATCAGCGCGGAAAGCGGAACAGCGAAGCTGTGCAGATTGCCGTGCGTCGTCAGAAGGAAGATGCCAAGCAGCGCGAGGGCGATTGCAATCAGCTCATAGGCGTGCGGTTTCCGTTTCAGGTGAATACAGGAACAGAGCAGAATCATGATGGGGGAAAGATCCTGCAGAATCGTGGCAACACCGGCAGTGGAGAGCTGAATGGTCAGAAAATACAGAAACTGACAGAGACTTACGCCGAAAAGACCATAGACAATCAGTTCAAAAGCATCGCGGCGGCTTTTCCAGGGCTGGAAAAGAAGTTTTGCACCATAGCGTTGCAGGCAGAAGAAAAAGAGAATGATGCCGGCAAGGCCGAGGCGGATCGGAACCAGCCAGCGGCTGTCCATTCCCTGTCTGGTAAAAAGATATTGTCCCATGGAACCGGAAAGTCCCCAGCAGGCTCCACCGGAAAGTGTCAGTAATGCACCCTTGATTTCTCTGTTCATAAAAGTACTCCCTGTATGATCCATCATTAAATTAATCAGGCACTCATTGTATCACAGTCAGTTCATTTTTGTCGTATTTTGCCTATAATTTGTCCGGTATTTTCGGAAATAAGGTTATGATATAATAAACTCCGGGTGTAGAGACACCTGATTGACGATATTATGGAGGTATCTGCTTTGCTGTACATAGGAATTGATCTGGGAACATCAGCGGTCAAGCTGCTGCTGATGGATGAAAAGGGAAATATTGAAAAGATCGTATCAAGGGAATACCCGCTTATGTTCCCGCATCCGGGATGGTCGGAACAGAATCCGGAGGACTGGATGGATGCCGTGACTGACGGGGTACAGGAACTGACGAAGGACTGTGACAGAAGCCTGGTGGCAGGAATCGGCGCAGGCGGTCAGATGCATGGGCTTGTGGCACTTGATGCGCAGGATCATGTGCTTCGTCCTGCAATTCTGTGGAATGATGGCAGAACGCAGGAAGAAACAGATTACCTGAATGAAAAGATCGGAAGAGAGAAACTGACAGAATATACAGGTAATATCGCATTTGCAGGTTTTACCGCACCGAAGATTCTCTGGATGAAAAAACATGAACCCGGGCTTTTTGCAAAAATTGCAAAAATCATGCTGCCCAAGGATTATATTAATTACATGCTGTCGGGAGTGCATTGCACGGATTATTCCGATGCTTCCGGGATGCTGCTGCTGGATGTGAAGAACAGATGCTGGAGCAGACCGATGCTGGAGATCTGCGGAATCACCATGGAACAGATGCCAAAGCTCTATGAGAGTTATGAGACAGTGGGAACGCTGAAACCGTCCATGGCACAGAAGCTCGGGCTTTCAGAAAAGGTCAGAATTGCAGCAGGCGCAGGGGACAATGCAGCTGCGGCAATCGGAACGGCGACGGTGGGCGACGGTGCATGCAATATCTCACTCGGAACGTCCGGAACCATTTTTATTTCTTCAGACGGTTTCCGTGTTGACAGCGGGAATTCACTTCATGCATTTGACCATGCGGACGGCGGCTATCATCTGATGGGCTGCATGCTCTCTGCTGCATCCTGCAATAAATGGTGGATGGAAGAGATTATCGGAACAGAAGATTTCCCGAAAGAGCAGGAAGGCATTACAGATGAGAAACTTGGCAGAAATCATGTCTATTTTCTGCCGTATCTGATGGGAGAACGTGCACCGCACAATGATCCTGCAGCAAGAGGCTGCTTTATCGGACTGACGATGGATTCAAGCCGTGCGGATATGACACAGGCAGTTCTCGAAGGCGTTGCCTTTGGTATCCGTGACAGCCTGGAAGCTGCCCGAAAACTGGGAATTGATGTTCAGCGCAGTATGATCTGCGGAGGCGGGGCAAAGAGTCCGCTCTGGAAGAAGATTTTTGCAGATGTACTGAATATGGAACTGGATCTGCCGGAAACAGAGCAGGGACCCGGATATGGCGGAGCAATTCTGGCAGCTGTAGCCTGTGGTGAATATCCGACCGTGAAGGATGCCGCACAGAAGCTGATCCGCGTGACCGGCAGTGTGAAACCGGATCCGGAGATTGCTGCATTATATGAAAAGCGCTACCAGACGTTCAGAAGCCTTTATCCGGCACTGAAAAATCTTTTTCCGCAGATGAATGAATAAGTTTATATTTTGAGAGGAGACAATTGATGAAAATATATCAGGTTACAGATCCTGAATTTGCCGGATATGGCAGAATCATTGAAGGCCTTGACACAGAACCGTTTGTAAAGGCACTGGACGCACATACGCCGCTTCCGGATGCAGTAGGTTATGTTCCGGAAGAAGCTGCACTGCAGAATCTTCCGCAGGCGCAGGAAATGGCACTGAGTCTTTATGGCGGGATGCCGGTACAGTTTGGCTGGTGCAACGGTCACAACACAAAGCTGAACTGCTTTGAATATCACAGATGCAGCGAATTCAACCTCGGATCGGAAGAATTCATTCTGCTTCTTGGCAAAGAAAGCGATATGCATGACTTTAAACTGGATACTTCCAGCGTGAAGGCATTTCGTGTACCGAAGGGTGTACTTGTTGAGGTATTTGCCACAACGCTGCATTATGCACCGTGTCAGGCGTCTGCAGATCATGGATTCCGTGTCATGATCGTGCTGCCGAAGATGACAAATGTCGGTACAGCAGAGCTTTCAGGAAAATGTCCGGAAGACAGACTGCTGTTTGCAACCAACAAGTGGCTGATTGCACACCCGTCTGCTGCAGAAGCATCGCAGGGCGCATGGGTCGGTCTGGTCGGAGACAATCCGGATATTGCAGGGCTGATCTGAAAAGACAATATATTGAAGCTGTGAAAGATGAGAAATCATTTTTCACAGCTTTTTTCAGTTACGAAAAAAACAATTTTCTGAAAAAAGAAATAGGCAATAGTAAATGAAAATTCTGTCCTTTTTTGAAGCATTTTGCTGATTTGTACAGGGGATATGGCATAAATAAAAAACATTGTGTATGATTAAAAAAGAGGCTGCAGAAAAGGCAGCTGTATCTAATAATCTAAAACTGAGGTCTTACAGGAGGTAAGAAGGATATGAGACACGGAAACAACAGCCGGGAAGGGGCTACGTCAAAACCAAAGTTTTTTCAGATGATTTCTTTTCAGATATCAGCGATCAATCTCATCATGCTGATTGTATTTAATGTGGTAATGTTCATTGTGATGAATTCCTATGATTCCACAGTGTCAACCGCCTCGGATATGATGAACTATATGATGGAACTGACCTATGCGGAGAGCAATATCAAGTCAAATATGTCAGTAATGGAAAATGACATGTATGCCTATGCACTTTCCACAGATCCTTCTCAGATGGACGGCTATTCCAAGGAAATACAGGAACAGCAGTCAGCAGGACTGGATAATCTGAATTCACTCAAATCCACATTTCAGGCGAAGCAGGGCACCGATCAGGAACTGATGGCATCACTGGATGAGCTGACCAAAAACTATCAGACGTTCTGCGATTCAGTGAATCAGGTGGTTGCACTGCGCGACAAGGACAATGTCAAAGGCGCGATGAGCGTGATTACAAGCGGAGTGGTACCGGCACAGGCACGTATGACGACGAATTTCCAGACGGTAGAGACTGCAATCGGCAGTACGATCACATATTGTACCGGTTCCATGCAGAACCTCAGAAATCGCGGAATCCAGGCATCAACAACGGGACTTGTCATTTTCATGATCTGTATAATTGTCAATTTCCTGATCAGCTACAGACTGATTATCCGGAAGATCAAATCAATCTCCGGAGAACTGAGCCACATGATCAGTGAGATTGAGCAGGGAAGAGGAGATCTGACTGCAAGAATTCATACGAACACCAATTCAGAGCTGTCCTATATCCGCAACGGGATCAACCATTTTCTGGAAACGCTGCAGCTGGTCATGAAGGATGTGAAAGAAGGAACGGTTGTACTCACCGGTGCCTCGGAGCGTGTGACTTCCCAGATTCAGATGGCAAATGACAATGTCACCAACACATCAGCAGCGTTGGAAGAACTTTCTGCAAGCATGGAGAATGTATCGGCAACGGCACTGTCCATTCATGGCAAGCTGGATGATGTAAGAACTGCAGCGGATGAAATTACCAATGAAGCGGTGGAAGGTGCGAGAAAGGCCGAAGAGATCAAGACAGAGGCAGATGCCATCAAGTCGGATGCCTCACAGAAAAAGAACAATACCGGACTGAAAATGCAGCAGCTCAGTGATGTTCTGACGCAATCTGTGAAAAACAGTGAGCGGGTCGGTCAGATCAATGAACTTACCAATGTCATTCTGGATATTGCATCACAGACCAATCTGCTGGCACTGAATGCCTCGATTGAAGCGGCAAGAGCGGGTGCTGCAGGAAAAGGCTTTGCGGTGGTTGCGGAGGAGATCAGTTCGCTTGCAGAAAACAGCCGGCAGACGGCAGGCAATATTCAGAATATCAGCAAGGAAGTAACGGAAGCTGTTAAAATGCTGTCCGATAACGCACTTCAGGTAATTGATTTTATCAATACCACTGTAATCAGCGATTATGATTCCTTTGTAGAGACCGGAAACCGTTACGAGAATACGGCGGGTGTCATGGATGAGATTCTGGAACGCTTTACACAGAAGGCGGAGAACCTGCGCAGTATCATGGAGGAGATGGCAGATTCCATTACTACAATTACCAATTCAGTACAGGAAAGCTCACAGGCCATTAATATGTCAGCGAACAGTTCTTCACAGATTGTCGGAGAAATTCAGGGAATCGGAGAAGCAATGGAAGAGAACAACAGAGTGGCAGGGCAGCTCAGCGACAGTACAAAGAAGTTCACGATTTTATAATCTTCTATTATTATTAACAGGAAACGCCGGCACATTCAATCAGTGCCGGCGTTTCCTGTTGGAATCAAAGCTGAATCAGGATCTTATTTCAGCTTGAACTTACCTACAATGCCATCGAGATCTTTGGCAATGGTCTGCTGTTTGGTCGACATATCTGTAACGCTGCCGACGACTTCAGATACATTATTGACAGAATCATTGATATCTGAACTGTGTGAAGCGGTATCCTGTGTTGATTCTGCAATATTCTGAATGGCGCTGCTGACTTCATTCATGGCAGCACGGATATTTTCGACCATCTCAGCAACCTGTTGAGACTGATTGCCGAACAGCATAGCATCTTTTCCATACTGTTTTCCGACTTCCACGAAGTTATCATAATCCGGTGTAACGGTGTCTTTCAGGAATGACAGCAGTTCATTGGAACTGGTGATCAGTGTGCGGAAAGCTTCCTGTACGCCGTCTACCGTGACCTGAATCTTGCTGACCGCTTCACCGGTATCATTGGCGAGTTTGTTGATTTCAGAAGCAACAACAGCAAATCCGCGACCATGTTCTCCGGCCCGTGCAGCTTCAATGGAGGCATTCAGGGACAGCAGATTGATCTGATCAGCGATTTCAGCGATTGCATTGGCCAGATTCCCGATTTCGTCTACGATCTGGGCTTTATCATTTGCAGCGGCAAGTTCCTGTTCACGCTGAGAGGCAATGGAAATTGCATTATCGTAGGAAATCTTGCTCTTCTGTTCAATTTCACCGGCATGCGCCTTGATGCGCTCTGCTTCGGTCAGATTCTTCTCCGTTTCTGCGGCAAGGGTCTGTACGGAAGCATTTACTTCTTCCACAGAAGCATTTACTTCCTCGGTTGCTGCACCGGAGGACATCATGGCATCATTGACATTGGACATACTGGATTTGATTTTATCGAACTGTGTACGCAGTTCATCGGCCATGGTACTGAGAGAACTGCTGGAAGCGTTGATACGTTCGGATTCATCTGAGATATTATGCAGCATGGAACGGTTACTTTCATACATGTTATTCAGTGACTGACTCATCTGCCCCAGTTCATCCTGCTTCCGGGATTTCAGATTGTTTACGGTGAAATCTCCGCTTGCGAGAGATCCGGCGAAGCTCTTTACTCTGACCAGTTCTTTTGACATGTTGCTGACAAGCAGCAGAACGACGATAATACAGAGAATCAGGAAAATAAAGCAGATTCCGATCATCTGATAGGTAAAGGCACGAACTTCCGCATCCATTTCCGAATGAGCCATTCGGATCATCAGTTTCCAGTTGACGTCCGGAACTGATTCATAGAAAAGTGAATAGGTTTTCCCGCCTTCAGAAAATGTACCGACACCACTGTCATTGGCGATGACTTCTTTTCCGGCAGCAGCAAGAGAAGCATTATCATCTGTTGTAATATTTGCTGCATTGGTGACCTTATCCTGGTCCGAAGTGTAGATATATACTCCGCTGGAGGTAGTCAGCATGGCAGTACCTGTATTTCCGATTTTGATTCCGGAAACCATGTTTCCGATAGCGGTCAGTTCCATATCTACTGTTATACAGCCGACATAGGTATTACTGGAATCAAAAATGGGAGCAGAACAGCTGGCCATGATTTTGCCGCTGGTCTGATCATAATAGGGATCGGTAATGACGGCACCGGGGGCAGTCATTGCTTTTGCATTTGTATAATATTCCTGGTTAAAGTAATCATAATCGGCATTGCTGTAATCATAGGTGACAGCGATGTTTCCGCTGGTGTCCTTGGTCCAGTAGGGACCTTCATATTTTTGAGAGGAATCATAGACATTCGGTTCAAACCAGATGCCGCTTCCGAGAATGGAAGAATTATCGGAAATGATGTCGGTGATCATGGCACCGTAGGTGTCCATGTCGGTAGTTTTATAGGAAGCGCCGACAACTCTGGCAAGATTCTCGGCAGTATTGCGGATCTGCTCAAGATTGCTGTCAACACTGTTGACATTTGCCTGCAGATCGGCATTGGCAGTATCTACAACCTGATTGATGATAATGGTCTTACTCCGGGAGGCACTGATGAGTGTTAACAGCACCATGGCAGCTACCAGTACTGGAAGTATGCCCAGTAACATCTTGACACGAATACTCATTTTCTTAAACATAAGCAGATCCCCTCTCCTAAATAATTTGTTATATTGCATGAATATATCTATGAATATGCATAAATTTATTGTAACATTACTGGAAAAAATATAATAGAGTAAAAAAATGAACTAAATTAAATCGGATTAAAAAAAGTTGCGATATAACTGAAATTTTTCAGATTTTATCGCAACTTTATCTATATTATAGGAAAATCAGTTTTTACGCTATAAGAAAATCAGTCTGTGGCCTGTGTATTTTCAGGAAGCGCATTCTCAATCGTGACAAAGGAGGTATGATCCATGGTCTCTTCTGCAATGCCGGCGCAGTTATCCACCATTCGATCAAAGGAATACAGAATCTGCCCGTATATCGGAGTCAGAGAGGGATCACATTTCTGATCCTTGACACGCTCAAGATGGGCTTTGTTAAACTGTTTCTGTGCTTTGCGCATCTTGTTTTTGTCTTTTTCTATTTTTTCGGCAATGGCAGTGTCGCCGGATTTCAGGGATTCCATAGCGCGTTCCAGAAGCTTGCGGGAAATCTGGAAACAGGATTTCAGATCTTCTTTTGCCCCATCGGAAAGTTTGTGCCCGTCATGGCGAAGCTGACGGAAAGTACAGGTGATTTCATCTCCGCGATCAGCGATACGGTCAAGATTATTGGTGACAGTCAGAAGACCTGCGGCCTGCTCTGCCTGTTCTTCTGTCAGTGTGCCACTTGCAAACAGCCGGGTAATATAATCAGAAACAGCATTTTGCAGCTGTCTGACTCTGGAGAGGATCGTGTCAAAATCTTCTGCAGGTTCATTCTTAACGCTGCCGGAAACTTCTTTCTGTGCGGCACGAAGAAGGTCAGAGGTAAGTGCTGCAGTGCGGTCAATTTCACGGGAGATCAGATATAATGCCGGAACAGGCTGGTTCAGCATGGAATCATCAAGAAACTGGGGCTGAAACGCTTCTTTTTCATTCCGGTCGGTACCACGGATTACAAATCTCACCAGCCTGACCATAACAGGCAGAAGCGGCAGCCAGACCAGCGTACATACAACATTGAAGGTGGTATGCGCATTGGCAATCTGCCTGGAGATGATGTCTACCTCATTTCCTTTTGGCGAGATCCATGCGACAAATTTTGCAAAATAAGGAATAATCCAGACGAATACAAGCGTTCCGCTGATATTGAAGAAACTGTGCGCAACGGCTGCACGTTTTGCATTTTTGGACTGTCCGATTGAAGCAAGCAGTGCAGTAATGGTGGTTCCGATATTATCGCCCAGAAGGATCGGGATGGCTCCGGTAAGGCCGATTACACTGGAGACACCATCAGGGCCTGCCTGAGAGGCAAAACTCTGCAGAACGGCAATTGTGGCGGAACTGCTCTGTACGACAAGGGTCATGCACAGACCGAGCAGAATTCCGAGCGGCGGATATTCCTTTACTCTGGACATCAGATCCGTAAAGAACGGGCTGTTTGCCAGCGGCTTCATGACGCTGCTCATGATTTCGATTCCTTCGAAAAGAATACCGAAAGAAAGGATTACCATGCCGATATTTTTGGATTTTTCCTTTTTGGAAAGAAAATTAATCAGAAAGCCGATGAAAATAATCGGGAAAATGTAATCACTGATTTTAAAGGCAATCAGCTGAGCAGTCATGGTGGTGCCGATATTTGCGCCGAAAATGACGGAAATAGCCTGCGGAAGAGTCATCAGTCCGGCACTGACAAAACCGATAACCATAACGGTGGTAGCAGAACTGCTCTGAAGAATTGCAGTAACAAGTGCACCCGCAAGTGCACCCATCCATGCATTCTGGGTCAGGAAGCCGAGAATCTTTTTCATGCGGTCACCGGCGGACTTCTGCAGAGCATCGCTCATACTGTTCATTCCGAACAGGAACAGCGCAAGCCCGCCAAGCAATCCGAATACAATCTTTAGTGTTTCATTCATATTTTTTCTCCTCATATATAAATCATACAGAAATTTTACATTCGCTCTCTTTGTAAAATTCTATATGGCGATAGAAAAGAGCGCTATCAAGCCAATATGAAATTAATGTAAAATGCAGGTAAAAACATGAAAGAATAAAAGAACTATTTCCTGCAAAAGGCTAATATTCCGGAGAAAAATGCCGATATACCCATAAAAGTATATTCATTATTCGTCTGTTTCTGGTCAGAAGCTTCTGAGGCAGATGCATCTTTCAAGGAGGAAAAGGATGAGTATCAAATATCTGGCAAGTGTCAGTGAACACAGGCTCCGTGGCATGAAAGTGGAAGATAAGTTCCGTTTTGTTTTTAAAAAACTGTTTATTATGACGGGCGCTGCCATTCTGGCACTCGGAATCACACTGATCGTATGTGAGGTGGGACTCTTTAATGTCTACCAGAAATATTACAAGGCGGATAATATTCAGGGAGAGATCAGAATTAATATTCAGTCCATGTCCAAGGCATTTCTGTGGGCGATGGTGACAGATGATCAGACGGAGCGGCAGACGCAGCTGGATAATGTCTCAGAGAAATTTGACGGGTTTGATTCGGAACTGACAGAATTTGCCAAAGTCTACAGTGACCAGACGATGATTACTCAGGTTAAGACGGATCTGACAACGGTCGAAACAAACGGCAAGACGCTGGAAGGAATGTTCAGTGACGGCAGTTCCGATGCGGACATATACAAATATTATAATGAAACGCTCTATCCTTCCATTGACGTGGTAGTATCCGAGCTTAAGACCGTATCTGCAACAACTGCATCTGAAGCAGCCATGACCTATAAGATTGTTACCATTGTGATCGTGGTATCATCTGTCATCGCACTTTCACTTGTGGCGTTAGCACTCATCTTTATCGGAAATGCGAAAAAGAAGCTTTCAGTCAGTATTTTAAAGCCGGTGCTTGCAATTACGGAAGGTGCAGATCAGATGGCAGCCGGAAAGCTTGATGTGGATATTGCGATCAAATCACAGGATGAACTGGGGCAGCTTGCCGGAGATATTGATAAGGCCACCAGGGTAATAGCAGATATTGTAAAAGATATTATTGAGACTTTGAATCGTATTGCCGGAGGAGATTTTACAAAAGGATCCGACCATCCGGAACTGTATATTGCAGATTACCGGCAGATCAATGATGCTTTTACGGATATTACGGATAAACTTTCGACGACACTGATGCAGGTACGTGATTCTTCAAGTCAGGTATCGCAGGGCGCTGTCAATATGTCGCAGGGTGCATCTGATCTGGCACAGGGTGCAACAGATCAGGCTGCAGCAATTCAGGAACTGACTGCATCTGTCACAACAGTGACAGAGCAGACCAGAAACATGGCAGAAGCGGCAAAACAGAGTACGGATATGGCACATCAGGTACAGGAAGATGTGCAGACAGGCGGTCGCAAGATGAAGCTGGTAACAGATGCCATGGGCAGAATTACCGATGCTTCGAAGGAGATCGAGCAGATTACCAATACAATTGAAGCAATCGCCAAGCAGACGCAGCTCCTGGCATTGAATGCCTCCATCGAGGCAGCCCGCGCGGGAGATGCAGGAAAGGGATTTGCAGTCGTTGCCGAAGAAATCAGTATACTTGCCAATCAGAGTACAGAAGCTGCCAAAAATACGCATCAGCTGATCAGTGATACCATGGATGAAATCAGTAATGGTAATACAGTAGTGGATGAAACCATGAATGCACTCAGGCAGGTGGAAGAGTCTGTCAACAATGTGGCACAGATGATGCAGGAATCCGGTGAAATGGCCAGAAATCAGGTGACCAGTATGGAAGAGATTGACCAGGGAATTGAGCAGATTTCCAATGTGGTACAGAATAATTCCGCAACCGCGCAGGAATCCAGCGCAGTTTCACAGGAGCTTTCCGAACAGTCAGAGGGACTCAACAGGCTGGTTGGAAGATTCCAGGTAAAATAAGTCCGGAACAGAAAAAACATGAATACAGGCAAAAGAAGATGACCTATATAACGGTCATCTTCTTTTTTTGTGCTGACTGTACATTGGTGTTGACAATACATAAATCAGGGTGTATTCTCTTTAACATACTAATCCTATTTACATGATAGGAAATATAGGAATTGAGGAGGGAGAAAAAAGCGATGGATTTTTCATTTGTTCAGAATTATCTGCCGATGTATGCACAGGCTGCACTTCTGACCGTCAGAATCGGATGCTTTGGTATTCTGGCGGCAGTTCTGGTCGGAATCATCTGCAGTATGATTCTTTATTTCAAAATTCCGGTTTTCCAGGCAGTCGCGACGGTATACATTGAACTGAGCAGAAATACACCGCTGCTGGTGCAGCTCTTTTTCCTTTATTTCGGACTTCCGAAGATCGGTGTCAGGATCAGTGCGGAAGGCTGTGCGGTAATCGGGCTGGCGTTTCTGGGAGGCAGTTATATGACGGAGGCTTTCCGAAGCGGTCTGGAATCGATTGACCGTATTCAGACGGAATCTGCAGGAAGCCTTGGCATGAATGCAGGACAGACCATGCGGTATGTGATTTTTCCGCAGGCGCTTGCCATATCGGTTCCGGCACTCGTGGCCAATGTGATATTTCTGATCAAGGAAACTTCAGTGGTCAGTGCGATTGCCCTTGCGGATCTGATGTATGTGGCAAAAGACCTGATCGGGCTGTATTACCAGACAAAGGAGGCACTGATCATGCTGGTGGCATTTTATCTGATTCTGCTGCTTCCGGTTTCCGTAATCGGGACACTGGTGGAAAGGAGGCTTCGCTATGCAGGATTCGGGGCTTAGTATTCTGTTTATGGGCAGTAATTTCCTGCGGCTGCTGCAGGGACTGTGGGTAACGCTGCAGCTGAGTCTGATCAGTGTTGCCGTTTCTCTTCCGCTGGGAATTGCGTTCGGAATGTTTATGACGCTGAAACATCCGGCGGCCAGAATAATCAGCAGGCTGATCCTGGACTTTGTCAGGATCATGCCGCAGCTTGTGCTTCTCTTTATTCTGTATTTTGGCGTAGCACATGCGTTTGGCTGGAACCTGTCGGCATATGCCAGTGCGGTGGCCATGCTGGTGATCTGGGGTACTGCAGAGATGGGAGATCTGGTACGGGGTGCGCTGATCAGTATTCCACGGCATCAGTACGAAAGTGCTGCCGCGCTCGGAATGACCGGCAGGCAGACGTTTCTGGAAGTTATTCTGCCGCAGACCGTTCAGAGGCTTCTGCCTCCGGCAATCAATCTGGTCACAAGAATGATCAAAACGACAAGCATTGTGGTATTGATCGGGATTGTGGAAGTGCTTAAGACGGGACAGCAGATTATTGATGCAAACCGGCTGCAGTTTCCTTCGGCGGCGCTCTGGATCTATGGTGTCATCTTTTTTCTTTATTTTCTGGTCTGCTGGCCTGTTTCACTGCTGGCAAAGCGGTTGGAGCGCAGGATGAATTAAGCGAAGGAACGGGGATGGCAGAAATGAGGAGATATGTAATATGGAAGAAAAGATACAGCTGCAGACCAGAGATCTGGTAAAAAAATACGGAGACGATACGATTTTAAACGGAATTGACCTGAAGGTACGAAAAGGAGAAGTTGTAGTGCTGCTGGGACCATCCGGTTGCGGTAAAAGCACACTTCTGCGTTGCCTGAACGGCCTGGAGACAGTTGACAGCGGAGAAGTGCTGCTGGATGGGGAGCCGATTACCGCGCATGGAAAAAATATGAGTCAGATGCGGCAGAAAATCGGAATGGTATTTCAGAGTTATGATCTTTTTCCACATAAGACCATTCTGGGGAATGTCATTCTGGCGCCGGTGAAGGTGCAGCATCGCAGCAGACAGGATGCAGAGGCGGAGGCAGAAGTCCTGCTGAGAAGAGTCGGACTCTGGGAAAAAAGAGGTGCCTGGCCGCGGCAGCTCTCCGGCGGACAGAAGCAGCGCGTGGCAATTGCAAGAGCACTGATGATGCATCCGGAGGTGATGCTTTTTGATGAAGTTACTGCGGCGCTGGATCCGGAAATGGTACGGGAGGTCCTCGATGTCATGATCGAACTGGCAGGTCAGGGAATGACCATGGTGATTGTGACACATGAGATGCAGTTCGCCAGGGCGGTTGCGGACAGAATCCTGTTTCTGGATCAGGGCAGATTCGTGGAAGAGGCTTCACCGGAGCAGTTCTTTACACAGCCAAAGTCGCAGCGGGCCAAAGCATTCCTGAAGACTTTCACGTTTGACCGTTGTGCAACAACCGAGAATTCGGTTGTGATCTGATGGGTAAAAATGATTCAAATTCATATATGATAAAGGAGAAAAAATTATGAAAAAGACGGGTATTTTAAGAAAAACAGCAACAGCAGCACTGATGGCTGCAGCAGTGACGATGGCGATGGCAGGCTGCGGTTCTTCGGCAACGGGCAGCACCGGGGTCACAGGAAGCAGCACGGCAGACAGTACCGGGGATACAGGAAGCAGCACGGCGGGCAGTGCCGCGACAGATCAGACACAGACGGCATCGACCTTCCGCAGTCTGGATGAGATTAAATCAAGCGGTAAAATTGTCATCGGTGTATTCAGTGACAAGGCACCGTTCGGTTATGTGGATGACAAGGGAAATTATCAGGGCTATGATGTCTATTTTGCCAACAGAATCGGTAAGGATCTTGGTGTAAAGGTGGAATTTGTTCCCGTAGATCCTGCCAGCCGTGTGGAGTATGTGGCTACGGGCAAGGCGGATCTGATGCTTGCAAACTTTACGGTAACGGATGAGAGAGCACAGAAGGTGGACTTCGCACTTCCGTATATGAAAGTGGCGCTTGGCGTTGTATCTCCGGATACGGCACCGGTTAAGAGCGTGGATGATCTGAAGGGAAAAACGCTCATTATTGCCAAGGGAACAACTGCAGAAACTTATTTTACAAAGAATTATCCGGACATCAGACTGGATAAGTATGATCAGTATGCAGATGCCTATAATGCGCTTCTGGACGGCAGAGGAGATGCTTTTTCCACAGATAACACAGAGGTTCTGGCATGGGCACTTCAGAATCCGGGATACACAGTAGGTATCACTTCGCTTGGGGACGAGGATACCATCGCTCCTGCGGTTGCCAAAGGGAATAAGACCCTTCTGGACTGGGTGAATACGGAGATACAGACGCTCGGAACAGAGAAATTCTTCCATGCGGATTATGACGCGACGCTTAAGAGCTTCTACGGGGATGCTGCAGATCCGGACAGCCTTGTGGTAGAAGGCGGCAAGGTGGAGTAAACGAAAAAAGCCTGATCGGAAATTCAGATTCCGGTCAGGTGAACAATCTTTTTATCATGATGGACTGCGGGCAGAAATTTATCAAAAATGTCCGCAGTCTTTATTTTCATGCTGGAAGTGTTGACGCAGGGGTGACAGCCGATGGCGTCACCTTTCAGAATGTCTTCATCTACAAGGAGCTGTACATGATGATCATGGTCATTCATCAGCCCCATGACACTGACAGAACCCGGCAGGATGTCCAGATATTCGAGCATCTGCTCCGGGGGAGCGAAGGAGAGCCTTGCAGAGCCGATCTGGGAAGAGAGCTCACGTGTCTTAAACGGTTTGTCACCGGGGATCATCAGCAGATAGAATGCAGTCTGCTGGCGGTTACACAGAAACAGATTTTTGCAGATCGTGCAGTTTAATGTTTCGTCGATTTCGTGACAGGCTTCCATGGTGTCCGCGTGTTCATGATCTGCACGCAGGTACTCAATGCCGAGCGTATCCAGAAGATCGTAGACACGTACTTCCCGCGGCAGTCGTTCTTCGGTATTGGTGGGTCTTCCCTGATGAAGTTCCAGCATAATAAATTCTCCTTTATATAAAAAACTTAAGATTTATGTTCATGGATCCGGCGTATCTTTTCTGCAAGTTCAGGATATTCTCTGGCAAGCACCTCAGAATAGCGGCTGCGTTCTTTCTGCAGAAGGGCGTAGGCTTCCGGATGGTGCTCTTTAAGGTATGCATCTTTCCGGGCACGGTGTTCCATAATCCTGCTGATGGCATCGGCATCTTTTTCTGCAAGCTTCTGTTCCAGGTGAAGATGTCTTGCAATGATTTTCTCATCAATTGATTCAATTCTGCGAGCGCCCTCTTCACGATGACTTAAAATAATTGCCAGCTGCATTTCCAGAAGGTCCAGAAACTCATCTTCATCCAGACGGTTCCAGTAGCCGCCGGAAGAAGTGCGTTCTGCTTCACGCAGACGCTCAGTATCGAGCTGGTCAGAGTCTGCAATCTGCAGGGCAAACTGTTCTGCCATTTTTTCCATTTTGATGTCTGCATCGCGACCATATGCCCATTCAAACTCTGCCTGCTGCGTGGCCGGAACTGCATCTGCAGATGCGGTCCATTCGGCGGCAAGGGGATAAGGACGTTCCATGCCGATGGAGCGAAGTGCGGATGAAATGGTGGGTTTTACCGCACCGTCCAGAATGAGCTGACTGGCACCGAAGGTACGCAGCTGATCATTGATGGCTCCGACATGCTCTGTCAGGAAGAAACGGATGCCGCGTTTCTGCAGGTTCTGGTACAGCAGCAGGAGTCTCTCTGCGGCAGTTACATCAATACTGCCGATTCCGCTGGCATCAATGATGATCTGCTTTGTGTCTTCGGTCACCGCTTTTTCAAGATCTTCCTGGAACTGTCCGATGTTGGCAAAAAAGAGAGCGCCTGTAAACCGATAGATCAGCGTATGCTCGATGGGGCGGGCTTCCTTCATACGGGAAAGGGCATAAAAACCGTCATTATTCTCAATGCAGCCCAGAAAATCACGGGGAGGGACAGAAGCACGGATGACAACGGTAACGAAGGAAAGAACAACACCTGCAAGTACGCCATAGATGGTGCCAAGGAACAGAACCGTGAAAAATACAACATAGAAAATCAGCCATTCCACACGGTCAACGCTCTGGAGTTCTCTGGCAAGGTCAAATTCAAGAATACCCATCAGTGCGGCAATGACGATTCCGGTCAGCACCGGGACGGGAAGATAGCCGATGAAAGCGGTTCCGTACAGGAGAATGCCGACCATGCTCAGACTGGCAACGATGGACATCAGCTGGGAGTGGACGCCGAACTGATCAGCGATACTTGTTCTGGAAACACTGCCGTTTGCCGGGCAGCTTCCGGAAAAGGCAGAAACGAGATTGGCAGTTGCATAGGCGAAGATCTCACGTTCATTATTAATATGATCGCCGTGCTTTAAAGCATAGTTATTGGTGGACAGGAGTGTTTCCGCAACAATGACAAGTGCAACGGAGAGACTGGAAGTCAGCACGGTGACCACATGACCTTTCAGTGTCGTAAGATCAGGAAAAATGAATCCCGGAAGGCCCGGTGCGACAGAAGGAAGGAGTTGGACACCGAATTTATCAATATGAAAGAAAAAGGTCAGTGCTGCGCCAAAGAGCATCATGACGAGTGACATGGGGACTTTGGGGATATGCTTTCTGCAAACCGTGATGATGACAATGGTGAGAATACCGAGGAATAGAGAAAGCGGATTGAAACAGCGAAGAAGCTCGGACCAGATGTGCGGAAGCAGCTCGGTTACTTCACCCCGGCCTGAAGTGCCGCCGAAAAGCTTCGGAACCTGCATGAGAATAATGGTGCAGCCGATGCCGGAAATGAAACCGCCCATGACAGGGGCGGAGATGAATCTGACAAATCTGCCGGCCCTGAGGAAGGCGAACAGGAAGAGCCATCCGGCGACCACCAGCGTAATTGCCGGGATTACCTTTACCGCTTCTGCAGAACCGAAGGTGATTCCGAGAGAATAGACAAGACTTCCGGTAAGGGCAGCGGGAGCCGCATCAATACCGAATACAAAACGCGGAGATGAAGTCATCAGACCGAAAAAGAGAATCGGAAGTATCGAACCGTAAAGCCCATAAACCGGCGGAAGTCCGGATACCTGTGCATAACCCATGGAAATCGGAATGGAAACAAGAGCAACGATAATTCCCGCAGGAATGTCTTTCAGAAGATCCCGAAGCCGATAGCCTTTGAAAATCCGTTTGAACATTTTGCTGTCCCCTTTTCAGAAAAATGTATTGAAGCAATCCTCGTTAACTTCAGGTGCCTCTGCACCTGAATGCCCTGCCGAGGTTGCGTAAGCAATCCTCGTTAACTTCAGGTGCCTCTGCACCTGAAGTTATTATACCACGCTTACCTGCGGATGCGGCGGTTGTCTGTTGCATAAGGGATCAGTTTCATAGTATGCTGAATCAGAGGTGACAACCGTATGAGTGCAGAAGTTAAGAGTATGACACAGGGGAAACCGGGAAAGCTGATCTTCTTTTTTGCAATTCCTCTGATGCTTGGAAATATGTTTCAACAGTTCTATACAATTGCGGATACGCTGATTGTCAGCAGAGTGCTGGGCGTGAATGCGCTTGCTGCGCTGGGTGCTGCGGACTGGTATAACTATATGATGCTGAGCGTTGTGCAGGCAATTGCACAGGGCTTTTCCATTCTGCTGGCACAGGATTTCGGAGCAGAGAAGTATGCGCATCTTAAAAAGGCGACGGCGCATGCCATTTCACTGAGCGTGATTCTGACACTGCTGCTTACGGCAGCAGCACAGCTGTCGCTGAACCCGGTGCTGGCGCTTTTGCGGACCCCGCAGGAGGTTCGGCCGATGACCTTCCTGTATCTGCGTATTATTTTTGCAGGGATTCCGGCGCAGATGCTTTTTAATTTCGGTGCATCCGTACTGCGGGCACTTGGAAACAGCAGATCGCCGCTGCATGCCATGGTTTTTTCTTCATTTATGAATATCGGACTGGACCTGCTGTTCGTTCTGGGGTTCCATTTCGGAATTACAGGAGCAGCGGTGGCAACGGTAATATCGCAGGCAGCATCGGGAATCTGGTGTCTTCTGGTAATCAGAAAGATTCCTTACCTCAGGATCAGCAGGCAGGACTTTCAGAGGGAAAAAGGGCTGGATGGCAGGCTGCTGTTTCTGAGTGTTCCGATGGTGCTGCAGAATGTGCTGATCTCTGTTGGCGGCATGATTGTCGAGTATGTGGCAAATGGCATGGGTGTCACTTTTGTGGCGGGATTTACGGCGACCAATAAACTGTACGGCGCAATTGAAATGGCGGCGGTGGCCTATGGCTATTCCATGGTGACCTATATGGGGCAGAACTATGGTGCGGGCAGATCGGACAGGATTCGCAAAGGGTATCGGAGTGCAATCCTGATTGCAATTGCAACAGGGGCGGTTCTGGGATATGGGATGATTCTGGCCGGACATGCGGTAACGGGAGCATTTCTGACAGGAAATTCGGCAGAAGCGAATCAGGCGAGACAGATTGCGTTTCATTATCTGTTCATTGTCTGTTCCACGTTGCCGATTCTGTATGTACTGCATGTGACCAGGTCTGCGCTGCAGGGCCTTGGGGATACTGTCATGCCGATGGTATCGGGCGTTGCGGAATTTGCCATGCGGACATTCATGGCACTTGTCATGACCGGTGTGCTGGGCGGTGTGAGCATTATGTACGGTGAGGTGGTGGCCTGGATCGGTGCGGATCTGATTCTGGCCGGGGCACTGATCGGACGATTTAAGAAACTTCCGGCAGAAGCGGGACAGACTGCGGAGATGTAAAAAAACCGCAGAGGCTTCATCGGCGCAGGAGAATCATATGGCTGTCAGGCTGAATCTGATGTATACTGGTAATGGGAAATGCAGTTAAAGAGATTTATTACGGGATTGATAACGGGGTTATACAAATGCTATTTGATTGCAGACTTCAGTTGGCCTGTTTGGGGATTACGGTTTATATTACCTGGGAATATATTTCAAGCAGACATCTGAAAACGGATTTTCGAAAAATATACATTTCCATGCTTCTGACGGCTGATGTATATTATATTTTCGATATGCTGACTTATTATATGGCGAACCACATGGCTGACTATGAATTATGGAAAGTTGATCTGGTTCATCGTTTTTTCTATGCGGCAATGGATTTCCTTATTTCCGAGACCTTCTGCTATGCTGCGGTGTTGTTGAAAGACGTCAGAAAAACCGGCACAGGAGCACGATATCTGATGGCACTGCCGTCTGTACTGTGTCTTAGGGTTCTGTCTTTCTGCCGATCAGATATGACGAGAGTATCTACACACTCTATTCAAAAGGCCCTGCAACTGTGGCGGTTGCAGCCTGTGCCGGATTTTACCTGATTCTTCTGATTATTATGGTTTGCAGATACAGGTCCCCCAAGGTCAGAAAGAAACTTCATGCGGTAATGTTTTCCATGTGTATCATGGTGGCAATTGCAGTTTATCAGCTGTTTGTCCCATATATGCTGGTCACTTCGGCGGCAGCGGTTATGCTGATTCTGACAGTATATATGTCACTGGAGGATGCAAAGGAATATGCCGATGATGTTACAAGAGGCTTCAACCGTTCCGGATTTCGCGAAATGCTGGATTATGAATTCGGTCACGGGGAAAGTTTTACGGTATTCAGCGTGATTATCGGAAACTGGACAGAACTTACAGATATGAAATGTGGAATCAGTCCGGAGAAAGCCCTTTCGTTTACAGGCAGACTTTCAGAAATGCTGGGATCTTCCACATACAGATCAAGGCATAACAGTGTTTCCTATATTATCAGAGACGAAAAACCGGTTTCTGATCAGCAGAAAATACAGAAGGTTATTGACGGATGCTTTGACAGCGGGGCAAACAGGATAGCGCCTAAGGTGACATTTAATGTGATTCATTGCCCGGATGAGGCAGCAGACAGCAGCAGGGTACTTGAAAAAATATACAGTATGGCGCTTTCGGTATATCGCGATACAGTCTATTTCGATGAAGTCACCGGGTGTCTGAACAGAAATTCATATGAAAATGATCTGCCGGGGATCAGGAACAGGGTCAATGAATCGGGAAAAGCTACATGTATCATGATTGATATCAATGATCTGAAGAAAACAAATGATACCTATGGGCACAGATTCGGTGATGAACTGATTCGTGAAACGGCGGAACTGATCAGAAAACAGTTTAGCGGGACAGCAGATGTCTACAGAATTGGAGGAGATGAATTCCTGCTGATCAGTCTGAACGCTGATACGGAAGATATTACATTGAAGCTTCGGCAGATGGAAGCGGACCGGAAGGCAGTTGTATTGTCTGATGGGGAAGGCATATCTTTTGCACTTGGTGTTGCACATTTTTGCGAAGAAGATAAGAGCATTGATGATACCATTAAAAGGGCAGATGCAATTATGTATGCGAACAAGCAACGGAGCGGAAAAATGAGAGAATAATTCCGGAAATTGACTTTGCAAAAAAATAAAAACATGTATATAATCACAAATGAAAAATGAAGTACAGATAAATAGAAATAAGTCTTTAAGGCGTAGTCTATTGAGTAAAATCATAGGCTGCGCCTTTTACTTTTTTCTGAACAAAACAGGAGGATCAGGAAATGCCAAAAACAAAATTTCAGGGTATTATTTTCGGAATACTCATGTCCATCACCATGGCATACGGGATGGAAGTGTACAATGTTGCAATCAAGATGGGCTACAATACCATGCCGGGAGGCTTCAGCAATATGACGAACAGTGTCTTTTTGAGTGCACTGGTGGAAGCGTCCTATATGTGGCTGTTTGTATTCCTTTTTTCCAATCTGTGGGGCAACAGGATCGGTCATGCGCTGGCAGGCAGAATCATCAGACCGGGACAGGATAATCCGTTTTTCATCACGCTGATGATATCCGGCTGTACGGTATTCATCATGTGTCCGACCATGAGTATGGTGGCAACCATTCTGTTTAATATTATTATGGGCGGAGCACCCGTTTCGCAGCTTCCGGCGATCTGGGCGGGAACATTACTGAAGAATTTCCCGATGGCGCTTCTGTGGAATCTTTTTGCCGCAGGGCCGCTGACAAGGTTTCTGTTCAGAATGATTTTTGCAGGGCAGCTGAAAGAGATAAAACAGGAGAAAGCGGCCTGAAGTATGTAGATTCTGTGAAATGACGCGCTGATATTGCATGTTGATTTGAAAAAGTCATATAATTTCATATAAGAGGGGAAACGCAGTTATTCAGAAGCGGTTTATTGCGGAGGAACCAGCAAAAATGAAGAAAACATGTAATAACAGAATCAGAAAAACGATGATGACATTTATGACCGTCATGACTGCTGCCACGCTGGCCGGAATGCCGGTTTATGCGGAAGGCACAGCAGGTGCGGCGGGCGGAAGTGGAAGCGGTGCGGCAGCAGGCGCTGCGGCTTCGGAGGATACTACGCTGAAGGCAATTGTCACCAGTGATAATGCGGCAGAATATACAATCAAATGTAATGGCGCCATTGCAAAGATCAGCGTCGGCGGACTTACCGGTTATGTCATTATTTCAGCGGATCGTACGAAGGCAGGAATCTATGTAGACGGGAAACAGGTTTTTTCCGTCAATGTGGATGCAGAAGGAACCGGAACAACCAGAATTAATTCCATCGGTGTCGGTAACATCGGCATGGATGCTTCAGCAGTGCATTCAATGACGTATGCGGATATTGCAGCTTCAACTTCCACATACGCGGAAATCAGTTCCTACAGCGGAGCGGATACACTGTTCGTCAATACGGTGACGACCGGAACGCCGGGCGTGATGAGAACATCCGGAAGTACGGCAGTAAAGGCAAAAGAGACGGTTTATCAGAATGGCAGTGCAGTAAAGGTAATGACCGGTGGACCGATTGATTATTCTGCGGCACTGACGTCTTATGAGATTTCCTATATGACACCGCAGGATGCCATCGATAACCTTGACCGGAATCGTGTGCAGTTCGTGATTCACCATAAGGATTATTCCAAGGCGGAGAATGTATATAATGATGTATATGCCTATCAGGATGCAACGGGTGTGATCATTTTCTACGAAAATGTACAGACGACCAAGAATACAAAGACAGCAGCATCCACGGAGGCAGATACCTGGTATCGCCTCGGCACAGATGGAAAATATTATCTGACAGATGTATATGGAAATGTGACAGACACTGCAAACGGATATGTGTACGATACAGCATCCAATGCAATGATAAAGGGTAATTAAATGCAGGTGCAATGACACCGGCATTTAAATGAGCCCGCTTCGCGGGTTCCGCAAAAAAATGGCTTCCGATGTGATATCGGAAGCCGTTTTTTGTGTCTGGCGGGCAGCTGAAACTGTGCCCACATTATTTTATGGAGTACTGCAGGTTAACAGTGATGGTAGCGGTCTTTTCTCTTGAAGAAGTATCGAGTGCGCCGTCATAGGAATAATCTGAAGTACCGGAATTCTTGGCGGTAATCTGGAATACGCCAAGATCTGAACTTGTCAGTTTGCCGACATTTGAACCGGTTTCCTTGGCCATGATATCGATTCTCTGCTTGGCGTTCTTGGTTGCTTTGTCAATCAGATCCAGTTTGACATCATCCAGCTTGGAACAATAGTATTCCGGTGAGGCGGATGTGAATTCAATTCCGGAAGCCAGAAGACTTGAAATGTCGCGGGAGATCTTTTCCACAGTATCCACATTGGAAGAAGTTACGACAATTCCCTGTGTCAGGTTGTAACCGGTCGGCGTTGCGCTGGTCTGATTTCCGTTGGCATCATAGGTGTAGTCATAGCTCTGTGCGATATCTACGGAATTAAAGACGATTTCGGAGTCCTGAATTCCGTTGTCTGTCAGATATTTCTTGACCTGGGCAGCGTCATCCTTGATGGTGGCATAGGCAGCCTGTGCTGTAGTTGCATTGGCAGAAAAAGATCCTCTCCATACAATCAGATCGGATTCAAAATCCACACTTGCAGATCCGGTTGCAGTGATGTAGTGCCCGTAGCTCTTTTTGTAGCTGAGGAAACCCGCGACCAGGATCAGACAACTGACAATAACACTGATACAGATAATAATTGATGGTATAACAGAAACATTTTTCTTTTCCATAAACATTCTCCTCCGATTCAGTCATAGAAAATTCATGCTGATTAGTAATTTCAGCATAACACCCGCAGACACAACAGGTCAATTTGTCAGAGAAAAATTAAGAAAGTCATAAGTTGTTAAAACAATTGCATTCCGAAATGACCTGTGCTAAAGTGGAACAGGTTTAAGAAATACAACTGAACAGATAAAAAACAAGGGGAGCTGAAAAGCTGAGAGGTGTGCATGAGAAGGCCACGACCCTGAACCTGATTTGGATAATGCCAACGTAGGGATGTAAGCAGAAAATAATTTGCATGCAATCATAGAAAGCGGCGTCCGGAAACGGACGTCGCTTTCTTGCGTGAACAGGCAGTTCCGCCTGGCGGACAATACGACTGGGTGGCCGAAGGACGCGAGGCAGTGTCTGCTTATTCATCCGGAGGTGGAGATGGAAAATTTGATACAGATGGTAAGACAGGAGCATCCGATGGTGCACATGATTACAAACCATGTCACGGTAAACGATACGGTCAACATCATACTGGCAGCAGGCGGTACGGCAATCTGTGCAGATGCGCCGGCCGAGACTGCGGAGATTACAGCAATATCGGACGCACTGCTTCTCAACACCGGTACACCGTCCCGGGATACACTTGAGGCCATGTTGAACGCCGCAAGAGAGGCAAACCGCAGGAGCCTGCCGGTAGTTCTGGATCCGGTCGGGGCCGGGGCATCAGTTTTTCGCGGCAGGATACTGGAACAGCTGCTGCAGGAAGTACAGTTCTCCTGTATCAGGGGAAACCGGACAGAAATTGCTGCGCTTTGTCATGCACAGGTAAAGAGCTGCGGTGTGGAAGATGCCGGGGCAGAACTTCCTGCAGAGCAGATCCGGCAGCTTTCGATACGGACAGGTGCGGTAATCGCAGTCAGCGGAGAAACGGATCTGATTGCAGCCGCGGAGCAGATACAGTCTGTGCATACCGGAACGCCGCTCCTGAAAAAAATTACCGGAGCAGGCTGCATGGAGTCCGCACTGATCGCCTGCTGGCTGGGAGCCGGACGGAAAAGAAATATCAGGGACAGTGACGTGGTATGTGAATGCATGCGCTGGTATGGTCTGATGGCGGAAAAGGCGCAGCAGGAAATGGAACAGTCGGGACATGTGGGAACAGCCGCATTCAGAGGATGGCTGATGGATGAAGTCAGTCAGTCTGAAAATATGGCCTAACACAAGGGGGAAAAACAATGAAACGGGAGCAACTGGCACTGTACGCGGTAACCGACAGATCCTGGCTAAACGGCAGATCGCTGCAGGAAGTGGTGGAAGAGGCGATCCGCGGCGGAGTGACCATGGTACAGCTGCGTGAAAAAAATTTTGACAAAGCTCTTTTCCTGAAAGAGGCATTGGAACTGAAGAAGATCTGCCATACACATGACGTTCCGCTTCTGATTAATGATGATGTGGAAATCTGCAGGCTTGCCGATGCGGATGGTGTGCATATCGGACAGGAGGACATGCGGATCGCGGAGGCCAGAAGCCTTCTCGGAAAAGATAAAATCATCGGCGTTACGGTTCATAACACGGAGCAGGCACTTATCGCTGCACAGGAACACGCGGATTATCTCGGGGCAGGGGCAGCGTTCGGATCCACCACCAAACAGAATGTGCAGCGTCTGTCGCGGGATGGATATCTTGCAATCACAGGCAGGGTATCAGTTCCGGTGGTGGCGATCGGCGGCATCAATGCGGAGAATGTCATGCAGCTGCAGGGCTGCGGACTTGCAGGAATTGCAGTGATATCCGGTATTTTTGCACAGAGGGATATCACCGCGGCAGCGGAGCTGCTGCGAAAGTGCAGCGGCAGGTTAAACGGATCCGGAAGTGCGGATGGTCTGAAAAACAGACAGAAGGAGATAGTCTGATTATGAAAAATCAGGAAATGAGAATCAGAAAACTGGTAACGGCGGGAATGTTTGTGGCGCTTGCGGTATCTTTATCGGCATTTTCCATTCCGATCGGCGCATCAAGGTGCTTTCCGGTTCAGCATATGGTCAATGTACTTTCAGCCGTTTTCCTCGGTCCGTTTTACGGCGTTGCAATTGCGTTCTGCACTTCACTGATCAGAAATGCAATGGGAACCGGCACACTTCTGGCATTTCCGGGAAGTATGATGGGAGCACTGTGCTGCGGACTGGTCTACCGGTATACTTCAAAACTTCTGCCGACATATGCGGCGGAGATTGCGGGAACAGGAATACTGGGAGGCATTCTGGCCTACCCGGTGGCAGCTTTTTTCCTTGGAAAGGATGCAGCCTTTTTTACTTATGTGATTCCGTTTCTGGTCAGCACCTGCGGAGGAACCTTAATGGCAGCAGTGCTGATTGCTGTACTGTACAGGACACATGCCCTGAGAGAACTTCAGAAAGTACTTCAGGGATAAAAAAGGAAAAGCGGGGAAAGAAAATGCATACAGCACTCAGTATTGCAGGAAGTGACTCCGGAGGAGGAGCCGGAATACAGGCAGATCTGAAGACCATGATCACCAACGGGGTCTATGGAATGACTGTGATTACTGCGCTGACGGCGCAGAATACCATGAAAGTCTCTGATATTCTGCCGGTGCCGCCTTCGTTTGTGCAGAAGCAGCTTGAAAGTATATTTACGGATATCCGTCCGGAAGCGGTGAAAACGGGAATGCTGGGGTCCGGTGCCGTGATCGGAACGGTGGCGCGCGGACTTACGGAATACCAGGCGGAGAATGTCGTGGTGGATCCGGTAATGGTTTCGACAAGCGGAACAAGGCTGATGGAGCAGGATGCGCTTGAAGTGTTGCAGAAGGAACTGCTGCCGGTTGCGACGCTGGTAACGCCGAATCTGCCGGAGGCGGAGATTCTGTCCGGAAGAGCAATCCTGTCACATGAAGATATGAAACAGGCAGCAGAAGAGATCGGGCGTAAATATCACTGTGCGGTGCTGATCAAGGGCGGGCACAGCAGCCTGGATGCAGACGATCTTCTCATGGAAAACGGCACGGAAACCTGGTTTACGGGCAGAAAAATGGATAACCCGAATACGCACGGCACGGGCTGCACGCTGTCCAGTGCGATTGCAGCCGGTCTTGCCAAAGGTTTCTCCCTTGCAGAAAGCATCCGTCTTGCCAAGGAATACATCAGTGACGCGATAGCGGCCGGGCTGAATCTTGGAAAAGGGAACGGACCGCTGGATCATGGGTTTGCGCTTACGGGACGATATGTCAGAGAAGTCATGAAATGAAAATGTAACAGATGATACAGAAAAAAAGGAGAGAGCAGGATATTATGGGAAAGTCATATTGTACACAGATGGAGGCAGCCAGAAAAGGGATTGTAACTCCGGAACTGAAGAAAGTGGCAGCAAAGGAAGAAAGAACAGAACAGGAGCTGATTAAGCTGGTAGCGGAAGGGAAGGTTGTTATTCCGGCCAATCCTGCGCACCAGGGTCTTGATCCCAACGGAATCGGCAGTATGCTCAGAACAAAAATCAATGTCAATCTGGGCGTCAGCAGGGACTGCAGAGATTATGATACGGAGATGCAGAAGGTGATGAGTGCTGTAAAGCTCGGGGCAGAGGCAATCATGGATCTTTCGAGTCACGGAAATACGCAGCCGTTCAGACAGAAACTGTGCAGGGAGTGTCCGGCCATGGTCGGTACAGTGCCGGTTTATGATGCTGTGATTCATTACCAGAGAGATCTGGCAACACTGACGGCCAGAGATTTCATTGATGTGGTCCGGCTGCATGCAGAGGATGGTGTTGATTTTGTCACACTGCACTGCGGGATTACACGTAAGACCATTGAACAGATCCGGAAAGGCGGACGGAAGATGAACATCGTCAGCCGCGGCGGAAGCCTTGTGTTTGCCTGGATGTCCATGACCGGGAATGAGAATCCCTTCTATGAATATTATGATGAGATTCTGGAAATCTGCAGGGAACATGATGTAACGATCAGTCTCGGAGATGCCTGCAGACCGGGCTGCCTTGCGGATGCAACGGACGGCTGTCAGATCGAGGAACTGCTGCGCCTGGGAGAACTGACACAGCGCGCCTGGGACAGAGATGTTCAGGTCATGGTTGAAGGTCCGGGACATGTGCCGATGGATCAGATTGCGGCCAATATGAAGGTGCAGCAGACGATCTGCAAAGGAGCACCGTTTTATGTGCTGGGGCCTCTGGTAACAGACATTGCACCGGGCTATGATCACATTACGGCAGCGATTGGCGGAGCCATTGCAGCTGCATCGGGAGCCGCTTTCCTGTGTTATGTCACACCGGCGGAGCATCTTGCACTTCCGGATCTGGATGATGTACGCCAGGGAATCATTGCCAGCCGGATCGCCGCACATGCTGCGGATATTGCCAAGGGTATACCCGGAGCAAGGCAGCAGGACGACCGCATGGCAGATGCCAGAAGAAAGCTGGACTGGGAGGCGCAGTGGCTGCAGGCACTTGATCCGGAGACTGCCAGGAAGATCAGAGACAGCAGAGCACCGGAGGATGATCACAGTGATACCTGCAGCATGTGTGGTAAGTTCTGCGCAGTCCGCAGTATGAATAAGGCACTTGCAGGTGAACAGATCGATATTCTCTGACATCTGCATCTTATAGGAGAAAAAACGACAAATTTTAAGGTGCCAAAGATATATTTGATGGAAGTATTGACGGACATCACCACCAATGATACAATATGACGTGCCAAGAACAAGAGATAACACAACATATGGTGTATGTTAAAAATTTGACAAAATAATATGCCACATGTTATACTCTGCCCGTAAACAGTTGATAAGATTAATTCAGGAGGAACTGATATGCTGAGACAGGAATGGCGCGGTTTTCGCGGAACACATTGGCTTGATGATGTCGATGTAAGAGATTTTATACAGGATAATTACACACAGTATGATGGAGACGAGACATTTCTCGAAGGTCCGACTGAAGCTACAGATAAACTCTGGGGAATCCTGCAGGATCTTCAGAAACAGGAACGTGCCAAGGGCGGTGTTCTGGATATGGAAACAGAAGTTGTTTCTTCCATAACCGCATATGGCCCGGGTTATATCAGTGAGAAGGATAAAGACCTTGAGAAGGTTGTAGGTCTTCAGACAGATAAGCCGCTCAAGCGGGCATTTATGCCTTACGGCGGTATCAAGATGGCAGAGGAAGCCTGCACGACATACGGTTATACACCGGATCCGCAGCTTCACAAGATTTTTACGGATTATCACAAAACACATAATGCAGCAGTATTTGATGCCTATACACCGGAGATGAAGCTGGCACGTCATAATAAGATCGTGACAGGTCTTCCGGATACCTATGGAAGAGGCCGTATCGTCGGCGATTACAGAAGAATTGCTCTTTACGGAATTGATTTCCTGGTAAAGAAGAAGCAGGAAGATCTTGCAAACTGCGGTTGCGGTATCATGACAGATGATGTGATCCGTCAGAGAGAAGAACTTGCAGAGCAGATCCGTGCACTCAAACAGATTGCAGCGATGGCAAAGGCATACGGATTTGATATCACAGTACCTGCAAAGAATGCACAGGAAGCAGTTCAGTGGCTTTATTTCGGATATCTGGCAGCAGTAAAGCAGCAGAACGGTGCAGCAATGAGCGTTGGCCGTGTATCTACATTCCTTGATATCTACATGCAGAGAGATATTCAGGAGGGCACGCTGACAGAGAAGCAGGCACAGGAACTGATTGATCATATGGTAATGAAGTTCCGTATGGTGAAGTTCGCAAGAATTCCTTCCTACAATCAGCTGTTCTCCGGAGATCCGGTATGGGCAACACTGGAAGTCGGCGGAATCGGACAGGACGGACGTCACATGGTGACAAAGAACGATTACCGTTTCCTGCACACACTTGAGAATATGGGACCTTCACCTGAACCGAACCTGACAGTGCTTTATTCCTCAAGACTTCCGCAGGAGTTTAAGAAATATGCATCCAAGATTTCTGTGACAACAAGCTCCATTCAGTATGAGAACGATGATGTGATGCGTCCGGTATGGGGCGATGACTATTCGATCTGCTGCTGCGTATCCGCAACACAGACCGGTAAGGAAATGCAGTTCTTCGGTGCACGTGCAAACCTTGCAAAATGTCTTCTGTATGCCATCAACGGTGGTATTGATGAAAAGACCAAGATGCAGGTGGGACCTGACTATAAGCCGATCACAGCTGAGGTCCTTGATTATGATGAAGTAATGAAGAAATACGATGTTATGATGGACTGGCTTGCAGGCCTGTACGTAAATGTATTGAATCTGATTCAGTACATGCATGACAAATATTATTATGAAGCTGCTGAAATGGCACTGATTGATACGGATGTAAGACGTACTTTTGCAACCGGTATTGCAGGATTCTCACATGTGGTTGATTCCCTTTCCGCAATCAAGTATGCAAAGGTAAAGGCAGTCCGTGATGAAGACGGTGTGACAACAGACTTCCAGATCGAGGGAGACTTCCCGCGTTACGGTAATGATGATGACAGAGCAGATGATATTGCAGTATGGCTGCTCAAGACATTCATGACAAAGCTCAGAAAGTATCATACATATCGTGATTCCGAGCCCACAACTTCCATTCTGACCATTACATCCAATGTTGTATATGGTAAGAATACCGGAACACTTCCGGATGGAAGAAAGGCATGGACACCGCTTTCACCGGGTGCAAACCCGTCTTATGGTGCAGAGCAGAGCGGACTTCTTGCTTCACTGAACTCCGTTGCAAAGCTTCCATATGAGTATGCACTTGATGGAATCTCCAATACCCAGACCGTAAATCCTGGTGCACTTGGACACACAGAGGAAGAAAGAAGCCAGAACCTGGCAAATGTTCTCGATGGCTATTTTGATCGCGGAGCACATCATCTGAATGTGAATGTATTCGGTACAGAAAAGCTGATCGATGCAATGGAACATCCGGAAAAGCCTGAATATGCGAACTTTACAATCCGTGTATCCGGCTATGCGGTTAAGTTCATTGATCTGACCAAAGAGCAGCAGATGGATGTAATTTCCAGAACCTGTCATTCAAATATGTAATTACGTAACCGGGCGCCGCCTGTGAAACCAAAAGTTTTGCAGGCGGCGTTCGTTTCGATTTGTGTGAATAAGCAGTTTCAACGGGTTCTGCTTATTCGTATAGAATTCATATATAAAAATGCAGGATTCGTATATAATAGAAAGCAGAAGGTGAGGAATGAATTATGAGAGGTGCAATACATTCACTTGAATCTTTTGGATCAGTAGACGGACCGGGTGTTCGTTATGTTATTTTTCTGCAGGGCTGTGCCATGCGCTGCAGATACTGTCATAATGCAGATACCTGGGATCCTTCAACAGAACTCTGGATGGAAGCAGATGAACTTTTAGATAAGGCAGAACGTTACAGGAGTTACTGGCGTGAAGACGGCGGGATTACGGTCAGCGGAGGAGAAGCACTGCTGCAGATCGATTTTATGATTGAACTGTTTATCAAGGCAAAGCAGAGAGGTATTAATACGGTTCTGGATACTTCCGCACAGCCCTTTTCACGCAGAGAACCTTTCTTTACCAAATTTAAGGAACTGATGAAGCATACAGACCTGGTACTGCTGGATCTGAAGCATATTGATGATGAACAGCATCAACTGTTGACCGGGCATTCCAATAAGAATATTCTGGACTGCGCGGAGTATCTGTCTGAAATCGGAAAACCGGTCTGGATCCGTCACGTGCTGGTTCCGGGGATCACGGATGATGACAGATATCTGCATAGAACAGCACAGTTTATCGGTACGCTGAAGAATGTGCAGAAAATAGAAGTACTGCCGTACCATTCGCTTGGTGCATATAAATGGAAGGAACTTGGCATGGAATATTCACTTGAAGGTGTGGAATCACCGACACCGGAGCGGGTGAAGAATGCACAGGACATATTGGACAGCAGAAAATGAGTTTCAAAGCATAAAGTAACCTTATAGGTCTGCCGATATAAATATATGAAAAGACATATAAATATATGAAGAGACATATAAATATTGGAACACAACAGCCAGGGAAAGCGCTGTAAATGTATGAAGCGGAGCTTCCATCGGCAAAGGATGGCGTCAAATTCACGGATGAAGTGGATTGGCGCTGTTTTTTTGTCCAAATGATTTATGAGAGGCGGTGGACTTATGAGAATTGCAGCAAGTAATGTAAACCTGAATGCAGACAGAACGTACCAGAGTGTAAGTGCCGGTTATGCGGCAGCTGAACTGAATTTTGGCCAGAGGTGGTCACAAGCGGTATCCGGAGAGCGGGATACATATCAGGCTTCGTCCCGGGAACTGACGCAGTATGATATATCTGATCAGAGCAGTAATTATCTCGAGATGGCCACAAAGAATTCGAAAGCAGTTCAGAATGAGGTGAGTGGGAAAACAGATACAGATCTTCTGACATCAGTTCAGATTCAGTTGCTGCAGACAATTCTGAAGCTTCTGAGTACGCTGTATGGCGGATCAATGTCGGAGCTGGCAGGAAGTCTGCAGAGTGAGTTATCAGGCCTGCAGGAGAGCACTTCTTCCGGATATAGTGTAATTACACAGGTCTCTGCATTTGCAGAACATGAGGAGACGCAGTTTACAGCTACGGGAACAGCACTGACTGAGGATGGACGTGCGATCAGTTTCGGGGTCGGCATCGGAATGAGCAGAAGCTTTATGCAGTATACAGGGATTCGGAAAACGCAGCAGATGCAGATGACTGATCCGTTAGTGATTAATGTAGGAGCAGGAGTGACAGAACTGTCAGATCAGAAATTCTTTTTTGATCTTGACTGTGATGGGGAAGAAGAGAAAATTTCAAAACTCTGTGACGGGTCCGGATTTCTGGCGATGGACCGGAATGGCGACGGAAATATTAATGACGGATCGGAACTGTTCGGCACAGAGAGCGGGGATGGATTTGAAGATCTGCGAACTTATGATGAAGATGGAAATGGATGGATTGATGAAAATGACGGGGTATGGAATGAACTGAAGGTATGGATGAAAAATGAAGATGGCACAGACAATCTGGTCAGTCTGAAAAATGCAGATGTCGGTGCCATATATCTAGGAGAAGCGCAGACACAGTTCACGCAGCTGGGAAATGATTTTGATCCGGATGGCAGAATTCAGTCTACAGGAGTATTCCTGCATGAAAACGGCCGGGCCGGAACCATTCAGCATGTTGATCTGGCAGCGGAAAAAAGAGTATAAGTTTTTTTATTCATGAAAGAGCTTCTGAATATCATGATTATTTCCAAGTACCAGAAGGTCTTCGTCTGCGGAAAAAGTTGTTTCCGGAGTGATTTTGAGGTCAAGCTTGCCATTTTTCTTGATGCCGAGTACATTCAGATCAAGATTTTTTCTGATATCAAGGTCTCCGACTGTTTTACCCACCCATTCGTCAGGCGTGGATATCTCAAAAATTGCGGAGTCCTTGTCCAGTTCCATATAGTCAAAAATATGATCAGAACTGTACCTGATTGCAGTCCAGGTGGCAAGCTGACGCTCCGGATATACCACATGGTCAGCACCGTTACGAAGCAGAAATTTGGCGTGGACATCGCGCGCTGCTCTTGATACCACCATTTTGGCACCAAGTTCTTTCAACAGAGAAGTGGTTTCCAGAGAACTCTGGAAATCATCTCCGATGGCGACGATGCAGAGGTCAAAATTATCAATTCCAAGGGAACGCATGAATTCTTCATTTGTGCTGTCCCCGATCTGTGCATTTGTTACATAGGAAGTCACAGCATCAACGCGGCGTTCCAGTTTATCGACTGCCATAACCTGATGATGCAGTTCGTTCAGTTTAATTGCAATATGTCTTCCAAATCTTCCAAGTCCGATCAGCAATACGTTTTTCATAAGAAATTACACTCCTGTTATTTTAAAAGTAAAAAAATTCTTTATCCGACAGTGACATCTTCCTGCGGGAAACGGGACAGGTTATGTCTCGGATTCGCAGATGTGGCAAAGATCAGCGTAAGACCTCCGACTCTGCCAAAGAACATCAGACAGATCAGAATCAGTTTGGAAACGGATCCGAGTGTCGGGGTAATGCCAAGTGTCAGACCAACGGTACCGATGGCAGAGGCCGTCTCAAACAGACAGACATGAATCGGCAGCTTTTCCAGACAGCTGATCATCAGACCGCCTGTGAGGAACAGCACAAGGTACATCATCAGGATGGTTGAAGCATTTTTCAGTGTATCATCCGAAATACGGCGTTTAAAGCAGACGGTATCATTCTTTCTGCGGAATACGGACAGTGAAGAAAGGATGAGGAAAAATACTGTTGTATTTTTCATACCACCGGCAGTAGATCCCGGGGAACCACCGATCAGCATCAGAATTGTAATGATGGCTACGCTGGGCTCACTTAAAGAAGCAAGGTCTGCGGTATTGAATCCGGCAGTTCTGGGGGTTACAGACTGGAAAATGGACAGCCAGAATCTTGCAGGACCCTGTACATTATTATATTCATAGAAATAGAAAAACAGTGCCGGCAGAATAATCAGAAACGGCGTGATGGTAAGAATCATCTTGCTCTGCAGGCGGTACTTGCGGAAATGGATACCATGCAGCAGAACATCTTCCCAGGTCAGAAAACCGAAACCGCCTGCGATGATCAGACCCATGATGACCAGATTGATGACAGGCTGCGTTACATATGAGGTCAGAGAGGAATAAGGTCCCCGGATTCCGAGCAGATCAAATCCTGCATTACAGAAAGCGGAAATGGAATGGAAGAAAGAAAACCATATGCCGCGGCCGATTCCGAAATCCCTGATAAATACGGGAGACATGATCAGCGCGCCGGTCAGCTCGATGAAGATGGTGATTTTTACAATGAATTTTGTCAGTCTGACAATACCGCCGACGTGCGGCGCTGCAATTGCTTCTTTCATGGTATTACGTTGCATCAGACCGATCTTACGTCCTGAAATCATGGCCAGAGCAACGGCAACGGTAATGACACCCATACCGCCGATCTGGATCAGACAGAGAATTACCGCATGACCGAAAGAGGTCCAGTACGTTGCTGTATCATGGACGACCAGTCCGGTTACGCAGACAGCAGATGTTGCGGTAAAAAGAGAATCAATGAAACTTGCACTGCCCGGTGCCTTGCTTGCAAAAGGCATCATCAGCAGAAAACTTCCTGCCAGTATTACGAACAGGAAACCGAAACTGATAACACGAAATGATGTGATGTGTATATTTTTCCCCAGAATAATCATAACTGCTCCCGATTGCACAGACAGCGCATATTGCCGCACATATTATAGTTTTTTTGTCATATGCAATTCCGACATCTATGTATCATAATACGTTGCCTGATTTTATACAACACCTTTTTGCTGTATTTTTGCATACAGGTATCTTGACGTACATACATTTTACGGATAATATAGAAGAAACTCAGGACAGATGGAGAATACGGAAATGCAATGTGATATTGTACCGGGTATTCCAAGTCAACAGTAAGGCACGTCAGGGGAAGCAATCAAAAGCTTCCTCCGGACGTGCTTTTCTTTTGTCATGGGCAGTCTGTTCTCAAAATGAAAGGGGTATGTATGGAAAAGGAAAAAATCACCATTGGGGAAAAGGGAATCTACGATGCGCGTACACTCGGGGCGCCGCGTATGCTGGTGCTCGGACTGCAGCATATGTTTGCAATGTTCGGCGCAACGGTACTGGTACCGCTGCTGACAGGCCTCAGTGTATCTACGACACTGCTTTTTGCAGGACTCGGGACGCTGCTGTTTCATCTGATTTCCAAGAAAAAGGTTCCGGCATTTCTGGGCTCATCGTTTGCATTTCTGGCCGGTTATGCGGCAATTGCTCCGCACGGGGAAAAAGAACTGCTGCCGTATGCCTGTTTCGGTGTGGCAATTGCAGGACTGGTGTATCTGGTACTGGCAGGACTGTTCAAAATCTACGGTGCAAATAAGGTAATGAAGTTTTTCCCGCCGGTAGTGACAGGACCGATCATTATCGCCATTGGTCTGAATCTGTCAAAGTCAGCAGTGGAAAACTGTTCAACCAACTGGTGGATTGCACTGATTGCAATTGCAGTAGTCATCATCTGTAATGTCTGGGGAAAGGGAATGATCAAAATCATACCGATTCTGCTGGGTGTCATCAGTTCCTATACAGTAGCGGCACTTGCCGGACTGATTGATTTCGGACCGGTTGCTCAGGCACCATGGATCGGCTTCCCGATTGATTACAGCCGCACGGTATTTGCCATCTTTACAGGCGGACATACAGATACATCGCTTCTGATTACTGCAGTGATCACGATTGTGCCGATTGCTTTTGCAACCATGATGGAGCATATCGGAGATATTTCCGCAATTTCATCTACAGTTGGCATCAATTATATCAAGGATCCGGGACTTCACCGTACACTGACGGGTGACGGACTTGCCACAACGGTTGCCGCACTGTTCGGCGCACCGGCCAATACAACATACGGAGAGAATACCGGCGTTCTGACACTGACCAAGGTATATGATCCGAGAGTCATCCGGATTGCCGCATATTTTGCAGTTCTGTTCTCTTTCTGCCCGAAGTTCGCAGCAATTATTGAAGTTATGCCGGGAGCAACCATCGGCGGTATTTCACTGGTATTGTACGGAATGATTTCTGCAGTCGGTGTCCGTAATATTGTGGAAACAAAAGTCGATTTTTCCAAGAGCCGTAATGTCATCATTGCAGCACTGATTCTGGTATTGTCCATCGGTATCAATTATTCCACAGCCGGTGCGCTTGATTTTAATATCGGAGGTATTACCATCGGATTTTCAGGACTGGCAACAGGATCTCTGGTCGGAATTGTGCTGAACGCAATTCTGCCGGGCAAGGATTACGTCTTTGAAGATGACGAACCCAACCCGACAGGCGTTGACCTTGAGATTGCGCAGGGTAAGAGTCTTACAGAAGAAAAATAAAGAATTCAGGGATTGGGGCGGAAGGTGACGCCGTGTTGTTCATCCATGTGATCTACGATCGCGATACTGGTAAGATCATAGCCTTCTGCACGCAGCTGATCGCCGCCGCCCTGAAATCCCTTTTCAATTGCAATTCCGATGCCGCCGACGGTTGCACCGGCCTGCCCGCACAGATCAATCAGACCGTGCATGGCATTTCCGATAGCCATGAAATCATCAACGATCAGAACCGTATCTGTGTCCTGCAGAAATTTTCTGGAAAGGGTAATGGTGTAATCCTTTCCGTAGGTAAAAGATCGTACAGAGGATGTAAAAAGTGCACCGTCCAGATTTTTGCTCTTTGCTTTTTTGGCAAAAACGACAGGAACATGAAAATACTGTCCTGCCATGCAGGCAATGGCAATGCCGGAGGCCTCAATGGTCAGAATTCTGGTAATCCCCTTATCTTTGTATTTCTCATAAAGCGTCCGGCCGATCTGATCCAGCAGGGCAATATCGAGCTGATGGTTCAGAAAGCTGTCTACTTTCAGAATATTTCCTTCACGGACCTGTCCGTCTTTCATAATTCTTTCTTCCAGAAAATTCATTTACTTCTCCTTTATCATCACAGCAGATTTCTGTTTTGAATTCCAGTATGGCATTTATAAAAAATAATGCAACCGGCACAGGGGAAGAAATTTCAGCTTTTTTACCAGATGCGGCAGATGTGCTGCATCAGGAGACTTACTGCCGTGATGCCGACCCAGCAGGCGCCGCCCATGAGAATCGGTTTTCCGCCGGTGCGGATCAGCTTGACGATATTGCTGTTAAGGCCGATGGCCGCCATTGCCATGATGATGAAGAATTTGCTCAGTTCCTTGAGCGGCGTGAATACAGATGCGGAGACGCCGGCACTCATTGCAACAGTGGTGATGACAGAGGCAGCAATGAAATACAGAATAAAGAACGGAAATGCCTTTCTGAAGCTGAAGCCGTTTGCATAGGTTCCTTCAGCTTTGGCCTTGCGGGCACGGATCAGTGCAAGAACCAGGGTGATCGGGATGATGGCAAGTGTTCTGGTCAGCTTTACGGTAACGGCCTTATCCAGTGTGGCACTGCCGAGATTCCACATACTGTCCCAGGTGGAAGCGGCTGCGGTGACGGAAGAAGTGTCGTTTACCGCAGTTCCTGCAAAGATACCGAAGGCTTCACCGGAAGTTGTCGAGAAGCCGATCAGCTTACCGAACATGGGGAAAAAGATTGCAGCCAGTACATTAAAGAAGAAAATGACCGAGATGGCCTGTGCCACTTCATCGTCATCGGCATCAATGACAGGAGCTGTTGCGGCAATTGCCGAACCGCCGCAGATTGAGGAACCGACACCGACCAGGGTGGAAATATTGGACGGAATGTGCATGATGCGGTGAAGTCCGTAGGAAATCAGAAGAGACGTGGAGATGGTGCAGAGAATGATGGGAAGGGACTGACGTCCGGTCGCCAGGATGACATTCAGGTTCAGGCCAAAGCCCAGAAGAACGACAGCAGTCTGCAGGATCATTTTGGAGGTAAAACGGATGCCGGCTTCAGCACGGCCTTTTTCTTTCCAGATCAGCGTGATGACCATTCCGGACAAAATGGCGATAACAGCGCCGCCGATGACAGGGAAGAGTTTTCCGAGGTACCAGGAAGGAAGTGCAATTGCGAGGCAGGCTGCAAGGCCGGTGCCTTTTTCTTTGATAAAGTTCATAATAATATCTTGTATGATGTTTTCAGAAGCTAAAACATCAATTTCCTTTCTTTTTAATATCGTGGTTCAATACATTCAGATACTGTGGACTTTTGATTTTTTTCTGTAGCTCGACTACTCGAAGGAGTGTATTG
>CAYMBY010000119.1:0-26046 GCA_964388815.1 uncultured Butyrivibrio sp. | reverse complement strand
CATTATGCAGAGCCGTGCAGGAAAGGGGGTATCGTATTCTATGGGATCCTCAGATGGTACAGAAAACAGACAAATAACAGTAGTAATTCCAAATTATAACGGAATAAAGTATCTTGATGCCTGCATGAAAAGCCTGCTCAGGCAGACGATGCTTCCGGAAATCATTATCGTGGATAACGGCTCTTCTGACGGAAGCGTTGATTACCTGAAAAAGAACTATCAGGACGGACAGCTTTTGCCGGATGGCAGGAGATTGTCCTTTCAGCTGATCGAGCTGAATGAAAATACCGGATTCTGCCATGCAGTCAATGTCGGAATAAAAACGGCTGATACTGAATTCGTGTTTCTGCTGAACAATGATACGATTGCAGATAAACATGCTGCGGAGGCACTCTATCATACAATGAACAGATACGGAAATGCCTTTTCCGTTGCCGCAAAGATGCTGTCCATGCGGGAAGGACATCCGATTGATGACTGCGGCGATTATTACTGTGCGTTGGGATGGGCGTTTACACCGGGAAAAGATCATGACAGTGATGCATATTCCAGAAAGGTCTATATTACGGCAGCCTGTGGCGGTGCGGCAATGTACCGGAAAAAATATTTTGAAACGGTCGGTTTTTTTGACGAAGCGCATTTCTGCTATCTTGAGGATATTGATATCGGCTATCGTGCAAGAATTTACGGATATGATAATATCTATGATCCGGAGGCGATTGTTTATCATGCCGGAAGTGCAAGCAGCGGGTCAAGATACAATGAATTCAAACAGCGTCTTACGGCAGCCAACAATCTTTATCTGATCTATAAGAACTTTACGGCAGTACAGATTATATTAAATCTTCCATTAATTATTCTGGGGATATTGATCAAAGCAGGATATTTCAGCAAGAAGAATCTTGGAAGGGCCTATGCAGAAGGGCTGCGCGAAGGAATCGGCAGAATCATCCGCTATCACGACAGAAAGGTGCCGTTTAAAGCTGCACATATTCCGGCATATATCCGCCTGCAGATTGAACTTTGGGTCAACTGTATCCGGAGAATCACCGGGTAAAGTTGAATAATGAAGCAGAATGATATAAAATAGTCTGACGACAAATATGGTTAACATACAGGTGCTTTATGATTAAAGATAACCAGAAATATTTTAACAGGCTCCAGGTGCTGCTTGACGGATGCATTGTGGCAATTTCCTATGTGCTCGCCTGGTATCTGAAATTTGAATCTTCTTTTGCAGCGCAGAAACCGGGTGTATATGCACTTCCCATGAGAGTGTATTTCAGTGCACTCTATTTTCTTGTTCCCGGATATCTGATTCTATACTCCCTTACCAGTCTCTATACGCCAAGGCGCGCAACCCGGATCCGAAATGAGGTTGCGAGTATTTTCAAGGCCAACATCATCGGCCTGATCTGTTTCATTGTAATTCTGTACATTATCAAGCAGCCCGATTTTTCACGAAGCATGATCTTTATTTTCTTCGTGATCAATATTGTCATTACTTCCGCGTCAAGAGTGCTGCTCCGGAATGTACTGAGATATTTCAGGAAAAAAGGCTATAATCTCAAACATGTGCTTCTGATCGGCTATTCCAGATCGGCAGAGGGATATATTTCCAGAATTAACAGCAACCCGCAGTGGGGATATGCTGTCAGCGGAATTCTGGATAATCATGTGCCGGTCGGCACATCCTATCACGGCGTCAGTGTAATCGGAACAATTGATCAGCTTCCGGATTTTATTGAAAAAAACAGTTATGATGAAATTACAATCACACTTTCACTGGATCACTATGACCGGCTGGAACAGCTGGTCGGTGTCTGCGAGAAGTCTGGAATTCATACAAAGTTCATACCGGATTATACGAGCCTTTTTCCGAGCAATCCCTATACCGAAGACATTCTGGGACTTCCGGTGATCAACATCCGTTATGTTCCGCTGTCCAATACACTTAACAGGCTGCTCAAGCGAGTGATGGATATCGCCGGATCGGTTCTGGCAATCGTCCTTTTTTCGCCGGTAATGATTGCAGCTGTTATAGCTGTACGCTGTAGCAGCAAAGGACCCGTGATATTCCGGCAGGAGAGAATCGGGCTCGGCGGCAAGCCTTTTATGATGTATAAATTCAGAACGATGGAAGTGCAGGAGAAAAAGGATGAGGCAAAAGGCTGGACGACCAGAAATGATCCGCGTGTCACTGAAGTCGGAAAATTTCTGAGAAAAACCAGTATTGATGAAATGCCGCAGTTTTTCAATGTATTGTTTGGGCAGATGAGCCTTGTAGGGCCAAGGCCTGAAAGACCGCAGTTTGTTGAGAAATTCAGAGAAGAAATTCCAAGATATATGGTAAAACACCAGGTCAGACCCGGAATTACAGGATGGGCGCAGATCAATGGCTACCGAGGAGATACTTCCATCCGCAAAAGGATAGAATATGATATTTATTATATAGAAAACTGGACGATCGGATTTGACTTCCGGATACTGTTTGGAACCGTTTTTCATGGTTTTGTGAACAAGAATGCATATTAACATGTTTTGCTTGTATATTTGGGCGGTTTGTGGCAAAATAGACAGGTGGTCATGAAAAATGTTAATGAAAACGTAACATTTGAAGACTGAGTAATAGTAAGAAAAGTAAGGTGCAGCGGCATCTTATTTTATAGGGAGTCTGCCGCTGACAACGTGGTCGGTGTGCATGAATTAAAGGAGAAACAGATATGCCAAACAGACGGGATGACGAATACCGTGATGAGAGAAGAAGTTCTTCCACACGTGATCGCGATAATACACGCAGAAGCAGCTCAAGCCGAAGTGATGAATATGATGACAGACGCAGAAGTACTTCAGGCAGTTCACGCAGAGACCGGGATTATGAGGAAAGACCACGGACATCTTCATCCAGAAGAAGTGATTATGATGATGACCGCAGAACATATGCCAAAAGCAGTTCCAGACCTTCTTCAAACGGGAAGAAGAGCAAAAAGGCAAAACGGAAAAAGAGAACCATGATCATTCTGATTGTAGAGATCATTGCATTACTTCTGCTGGTATTTGCAGCATATATGGTCTTTGTCAGATGGAATGTGACAAAAGTCGGCAAGGTTGATCTGGATGAGAATAAGATCATCAGCAATATGAACAGCGGTGTTGCCAGCAATACGGAAATGAAGGGTTACAGAAATATTGCACTTTTCGGTGTGGATTCACGTGAAGGCGATCTTGATAAGAATACACGAAGCGATACAATCATTATTGCTTCCATCAATCAGGATACAGGAGATGTAAAGCTCTGTTCTGTTTACCGTGATACATTCCTGAATCTTGGAAATGATACATATACGAAGTGTAATGCAGCATATGCCAAGGGCGGTCCTGAACAGGCCATCAATATGCTGAACATGAATCTGGATATGGATATTACCGATTTCATAACAATAGGCTTCGGCGGACTTACAGATGTAATCAATGAACTGGGCGGAGTTACCATCGATGTGGATGATTCTGAAATCAGCCATCTGAATAATTATCAGTCTACAATGGCAAAAGAACTCGGTGTGGATTATACACCGGTTACCAAGACCGGATCACAGGTTCTGAATGGACTTCAGGCAACTGCATACTGCCGTATCAGATACACAAAGGGCGATGACTTCATGCGTGCACAGAGACAGCGGGAAGTTATGAAGGCGGTCATGGACGTGGCACAGAAAGCAGACAGTTCTACACTCAGCAGTATTGCAAATAAGGTATTTGATGAGACGTATACATCTCTTGACCTGAGCGAAGTAGTTGAGCTGCTTGGCGGAATTACAAATTATCATATTGTTGCTGATGACGGATTCCCGCAGGAAAGCATGCGTGCAACAGGAACAATCGGTAAGAACGGAAGCTGTGTAATTCCGGAAGACCTTGCATCGAACGTAGTATGGCTGCATGGATTCCTGTTCAATGACAATGCGTATACGGCGACTGCAGATGTTCAGAGTTACAGCAAAGTAATTGAGGAAAAGACCTCGCAGTATCTAAAATAACTGAACAGAAAACTTTTAACAGATGAAGTTATGCAAAGGAGCCCGCTACTAAGGCTCCTTTACTTATAAGAAGGTTTATATGCTGACTGTTGATGTGATTATTCCCGTGTATAATCCGGGAAAGAGATTGTTTGATCTTCTGGATCGTCTTGAAAAACAGTCCGTACAGCCGGAACATGTGATTCTGATGAATACGGAAAAGAGATATCTCGATCAGCTCTGCAGTGAAAAAGAGCTTTTGCAGAAATATCCAAAGGTTCTGCTGCAGCATCTGAAGAGAGAAACGTTTGATCACGGAGAGACCAGAAATCAGGGTGTCCGTCTTTCAAATGCACAGGCGTTCCTGATGATGACGCAGGATGCACTGCCGCAAAGCAGCAGATTGATCGAAGCGCTGCTTAAGGCGCTTGAAAAACCGGAAACAGCAGTTGCATACGGAAGACAGCTTCCGGATAAAAACTGTGATCCGGCAGAAACATTCGCAAGATCCTTTAATTATCCGGATATTCCGGACAGAAAGACATCTGATGATATAGCACGACTTGGGATCAAAACGTATTTCTGTTCCAATGTCTGCGCCATGTACAGGCGTGATCTGTTTGACCGGCTTGGCGGCTTTACACATCATACGATATTTAATGAAGATATGATTTATGCCGGAACGGCAGTGCAGGCCGGTTATGGCATTGAATATGTGCCGGAAGCGGCAGTAATTCATTCGCATAATTACAGCTGCATGCAGCAGTTTCACAGAAATTTCGATCTGGGGGTTTCACAGGCAGATCATCCGGAGATTTTTGACGGGCTCAGGTCGGAGTCTGAAGGAAAGAAAATGGTTCTTCAGACGATCCGGTATCTGAAAAATAATGGGAAGACATATCTGGTTCCGCATTATATAATAATGTGTGGCTGCAGATATATCGGCTATAAGATGGGAAGAAATTATCGCTCATTGCCGCGTGCACTTGTCATGCGTTGTACAATGAACAGAGAATACTGGAAGTGGAACTGAGAAAGGAGCTAATATGTGCGGAATTGTTGGATATATAGGGAAAATGCAGGCTGCGCCTGTGATACTGGACGGACTTGCCAAACTTGAATATCGTGGGTATGACTCAGCGGGAATGGCAGTATATAATGGAAAAGAAATCAGAGTGGAAAAGTCTGTGGGCAGACTTAATGTCCTTGAAAATCTGACCAAGGGCGGAACTACCATGCCCGGTACAGCAGGAATCGGACATACAAGATGGGCGACACACGGCGTTCCGAGTGATGTGAATGCACATCCGCACTGCAATGCTGATAAGACAATTGCGGTGGTACATAACGGAATCATTGAGAACTATATTGCGCTGAAGCAGAAACTTACGGGAAAAGGATATAAATTCCTTTCCGATACAGATACCGAGGTTGTGGCACAGCTTCTTGATTATTATTATAATGGGGATCCGCTGCAGACAATTGCCAAGGTACTTCATCGTGTAGAAGGCTCTTATGCATTCGGCATCATGTTTGCTGATCACCCGGGGGAACTCTATGCAGTACGTAAGGATTGCCCGTTGATTATCGGAATCAGTGATGACGGTAACTTTATGGCATCTGACGTTCCGGCCATTCTGAAATATACACGTTCCGTCGTTTATGTGGACAACCAGGAAATTGTCAGACTGACAGCTGATGATGTAAAGTTCTATACCGTTGATGAGGAAGAAATCCAGAAAAAAGTTGAAGTGGTTGAATGGGATGCAAACTCTGCAGAAAAGGGCGGTTATGAGCATTTCATGCTGAAGGAAATGCATGAGCAGCCGAAGGTGGTCAAAGATACTTTTTCACCCAGAATCAAGAAGGGTGAGATCGTCATTGATGAGCTTAAGATCAGCGATGAAGCGCTTGCTGCCATTAAGAAAATATTTATTGTGGCCTGCGGTTCTGCATATCATACTGGAATGACTGCAAAGTATGTGTTTGAAGGAATGGCACGTGTACCGGTGGAAGTGGACCTTGCATCTGAATTCCGTTACCGGAATCCGATTCTGGAGGATGGCAGTCTGGTGATTGTAGTCAGTCAGTCCGGTGAGACAGCAGATACACTTGCAGCGCTTCGTATGGCCAAGGATGCAGGATGCCCGATTCTTGGGGTTGTGAATGTAGTCGGAAGCTCGATTGCAAGAGAAGCAGATTATGTCATGTATACCTGGGCAGGACCGGAAATTGCTGTTGCCACAACCAAGGCATACAGCGCGCAGCTGATTGCTTTATATCTTCTGGCGATGAAGTTCGCACGTGTCAGAGGAAAGCTCAGTGATGCGGGACTCGCAGATCTGATTGAAGATCTGAAAGAGCTGCCGGCACAGATTGAAATGGTAATGAATAACAGGGAAGAAATTCAGAAGATTGCCAACCGGTTCCTGGCAGCCAAGGATGTATTCTTTATCGGCAGAGGAATTGATTATGCAATTTCTCTGGAAGGTTCACTGAAACTGAAGGAGATTTCCTATATCCATTCAGAAGCCTATGCGGCAGGTGAGCTTAAGCATGGCACGATTTCTCTGATTGAAGACGGCACACTTGTTGCTGCAATTTCCACACAGCCTGCACTTTATGCGAAGATTATCAGCAATATGGTTGAAGTAAAATCCAGAGGAGCTGTTGTATTTGCAGTTACCAATGCCGGAAATACAGAAATTGAGAAAGCTGCAGATTATGTGATCTATATTCCGGAGACCAACCCTTATTTTACAGATTCACTGGCAGTAATACCGCTTCAGCTTCTGGCCTACTATATTGCAGTCGGTCGTGGCTGCGATGTGGATAAGCCGAGAAACCTCGCAAAGAGTGTTACGGTAGAGTAATCCGGCGATACAGAGGAGGATTTATGCGTCTGCCTGCAGCATGAACGGCAGACGTGTGTCCCTAGGGTGATAAAGTGGAATTAAAAGTAGGAAATGATGCAGATATTCATACATGGGAAGAAGTGACACTGATTTATCATTCTGCCCTGAAACAGATCAATACCAAAATTGAGATCCTGAATGATGAATTTCAGCAGGTGCATCGTTATAATCCGATTGAGCATATCAAGGCAAGAATCAAAACATCGGAGAGTATTGTAAAAAAGCTCAAGCGTCATGGTTATGAATCGACAATTGAGAATATGGTCAGGTATATTAATGACATTGCGGGAATCCGTGTCATCTGTTCTTTTACTGCAGATATCTATCAGATTGCAGATATGATCAGCAATCAGAGTGATATCCGTGTTATTGCTGTCAAAGATTATATTATGAATCCGAAAGCAAGCGGTTACCGCAGTTATCATATGGTAGTGACTGTTCCTGTATATCTTTCCGATCGTATCATTGATACCAAGGTGGAGATTCAGATCAGAACAGTTGCCATGGATTTCTGGGCAAGTCTTGAGCATAAGATCCAGTATAAGTTTGAGGGAAATGCGCCGGCGCATATTAATTCGGAGCTTCTTGAATGCGCACATATGGTGTCAGAGCTTGATACGAGAATGCTGTCACTGAATGATGAGATTCAGGCGATTGCAGCGCAGGAGACCAGCCAGAAAGATCCTTATTAATGAGGAGTGCCCAGACACCTTGCGGCATCTGGGCTATTATGAAAAAATTATCTATCTAGCGATTTAAGATTAAAAACTTCTGTTTCTTTCATCTGAAAGTAATTATAATATAGCAATTATTTATGAACAGAATATGAACACGTAGTGAATATAAAGTTAACATGCATAATAAAACATGATTCATACGCAAATTAATGTACAAAATGCATAATAAATGCTAAAGTATATCAATGATATCTTTTGATTCTGAATCTGAAAGCAAAGCAGAGGATGCGTGAGCGTATGTTGGGAGGATGGATTGTGGATAACTTCATGGACAAACTGGCACAAAAATTAAGTGCACAGGAAATGATCAAGGCGAATACTGCGGCTGAGGCGGCTGAAACGGAGCGCCTGAGAATTCAGACAGCACAGTACCAGACAGAAATGGAAGAAATGAAAAAGAGTGCAGAAGATACAGCAGATCAGATCAGACGTCTTGAAGAAATGATGCAGCAGAAAACGTCAGGAGACGGTGACAGCGGGATCAGAGAGACGCTCGAACAGATAGAAAATAAAATTACGGAGCGTCTTGAGGTTACAGATACCAATACACATGATATCGGCGTACGTGTTTACAGAAACGTTCAGGCCTGTGTGCAGGAAGAAGAAACAAAGCAGACAAAGGAACTGACTGGGCTGCTGGCGGGGAAAAATGATCAGATAGCTGAAACACTCAGAAAATCTGCGGTGTCCTCTTCAGATCAGCTTAAAGAAATACAGAAGCAGATAGAGTCACTTCAGATTGCAGTAGAACGTAAGAATAATGCAGTGCTGCCGGTTGCGGTTATGACCTTCCTTGCCGCTGCAGCAGGACTGGTTCTGATCATACTGCGGATCTGCGGAATTCTCTGAGAAATATACGGAGGCATATATAATGGCAAAACAGAACTGGCAGCCCGGGAACATGCTGTATCCTATTCCGGCTGTTATGGTAAGCTGCGGCCGTGCGGGAGAAAAACCGAATATTACAACTGTGGCATGGACAGGAAACATATGCAGTTCACCTGTGATGTTATCCATATCACTGAGACCGGAGAGATATTCCCATGAGATTATCTGTGAAACCGGAGAATTTGTAGTTAATCTGACCAACCGTGCGCTTGCCTATGCGACAGACTGGTGCGGGGTGAAATCCGGACGTGATTTTGATAAATTTCAGCAGATGCATCTGACCCCTGCAGCTTCGGTGAAAATTGCGGCTCCGGGGATTGAAGAGAGCCCTGTGAGTATAGAATGCCGGGTGAAAGATAGAATTCCGCTCGGAACGCATGACCTTTTTATTGCAGAAGTGCTCAGTGTGGATGTGGATGAGCGTTATCTGGATGCAAAGGGGCGTTTTGATATGAAGAAGGCGGATCTTCTGGCCTACTCTCACGGAGAGTATTATACACTTGGTGATAAGATCGGGAAATTCGGCTATTCTGTTGCCAGAAAGCCGGCAGCCGGAGCAAAGAAAAAAAGAAAATGACGGATAAGTGAGGAAATTATGGTATTCAGTTCAATGGTATTTTTATGGATATTTCTGCCGGTAGTATTTCTGCTCAGCCTGCTGATCAGAAATATTAAAGCACAGAATATACTGCTTCTGATTGCAAGTCTGATTTTTTATGCATGGGGTGAGCCTACCTATATTATTCTGCTGCTGGCTTCTGTAGTGATGAACTGGGCGCTGGGGCTTTGTATTGAAAAATATGAGAACAGGCGCAGGCTTTTTCTGGCGATTGATATAATCGGGAATCTTCTGCTTCTTGGTTACTTTAAATACTGCAATTTTGTTCTGAATACACTGGATCATCTCCTTCCGATGCTGCATCTTCCCAGAACCAGCATTGCACTTCCGATCGGCATTTCTTTTTTCACATTCCAGGCGATGAGCTATGTGATCGATTTATATCGCGGAGAATACAAAGCACAGAAGAATGTACTTAATCTTGCATTGTACATTTCGTTTTTCCCGCAGCTGATTGCAGGACCGATCGTCAAGTACCGTGATATTGACGAACAGATTACGGTACGAAGCGTCAGCAGAGAAAAGATTGCTTCCGGATTCCGCAGGTTTATCTATGGCCTTGGTAAAAAAGTAGTGATTTCAAATCTGCTGGCAGTGTCGGTGGATAAGATTTTTGCACTGGATCCGTCACAGATGACAGGACTTGTTGCCTGGTGCGGAGCCGTGTTCTATACCTTACAGATTTACTATGATTTTTCCGGTTATTCGGATATGGCAATCGGTCTTGGCAAAATGTTCGGATTTGATTTCCTTGAGAACTTCAATTATCCGTATATCTCGGCTTCAATCAAGGAATTCTGGAGAAGATGGCATATTTCTCTTTCTTCCTGGTTTAAGGAATATCTGTATATTCCGCTTGGCGGCAACAGAAAGGGCAAATTCAGAACCTATGTGAATCTGAGTATTGTATTTGCAGTTACCGGCCTCTGGCACGGCGCCAGCTGGAATTTCGTCGGCTGGGGACTTTATCATGGTGCGTTTCTGATTTTTGAACGGATGGGGTTTGGCAAACTTCTTGAGAAATCCAAAGTGCTCAGCAGAATTTACTGTATGATCGTAGTCGTGATCGGCTGGGTGTTTTTCAGAGTAGACAGTGTCAGTACGGGACTCAGGGTAATCGAGAGAATGCTGATGCCATGGAAATATCAGACTTCAGCAGTTGCAATCGGAACACTGATGTCAGAACAGACAGTTCTGGCATGCGTGATCGGTGTGATCGGCTGCGGAATTCTGCAGAAGATTTTTACCTGCCGGAAACTTTCCGGATTTGCATCACGCTGGAAGAACAGCCTGCCGGAAGCAATTTACTGCGGTCTGGTCCTTTTTTACTGCATTATGCTTCTTGCCAATAATACATATAACCCGTTTATTTATTTCAGATTCTGAGTGCGAGGTATTGTTTTGAAAAAGTCAATACAGTTTATATATATCGGAATGTTTATCATACTGATCATGGTGCCGGTGCTTCTGTTTTCCGTTATCGGTAAAAAGCTGGATACCACCAGTTACGAGAATCGTACCCTGGCAACCATGCCGACACTTTCTCCGGAGACAATTACCACATTTCCGTCATCCTTTGAAAGTTATTTTAATGATAATCTTCCGTTCAAAAATCAGCTTGTTTTCCTGAACGGCCTGTTTGATTACCGGGTAATGAAGACGTCTTCTTCGGATTCTGTCATTGTCGGAAAGCATGGCTGGCTCTTTTACAAGGGCGCGCAGGTAAATGATGAGGATCCGGTTTCCGACTATAACGGAAGCAATCTCTTTACAGATGACCAGCTGAAAACAATCGCACAGAATATGGTTGCAGCAAAAGAAGAACTGGCTTCCAGAAATATGGATTTCGTGATCATGATTGCACCGAATAAGGAACGTGTATACAGCGAGTATATGCCCTCCATATACGGAGAACCTGCAGCATGGGGCCGTATGGCACAGGTAGTTGATTATCTGAAGAACAATACGGATCTGAAGGTGGTCTGCCCGTATGACCAGATTATGGCCTACAGAGAGGCACACCCGTCAGACCAGCTCTATTATAAATATGATACACACTGGAACAACCTTGGGGCATATATCGGCGGACAGGCCTTGAATAAAACGCTTGGCTTTGACATGCCTTCACTGGATACACTCAATCAGATTGAAGGAAGTGTTCCGCGGTATGATCTTGCGACACTGATTCACCTTGGAAATGTACTGGAGGATGATCCGGCATATGTGCTTGACGGATATACCACACACAAGGCTGAAATCAAGAAAAATGATACAGCAACTGAATTCAGGGGAACGGTTCAGGACGGCGCAGCGGATGACAGAAAGCTCTTTATTATCGGTGATTCCTTCTCCACCATGATGTTCCAGTATGTTGCATGCAATTTCGACAGTTCCTATCTGAATTTTTATTACAATTATAACCTGGATATGCTGGAAAAAGAAAAACCGGATGTGGTAGTTTATGAAACAGTAGAACGATATCTGAACAATATGCTTCATTTTTCCATTACAGACGGAATTGAGGCCGATGCGGAACAGTAAGAGATGAAAAAACTAACCCGTTATAACAGAAAAGTCCGGGTATGTTTTATTCAGTCGGCATTATTTATCTGCCTGCTATGGATATTTTTCATACCGAATTTTCAAAAAGTGAATATTGGGGAAAATGACCGTTATACGGTAGAACTTGATGGCGTAAATGTAGGCGTGACAGCTGATGAAGCTACGGCGAAGGAATGCCTGCGCAGAGCCCGCAGACAGCTGGCAGCAGGAAATAATGAGCTGGTTCTGGCCAATGCAGAACTCAAGGTTACCGGAGAACATGTACTTATAGGCAGAGTAAGTCCTTCTGAGGATATTACACAGAACATGCTTGCCGTGCTGCAGAAAAATGAACGGAGCACACTGAACAGATCCTACACGGTTAAGATCAAGGATTTTTCCATCAATCTTTCAAGTAAGGAAGACGTTCTTTCACTTCTGCAGGCATCACTTGAAAAATATGACACGAAGCATCAGTATGATGTCAGCCTGATACTCGATCCGGAGCGCGAAGTCAATGCACTTACGACTTCAGTGATTTCCGCTGAAGAGGAAAAAAGGCAAAAGGCGGCAGAGACACCTTTCCCTGAGGCTGGTATTGAATCAGTGATTTCGGATGTCATGGCAAAAGTAGAACCGCTGACTACCGAGAAGAATTTTTCTGATTTCGAGCTGGGGCTGCAGTCACTTGATTTTGGAGATAAGGTCGAAATTGTAGAATCCTACCTGCCGGGTGATGAACTGACAGACCTTGATACGGCAGTGGATGAAGTAACCAAAGATAAGGAAACAAATCAGATTTATGAGGTAAAGTCAGGGGATACGCTTTCAACGATTGCACAGGCCTATCAACTGTCCATAAAGGATCTGGTAGCGATGAATCCGACACTTGACAGTGAAAACTCGATTATCCGTATCGGAGATGAACTGACAGTTACTGTTCCGGAGCCGGAACTGACTGTACTGCATACGGAACAGAAGTATTATGAAGAAGATTATGAGGCTGATGTCAAGTATGTGGATAATGACAGCTGGTATACCAATAAAAGCGAAGTGCTTCAGGAACCCTCTGCGGGACATCGTAAGGTGGTAGCACTTGTTAGCTACAGCAATGACAGTCAGATTTCAGCAGATATTCAGAAAGAAGAGATTACGTATCAGGCAGTTCCGAAAATTGTGGAACGTGGTACGATTGTTCCGCCGACATATATCAAACCGATTTCAGGCGGAAGAATTACTTCCGGGTTTGGCAGAAGAAAAGCACCGACCAGGGGGGCCAGCACCTTCCATAAGGGCGTCGACTGGTCAACACCGGTTGGTACAGCAGTAATGGCATCATCTTCCGGAACGGTAATACGTGCGGGCTGGGGCAGCGGATATGGCTATTGTGTATATATTTCGCATGCAGACGGCAGAGAGACCAGATATGGTCATCTGAGCAGGATCCTGGTCAGAGCCGGTCAGAAGGTTGAACAGGGAGATAAGATCGCACTCAGTGGAAATACAGGTGTCAGTACCGGAGCACATCTCCATTTTGAAATCCTTGTAAATGGTACGCAGGTGAACCCGTTAAAATATCTTAACTAAAGTTTTGTTTTACAAATATGATTTTCGTTGCTATAATAAATTTTTGTTTGTAGAGAATGCTTTTTGATGAAATACGGTTATACTGTTTATATAGATGCGTTCATGCAGGACATAAAGGGCGTACTGCAGTTTGAAAGGACGATATGGAGAAATATATTATAAAAGGTGGAAATCCGCTGGTCGGCGAAGTTGAGATTGGAGGTGCCAAAAATGCGGCACTTGCAATACTGGCGGCTTCAGCAATGACGGATGAAACTGTTTCTATTGATAATATGCCGGATGTACGGGACACAAATGTCCTGCTTCAGGCAATGGAAAGTATTGGCGTGATTGTTGACCGTGTGGGAAGGCATGCAGTTAAGATTAATGCATCCCAGGTCAGAAATCATACCATCGAGAATGAATATATCAAGAAGATCAGAGCGTCATATTATCTGATCGGAGCACTTTTGGGCAAATACCGTCATGCACAGGTGGTTCTGCCGGGCGGATGTGATATCGGACTCCGGCCGATTGACCAGCATATCAAGGGATTTACAGCACTTGGTGCCAACGTTACGATTGAACACGGGATTATCAATGCCTATGCAGATAAACTGATCGGCAGTCATATTTATCTTGATGTGGTATCAGTAGGCGCTACCATCAATATCATGATGGCTGCTGTGATGGCAGAAGGTCAGACCATTATCGAGAATGCGGCAAAGGAACCTCATGTCGTTGATCTTGCCAATTTTCTGAACAGCATGGGTGCCAATGTCAAGGGCGCAGGTACGGATGTGATCCGTATCAAAGGCGTGGAGAAGCTGCATGGCTCTGAATATACCATTATTCCGGATCAGATTGAAGCAGGCACGTTTATGGTGGCTGCAGCAGCGACACATGGAGATGTGACAGTAAAAAATGTAATTCCAAAGCATCTGGAATCCATCAGCGCCAAGCTGGTAGAGATGGGATGTCAGATACAGGAATCAGATGATGCGGTAAGAGTCGTTGCATCCAGAAGACTGACAGCAACACACGTCAAGACACTTCCCTATCCGGGATTCCCGACAGACATGCAGCCGCAGATTACAGTTGCTCTCGGTCTGGCAAGCGGAATCAGCATTGTAACGGAGAGTATATTTGAGAACCGTTTCAGATATGTGGATTCCATGATCCGCATGGGTGCAAATATCAAGGTTGAAGGCAGTTCAGCGATTATTGACGGCGTGGAGAAATACAGCGGCGCAGAAATATCGGCACCGGATCTTCGTGCAGGCGCAGCACTTGTTATAGCAGGACTGATTGCAGATGGTTTTACATCTGTAGATGATATCAAATATATTGAACGCGGATATGAAGACTTCCATATCAAACTCAGCGCTCTTGGTGCACAGATTGACAGAATTGACACAGAAAGAGAAGCCCAGAAGTTCAGATTAAAATTTGCGTGAATAAGCAGAGCCATGTGGCCGTCTGCCGGAGCCGTGCTTGCACGGACGAAGGCAGAGGAACATATGGCGAGTAACACGACCTCCGCTGCAGAATGCAGTGGAGGTTGTGCTGCTTATTCACGAAAAAAGGCAGGATGTTTTTACATCCTGCCTTTTCCGACGGTAAGAGGAAGCAGCTTTTCCTGAATAATTCCGCACAGCAGGCACAGAAGGAGCGAAAGCACGGAAGGCAGAACAGCACACAGAAAAGCTTCCGGGGTATCGACCCTGGCCAGTACGGTACTGGTAAAGGGAACAATGGTCTGGAACAGAAGAATGGGGAATTTATTCCACATCAGAATGGGGAGCGTCCGCTGTCCGGCGAATTCAAGTGCCCTGCAGTTCCTGATTGCGATACTGAGCAGCAGAATACCGGGGATGCATGTAAAAGCGGACAGAAGAAAAAGCGGATAAAATGCATATTCATCAGTCCGTATACTTACTTTTCCGTTTATCATGCAGCAGACAATTCCTGCAAGCAGAAACGGCACAGCCATAAGCAGGCTTGCCTTTCGGCGGGGAAGAGAATTTTCCTGCATATACGGAAGAAAGTGCTGTTGAAATATGACACCGCATTCAGTAAAAAGAAATACATTCAGGGCTGTCTCCATCTGCCAGGGCAGATGAATACCGGACAGAACCAGATATTTTCCCAGAGCGGTACAGATGATAATTGACAGGATCCTTATCGGAAGCGGATGCCCGGGTGCAGAATGCTTCAGAACCGTTTCCAGAAGATCAGTCAGAATAAGGACGCAGAACAGACATGGAATGAACCAGAGAGAATTATTCCATTTCATGTACTGCGTTTTTGAATTTGCATACAGCAGACCTCCAAGGTTTGGCAGCAGATCGGTAGAACGTATGGAGACATTCAGCCGGCTTCCGGCAAAAGATCCCAGCAATGTAAAAATGATAATGCTGACAAGGCCTGCAAAAAGATAGGGAATTACCAGCGTCATGAACTTCTTTTTCCAGAAGTTCAGTTTTTGATCTGTATAATGATAAGTGACACCGGAGAGGAAGAAAAACAGAGGGACACCGGCTGTGATCAGGACGGACAGAACCTGGCCGCGTCGCAGCATGTGCCCCAGAACGATCAGAAAAATACCGATAAATTTGGCAATGTCAATATAGGAAATTCGTTTGGATGTTGCAGCTGTCATATGATTTCAGTGATATACAGATCCGGTGTAATGCTCAGATCAATATATCGATCTCCTACCCGGATCGTCGGTTTGGAAAGATGATCCCGGTTAATAAAAACAATATCTCCTTCAAGCCCGTTGCTGAGCCTGACACGGTTAAGCAGGTAAGTATTTACGATATTGACAAGAAACGTCATGATGGTGTTGGCATCGTATTTCTGTAATCCTTCGCTTTCGAAAAGAGAAATGGCAACAAACGGACATAAAGGCCCACGATATACTCTTGCAGAAGTCATTGCATCGTAAACATCCGCAATGGCAACAATTTTTGCGAAAGGATCAATCTGTGAAGCTGTCAGATGAAGAGGATAGCCACTTCCGTCACAGCGCTCATGATGCATCAGTGCTGCATTTTTCACATGCTGATTCAGATCAAGATTTTTCAGAATCTTGTATCCTTCCTGCGGATGCGTCTGAACCAGAGAGTATTCACTGGCGGTAAGCTTTGCCGGTTTTGAGATGATATTTCCCGGAATCAGCAGTTTACCGACATCGTGCAGGAGACCAGCCTGTGTCAGAAGCTGAACATCACTATCGGACATTTTCATCCACTGGCCGATGATGTTACTGATCAGGGCAACATTGATGCAGTGCACATAGGTTGCATCATCATACTGGCGAAGGCTGTGCAGCATGTCAAAGATGTTGGACGGACCGTGTCCGCTTTCAATCAGAGAAAAAATCGGTGCGGCCAGCTGATTGACATCAAGCGGGTTATTGTTTTTAACTACATCATTAATGGCATTTGCAAATTCAGAAGAAGCATTTTCAAAGTCAGCCTTGAAAAGCTTGAATTCCTGTGTCTGACGCAGCCGCTGTGCATAGGAAAGGGAATCTTCATCCGGATTTCTGAATTCGGCATCAGGAGCCAGCTCATCTTCTACAAGAACATTGATTGTAGAATAAAATTCCAGTTTGGCAATTGCCTTATCATTCAGCGTAAATCCCTTGGGAAGAATCAGCTGGTCATTATTATAGGTATATACATTTTCTGCCAGAATCATTCCGGGCAGAAGTTCGGAAGTCATTACACGTTTCATGAAAAGATCCTTCCTGCCTTTGTTGACTGCTTGGATAACAGTCTTTCTGTAATTATAAAATTTGCTTATATAAAAGTCAATCTGTTCAGATATACAGCGAAGCTTTACGGAAAAATATTGAAAATGTCGATAAAACATACATACAGGTATGTTTTACAAATGATAAAATATAAATAAACAGTTTTATTTTTACTTCATTAAAAAAACAAAATTTAAACACACCCTGAACATATTTCTTTCAAATGCCCGCAGTAAAGTAATAGCATCATCAACAATCCATAAATACATGGAGAAAAATATGAGGACAGAGAAATGGACAGAGGGTTTTATGCATTCGGAACCATGAATTATATCCGGATCGACAGTATGCTTTCAGAAGAACAGGCAGAACTTCTTTCAGATATGCAGGCAAGGTGCGATGAGCTGGATGATCTGTTGTCAGCATTCAAGGAGAACAGTGATATCGGACGCATCAATGCTGCGGCAGGCAGACACCCCGTAGCCGTACGGGATGTCACTTTCAGATTACTGGAAAGAGCACTGTATTTTGCTGAAGTGTCGGGCGGGGCATTCGATCCAACCATACGACCGGCCGTGGAACTCTGGAATATCGGGAACGGAAAGAAAAGTGTTCCGTCTGAAGCAGCGTGTCAGGAAGTAAGCAGGCTTGTAGATTATACGAAGCTTCATCTGGACAGAGAAAAGCAGACTGCATTTCTGGAACAGAAGGGGCAGGGAATTGATCTTGGCGGAATTGCGAAGGGGTATGCAGGAGATGCGATCAGAAGCGAACTGATGGACAGAGGTGTTATCAGTGGCCTCCTCAATTTTGGAGGAACCATTCTGACAATCGGTAAAAAGTCAGATGGCAGCAGCTGGAAAGCAGGAATTCAGAATCCGCTCCGGGAACGGGGCAGCTTTTTCGGGCAGGTCACGCTGGATCAGGATGCACTCGTGACTTCCGGAGTGAATGAACGCTTTTTTATGAAAAACGGTATCAGATATCATCATCTGCTGGATCCCAGGACATGCAGTACGGCAAGATCCGGGGTTTTGAGCGTAACGGCAGCAGGAAGCTGTGCAATGGATCTTGACGGAATCACAACGGCATTGTTTGTGCTTGGCGTCAGAGAAGGAATCCCGCTGGCAGAAAGACTCGGGATAGAGGCACTTTACCTTGCGGAAGATGGAAATGTCATTTCCACAAAGGGATTTGCTGAAGGAAAGTATCATTTCCATATGAATACCGGAATGCAGAACGGCAGATCCGGATCGAAGAGAGATTAACAGATCAGTCGTACAAAAAAATCATACAGAATAAGAGGAAGAAAAATGGCAGAACAGAGCAGGCAGCAGAAAGTAAGCAGATTATACACACCACTCATTCGAAGAGGAATTCAGATCCTTTGTTTTATATTCATGCCGGAACTTTTTATACAGATTTTTTACAGTATCAAATCGATTGTACTGCTGGTGACAGGGCAGCAGGGAAGCTTTGCATCGATAATTCCCGCCATTATTCTGCTGGCGGCAGTAACAGTAGTCACACTTGTTGCAGGCAGATTCTTCTGCGGCTGGATGTGTGCATTCGGAAGTATGGGAGATTTCATATACCATTTTCCCAGATTCGTTTTCAGACAGAAGAAAGTCAGAAAATATATTCCGGATGCTGCTGATCATATCCTGAAATGGGTTAAATACGGAGTACTGTTTATCTTTGTTGTGCTGATCTGGGGACTTCAGATCGTAAGTATTCCGACAGGAACAGATCCGTGGGAACTTTTCGGTATGCTGGTATCGTTTGGAAACTGGCCGTCATTTACAACACTTGCAGAGAGCTGGATTCTGGCAGCAGCAATCCTTCTGGGCATTATGATTGCATCATTTTTCGTAGAACGCTTTTTCTGCAGATACTTATGTCCGCTTGGTGCATATTTCAGCATCATCGGAAGACTTCGTCCGGTAACCATCAGAAAGGAACGCAGCAAGTGCGCAAAATGCAGACTCTGCAGCGTGAAATGCAGTATGGGAATTCCGCTGGATCAGATGGACCGTGTGACGACAGGCGAGTGCATCAACTGCATGGAATGTGTCAGGGTATGTCCTTCCTCCAATGCACATCTTGATCTGGAAGAGAGTAAAAAAAATGCGATTCTGGCAGGAACGGTTTCCTGCGCACTGATTACCGGTGCATATTATCTTGGCAATATTTATAATGATATGGGACTTGCCGGAAATACATCCACGACAGCAGCATCGACACAGGCAGTAAGCCAGGGAGCTTTTTCCTATCTTACTGACGGCACCTATACCGGAAGCGGAACAGGCTTCAGGGGTGAAACGACTGTTGATGTTACTGTGGACAGCGGAGTGATTACGGATATCTCCATTACTTCAGCGGCAGATGATGCTGAATATCTGAATAAGGCTTCTTCCGCTGTTATATCTGAAATAATTTCCGGACAGACGACGGATGTGGATACGGTCAGCGGAGCAACCTACAGCAGTAAAGGCATTATTGCCGCAGTGGAAAATGCCCTTTCATCTTCAGGATCAGAATCACAGACTTCCGGACAGAGTACTTCTGACAGCGCTGCAGCACAGACGACACAGGAAACAGATACACAGCAGGCGAGCGGGACACAGGAGACGGAGAACGCGGCGGAAAGCGGCAGTACAGCATCTGCAGATGCAGCAGAAAGTGCTTCACTGGGTGCGCTGACAGATCTTCTTAAGGATGGTACCTATACCGGAAGCGGAACAGGGCTTCGCGGTGAAACCGATGTTACCGTCACGGTATCCGGCGGGAAGATTACGGATATTACCATCGATTCCTATCAGGATGATCAGCAGTTTTTTGAAAGAGCAGAAAGTACAGTAGTACAGGAAATTATTGACAATCAGTCTGTCAATGTGGATGCAGTCAGCGGCGCGACCTACAGCAGTAACAGTATCAAGGAAGCAGTCGCCAATGCGCTCAGTGTGGACTATACGCCCAGCACAATTCAGAATGAAGGACATGGCGGCGAAGGCGGCGGACAGTTTGGAGGCGGCAGACACTGATCATTGATCAGATACAGAAAAAAAGGAACTGAAACAGAGACATCCGTTACGGATGAAGTCTGTGACAGTTCCTTTTCTGGTTAATTGAAAAAAGGATCAGTGCTTCTTTGACTTTGGAGCAGCTTCTTCAGCTGTGGCAGTATGATCTGCTACATTTACCTTCGGAACGACCTTCTTTTTCTTAAGCGGATGCTTCGGATTCTTATCTCCCATGACAATACACTCCCTTTCTGATTAATTGACTCCTCTGTATGGTACGTGCCATACATGTTTACTTGTCACACAATATAGAATAACATTTTGAAATTGTTTGTCAATTCATGTCATGAAAGCATTTTGACATATTTTTATCAATAAAAGCATGTATTGCGCATCTATTTAAAATCGTTTTTGAAAAAGAATTCTTGTATTACCGTCACCTTTATGATAATATTGCGAAAGTCTGCCATTGATGTTTTTTTACCGGGAGAGTAGGAATGAGTATATTAAATGTAGAACATCTGACGCATGGATTCGGCGACAGAGCAATATTTGAAGATGTATCTTTCAGACTTCTGAAAGGCGAACACGTAGGACTGGTCGGTGCAAACGGCGAAGGAAAGTCCACGTTTATGAATATCATTACAGGCAAGCTGATGCCTGATGAAGGAAAAGTGGAGTGGGCAAAAAATGTCCGGGTCGGATATCTGGACCAGCATACCGCACTGGAAAAGGGAATGACGGTCAGAGACGTACTGTCTTCCGCATTTGATTTCCTTCATGAGATGGACAGCAGAATGACGAAGATCTGTGACCTTCTGGCGGATCCGGAAACGGAGAGCGAGCAGATGGAAGGTTATATGGAAGAACTCGGAACGATTCAGGATCTTCTTTCAGCGCATGATTACTATCTGATTGATGCGAAAGTGGAAGAAGTGGCGAGATCACTGGGACTGTTTGATATCGGTATGGATAAGGATGTGACGGAACTCAGCGGCGGACAGAGAACAAAGGTACTGCTGGGAAAACTTCTGCTGGAAAAACCGGATATTCTTCTTCTTGATGAGCCTACCAATTATCTGGATAAGGAACATATTGACTGGCTGAAACGCTATCTGAATGAATATGAAAATGCATTCATTCTGATTTCACATGATATCCCGTTTCTGAACAGTGTCATTAATGTGATCTACCACATGGATAACAGACAGCTGAACCGTTACCCGGGGGACTATGACAAGTTCTGTGAAGTATATGAAATGAAGAAATCACAGATGGAAGCAGCCTATAACAAACAGCAGAAGGAAATCGCGGATCTTAAGGATTTTGTGGCCAGAAACAAGGCCAGAGTGGCAACCAGGAATATGGCAATGTCCAGACAGAAAAAGCTGGATAAAATGGATGTGATCGAACTTGCTGCGGAAAAGCCAAAACCGGAATTCCGTTTCAGAGAGGCGAGAACACCGGGAAGATATATTTTTCAGACGCATGGCCTGGTGATCGGATATGATGCACCGCTGTCCACACCGCTTGACCTTAGCATGGAGCGCGGTGACAGAATCGTGCTCACGGGAACCAACGGAATCGGTAAGACAACGCTTTTAAAGAGCATTCTCGGACTCATCCGGCCGGTTGAAGGAGAAGTGGAGCAGGGAGATTATCTGAACATCGGCTATTTCGAACAGGAGATGGATCAGCATATCGGAACCACCTGCCTCGAAGAAATCTGGAAGGAGTTTCCTTCCTATTCACAGTATGAAGTCCGCAGTGCGCTTGCCAAATGCGGACTGACCACCAAACATATCGAAAGTCTGGTCAGAGTGCTCAGCGGCGGAGAACAGGCAAAAGTCAGACTCTGCAAGCTGATTAACCGGGAGACAAATGTGCTCCTTCTGGATGAGCCGACGAATCATCTGGATGTGGAAGCAAAGGAAGAACTGAAACGGGCGTTGAAGGAATATAAAGGCAGTATTCTGATGGTATGTCATGAACCTGAGTTTTATGACGGTCTTGCCACGCAGGTATGGGACTGCACCAGATGGTCAACGCTTGCCGTATGATTTTCGGAGGAAAAGAAACTGAAATACACAGCTACTGAATATATAAAAAGATACATTGCTTTATTTATCGGATTTTTTATTATGGCGCTCGGGGTTGCACTTTCCACCAGAGCAGATCTCGGGACATCTCCGATTTCCTGCCCGCCGTATGTGCTCAGCCTGGTCATTCCGTTTACGATGGGAACCATTACGATTGCCATGCATGTGGTGTTCATTCTGATACAGATTCTGCTGCTTCGCAGAGAATATGATCCGGTACAGCTGCTGCAGCTGGCAGCGGCATTTGTGTTCGGATTTTTTACGGATCTGACACTGTCCATGACGGCAGGAGTTGTTCCGCACAGTTATTTCATGCAGTGGGTACTCTGCCTGATCAGCTGTGTGCTGGTGGCTGTCGGTGTAGAGCTTGAAGTCAGAGCAGGCGTGGTCATGCTGGCAGGAGAAGGCACGATGACGGCAATTGCAAAGGTGTTTCATCTGGAATTTGCAAAGGTCAAGATTGCCTTTGACCTGAGCATGGTGTTGATTGCGTGTGTCATTTCCTTTGCAGCTCTGGGGCAGATTAAGGGTGTCCGCGAAGGAACGGTTGCAGCAGCTGTTCTGGTCGGACTTATGGTCAGGGTACTGGATAAGATTCTGAACAGATTCTTTGACGGAATCGGGCTGACCGTGCCGGGCGGGACGCTTCAGGATAAGGATAAAGAAAAAGAAGAAACGACCGAGGCACAGTCTGCCTGATTGCCGCAGATTCTGAAATATTTATAAACCCCTTGCTTTATCCGGCACAGGGGAATATATTAGAAACGATAAAAGAAAATATATTTCTTCGGGGTTGGGTGTGATTCCCTACCGGCGGTATAGTCCGCGACCCGCTTCGGCGGCTGATTTGGTGCAAGTCCAAAACCGACAGTAAAGTCTGGATGAAAGAAGAACGCAGCAGTGATATCTGCAGATCTTTTTCTGATACGGATATCGTGAATATGCATTCCGGCCCTGAATCGTAAGATTCAGGGCTTTTGTTTTTTCCGGAATGCGTGCAGAAGTTCTCTGATTTCATTCCTCGAAGCGGCAGAACAGTGTTCTGACCGGCTTGCTGTGCGAAATGCACGAGAAGGAGAAAAGTCATGAGCAATGGATTATTACAGAGCGTAGCGACCAACGCGGTATTTGTAGTCGAATTTCTGGCAATTATAGCAGCAGCATTTGCAGTCGCCTGGCTGTTTGAAAAGATGGCAAAGCGCAGAAATCATGATACAGAGCGGATACTGACCACACGTAAACTGGTGGTGATCGGTGTTTTTTCCGCAATTTCAGCAATTCTGTATTGCCTGGATTTTCCCGTATTTTTTGCACCGGGATTTTACCGCATGGACTTCAGTGAGCTTCCGGCCCTGATCGGTGCATTTGCATTCGGACCGGTTACGGGAGTTATGATTGAGTTTATCAAGATTCTTGTAAAGCTTGTGATTGAAGGAACCACGACAGCATTTGTAGGAGATCTGGCCAACTTTGTCATTGGCTGCAGCTTTGTACTTCCTGCTTCCATCATCTACAATTTCAGAAAAAACAGAAAAATGGCACTGGTTGCATGCATATGCGGAACAGCAGTGATTACAGTTGTCGGCGCAGTGCTTAACGCAGTATATCTGCTTCCTACATTTTCTGTCCTGTACGGAATGCCGATGGAATCATTGATTGCGGCTGGAACAGCGGTAAATGCCGGAATCAAGGACATATACAGCTTTGTGATTCTTGCTGTGGCACCGATGAATCTTTTTAAAGGCGCAGTTGATTCAATGATTACATTCATGATTTATAAAAAGCTCAGTCCGGTACTGAAATTCGGACATGTTCAGCCGCATACGGCAGAGAAAACCAGCATGGCAGAAGAATGATCTGACAGGTTGAGCAGGGGAAAATACATCGGCACAGCTTTCGGAAACGGAAGCTGTGTTTTTTATTTTGGTACTTGACAGAGTAGAAAAAAGATGTATTATTGTATTAAGCAACTAATACAGTAATACATCAACAGATAAAGAAATCGAGGTACTATATGGCATGGAATCTTGACGGCAGCAGACCGATCTATTTGCAGCTCGTGGAGGAAATCAGACGCAGAATTGTTACAGGAGAATATCCGCCGGGCAGTCATATCCCGTCTGTACGTGATTTTGCAACACAGGCTTCGGTGAATCCGAACACCATGCAGCGTGCGCTGACAGAACTGGAGCGAACACAGCTGATTGAGAACCAGCGCACAAACGGCCGGACAGTGACGGAGGATGCGGCGATGATTGAAAAAGAGAGAAGAACGATTGCAGAAGAAGAACTGAAAGCGTGTCTGGTAAGAATGCAGAAGCTTGGCATTTCGCCGGAGGAACTGATCGAAATGATCAGGAAGAGCGGAAAAGAGAAGGAAAACTGAGGAGAAATCGATGGAACCTATCTTAAAATGTAATAATCTTGGGAAAAATTATGGAAGTATACATGCAGTTGACGGCATCAGCTTTGAAGTGGCACCGGGCAGAATTGTCGGACTGCTCGGACCGAACGGAAGCGGCAAGACGACGCTGATCAAAATGATCAACGGGCTGCTGAAACCGACGCGCGGTGAAGTACTGATTGATGGAAACAGGCCCGGTGTGGAAAGCAAGAAGATTATTTCCTATCTGCCGGACAGCAATTATCTTGATCCGGATATGACATTCCAGAGCAGTGTAAGCCTGTTTAAGGATTTTTATGAAGACTTCGAAGAGGAGAGGGCATATGATATGCTTTCCCGCCTCGGTATAGACCCTAAGGCGAGATTCAAGACGCTCTCCAAGGGAAATAAGGAAAAAATGCAGCTGATTCTCACCATGAGCAGACAGGCAAAGCTGTATGTTCTTGATGAACCGATTGCAGGCGTGGATCCGGCAACCAGAGATTACATTCTGCAGACAATTATCGGAAATTACAATCCGCAGGCATCCATTATCATTTCCACACATCTGATTTCAGATGTGGAAAAGATTCTTGACGATGTACTGTTTCTCAAAAACGGACAGATTGTTCTTTATAACAGTGCAGACGCAGTCCGCGATGCAAACGGGAAATCAGTGGATGAAGTATTCAGGGAGGTATTTGCATGTTCGGCAAACTGATAAAGCATGAATTTAAAAATACATGGAGATATATGCTGGTCATTAATGCGGCAGTTGTTCTGCTGTCACTGATCGGCATGCTGCAGATGCATCTGATCAAGACAAGCAGCAGCTATTTTATACAGAAAATGTCCACAGTTTATATGGTATTGTATGTGCTGGCGATCATAGCGCTCGTAGTTGTTACATTTTTCTATCTGGTCGGACGCTTTTACAAGAAGATGTTTACCACGGAAGGTTACCTGATGCATACACTTCCGGTAACGGCGGATCAGCATATCGGATCCATGCTGATTACAGATTATGTATGGTGGCTTGAGTTCTCTGCGGTCAGTATGCTCTGCCTGTTTTTCTGTTTTTTTACGGAAGAAGTCAACTGGTCTGATTTTTCCCAGGTGCTGACCTATGTTGCGGGGCATGTGCATGTCACACCGGAGCTTGTGGCGCTGATTATCGCGATGATCATTTCTCCGGCTGTTATGCTGCTGAATGTATATTGTGCACTGGCGCTCGGGCAGCTGTTCAAAACGCACCGGATTCTTGGCGCAGTGATTGTATATATTGTGATGTACCTGATTGTGTCCGGAATTTCCAACAATCTGATCCTCGGCGGTTTTGGAGGCCGGTCGATGATGGGAAGTTATTTCTTTTCCTATGAAGGAGGACAGGGACCGGAAGCGTTTTTTGACGGAATGAACGCATTTCTTGGAACCTTCGGCATCTACGCGCTGGTCAGCAATCTGGTGGTCGGTGCAATATACTGGTTTCTGACCAG
>CAYMBY010000118.1:0-13393 GCA_964388815.1 uncultured Butyrivibrio sp. | reverse complement strand
GGGGCAAACAGATCTTCCTGATCTATACCTGCGGTTCTAAAAAGCACAACAGAAAATATACGCAGGAAATCCGGCAGATCGTGCTGGACAAGGGCAGCGGAGTATTCGGAAGCTATGGCTGCTACGGACATGATTCCTTTTGCCCCCTGAAGCTGGTGGGCGGAATCAGAAAGCATCACCCGGATGAGACAGAGGTGAATGCTGCGGTCAGATTCTATGAAGGTCTGAATAAAACCGCCAGAAAATAACGTCAGAACAGGCCGGCGATCAGATGAATCAGAAGACCGCTGACAACAAGTGCGGCAAGTATGGCGAGTGCAAAACGAAAGTCCATTCGTCCCATAGTAAATTCTCCTTAAGCATTTTTCGGTGGAACCCGTAAAGCGGGCTCCTTTAAATAGATGCGACGCATCTGTGTATCATTTTAACATAGGAGGCCGGATAATGGAATTATATGTACGGGCAGATGCAAGGCAGGACGGAGACGGAAGCAGTGTGCGTCCCTTCCGCAGCATATCGGAGGCTGCAGCGGTTGCAGGGCCGGGAGATGAAGTGCTGGTTGCTCCCGGTATATATCGTGAAGCAGTGGATCCGGTGCATGCAGGGCTTCCGGATCAGCGAATCATATACAGAGCGCAGAAACCCGGGACGGCAGTGATCACAGGCGCAGAACCGGTGAAGAACTGGGAGAAGGCCGGAAATATCTGGACGGTACGGATCCCTGACAGTGTATTCGGAGATTATAATCCCTATCGTGAAATCGTGCATGGAGACTGGTACCGGGCAAAAGTTCCTGCACACACGGGAGAAGTATATTTAAACGGCAGAGCCTTGTATGAAGCGGACAGCCTCTCAAAAGTGCAGAATCCGGTCAGAAATGATGAATCCTGGGCACCGGAGGAAACAGTATATACCTGGTATACGCAGAGAAGTCATGACACAGGAGAAACCGTCCTGTGGGCGAATTTTCAGACGCATGATCCCAACCTTGAGAATACGGAGATCAATGTACGCAGGAACTGTTTCTATCCGTCCAGAGAGGGAATCTCGTATATTACCGTGTCCGGCTTCGTAATCCGGCAGGCAGCCACCGGCTGGGCACCGCCGACGGCATATCAGGAGGGCATGATCGGACCTCACTGGTCAAAGGGATGGATCATTGAGAACTGTGAAATATCAGATTCCAAGTGCAGCGGGATCTCACTCGGCAAATATCTGCAGCCGGAAAATGAAAACAAGTGGACAACGGAATATATCAAGGACGGGACGCAGACGGAGCGTGAAGCTGTCTGTCAGGCACAGCGTGAAGGCTGGACAAAGGAAAAAATCGGATCGCATATTATTCGCAGATGTGATATCCATGACTGCGGTCAGACCGGAATCGTCGGACATCTTGGCGGAGTCTTTTCGCTGATTGAGGACAATCACATTCATCACATCAACAACAGACAGAACCTGGCAGGCGCCGAGATCGGCGGAATCAAGCTCCACGCTGCAATTGACGTGGTGATCCGCAGAAACCGCATTGATCACTGCACAAGGGGGCTCTGGCTGGACTGGCAGGCGCAGGGAACGAGAGTGACGCAGAATCTGTTCCATGATAATGTGCCGCCGGAAGGAACGAAGATCAGTCAGGGACTGGCACTTGGTGAAGATATCTTTGTGGAGGTTTCACACGGACCGACACTGATCGACCATAATCTGCTGCTGTCAGATCTGGCATGCAGACTCAGCACGCAGGGAATTGCGCTGGTACATAACCTGATCGCCGGTTCTTTCACCTATGTCGGCGCAGGCACGGACAATGGCGGTAAAAAGTTTCCGACACCGCGATACACGCCGTATCATGTGCCGCATCGCACCGAAATTGCAGGCTTCATGACGATACTGCACGGTGATGCGAGATTCTGTAATAATATTTTTATCCAGAAAAAAATCAGAGACGATCTGAAGGCATATACAGAAAGCATTCAGGAAAACCGGCTGAATGCGTATCAGTTTGTCTGCGGAACATTGCCATATGAAGGATACCCTTCGGCAAAGGAATACTTTGCGCAGTTTGACAGCGGCAGCTATGAACGTTATGACTCGACAGACCGTTATTATGACCATCTTCCGGTCTATATGCAGGGGAATGTGTATTATAACGGGGCCATGCCCTGCAGCAGCGAGACAGGGGCTGCAGTGGATACCGCAGATGAGATTCACCTTGAACTGAAAGAGCAGGAAAACGGAGCGGTGACGCTGCGGACAGACCTTGGCAGCCATCTGCAGCAGACGGATGCACAGCTTATATCCACGCAGATTCTCGGGAAAGCATTTGAACCGGAGCAGCTGTTTGAAAACGCGGACGGGACACCGATTCTGTTTGATCGTGATTATTACGGCAGTCATCGCAGCTTCAGACCCGTGCCGGGGCCGTTTGAACATATGGAAGAGCAGTTTACCGTATTTGAGAGGCATTACTGCATGAAGGATGCTGCAGATACGCAGGAGACAGAGAATGCAGCAGCTGCGGATGATCCGGGGAAGGCGGCAGAGCCTGCCGGTACGCAGACCGGGAGCAACCGTCAGGAACTGCGTGCATCGGTGGCCCTGACCGGTTGTGAGCAGCTGTGTATGACAGAGGATGGTAAAGATCACTTTGTGCAGGAAATTTTCATCCGTGAGAATACTGCATGGATCCACTTCGTCGGAGAACGGGGCATTTTCGAACTGGACTGCGAATATGGAATCAGCCATTATATCGGAGCATGGACGATGGAAACCGAAGCAGATGCGGATATCCGGCAGACGGCAGGCGGCTATGCGATTGCGGGCTGCATTACTGCGCTGCTGGAAATACTGCGGAAAAAGAGTCCCAGAAATCCGGAGGAGATCTGTCTGTCCATGAGCGGGAAGACAACACCGATTCTGGAGAAGGACGGAATCATTCTGCGCTTTACACCGCAGCACCTGAAATTTATCAGAGATAAGAGATTTATTCCGGCAGAGCAGGCAGTGAAAACCGTCTGCCGTACCTCGGCAGAAGTTGTTGCAGAGATACTTGAGTAGTACTGGAGCAGAAAAATGAGTGAAACACTGATCAGGCATCAGACGTTTGAATATAAGGAAAATGAGCCGTTTCAGATCTATAACGTGTATGGAACCACGATGACGTATGATACACTGCTGGCGCACTGGCACAGTGAACTTGAGGTCGTATATCTTGCGGGACACAGCAGGCATTATATTGACGGGCACTGTATTGACGGCGGACCGGGAGATTTTATCGTAACGAACTGTGAAAGTGTGCATAAGATTGAACCGCAGACGACGCAGGAGGAACTGGACAGAGTTGTTGCGGTGGTGCTGCTGATTCATGACCAGTTTCTGATCCGGAATTTCCCGCAGTTTAAAAGCATTTATTTTACCAATGACCATCTTCCTGCAGGAACTGAAATTACGGAAATCATGGAAAAAATATCAGCGTATGCAGAGAAAAAGACGCATACCGGATATGATTATCTGTATGTCAACGGGATGATTCTGGAGCTTTTATATCATATGTGCGAACGCGGAACGGTCAGCAGGGAAGCACTTGCAGATGTCAATTATGATAAGAATATTGAGCGGATCAAGGGCGTTCTGCAATATGTGGAGAATCATTACAGAGAAAATATCACAGAGGCGGGGATTGCGGAAAAGTTTTATTTCAGTCCGGTCTATTTTTCCAGATATTTCAAGCGCTGTACGGGGATGACGTTTATCGCCTATCTGACAGGATATCGACTGAATAAGGCCAGGAGACAGCTGCTGTATTCCGAACACAGCATCCTGGATATTGCACTTGAAAACGGATTTTCTGACAGCAGACGCATGTCACTTGCGTTTCAGAAAACATATGGGTGCACACCCAGACAGTATAAAAAAGATGCAAAAACAGACAAACTGAAATGAAAAATGATATGTAAAAGTCAAAAAACGGTAAATTCAGGCTAAAAAAAGCAATGAAGCAGGTACCCTTTTTTCCGTATAATGAATTCCATCAGATGTGAAGGGGAAGCAATCATTCTGTATGGGTAGAAACGAAAGAGAGGGATTTTGAAATGAGCAGTAAAAAAGTAATTCAGAAGCTGAGTTTCGGAGAAAAGTTCTCCTATGGACTTGGTGACTGTGGTGCAAACGTTATTGTAGCCATGTGTTCCACATTCCTGACGGCATATTATACGGATACGGTCGGAATTGCCGCTGCGGCAGTAGGAACCATGATGCTGCTGACACGTATTTTTGACGGAATTACAGACCTGATCATGGGAGCCATTGTGGATAAGACCCATACGAAATGGGGCAAGGCAAGACCATGGATCCTGTGGACGGCGCCTTTTATGGCAATTGCGCTGGTTCTGGTATTCAATGTACCGGGCGGAATGAGCAGCGGGAATAAACTTCTGTATGCCTACCTGACCTATATTTTCCAGAACTGTATCGTATATACGGCCAACAACCTTCCGTATAATGCACTGCTCAGCCGTATGACACTGGATGTGCAGGACAGAGGAAGTGCAGCATCCATGCGTTTCGTCATGACGCAGCTGACGACACTGGTGATCAATGCGGTAACGGCGGGTCTTCTGGCAACCGTTGGCTGGCTGTGGCTCTCCATTGTCTATGGTATTGTGGCCATGATCATGTTCATCATCAGCTTTATGGGAACGAGAGAACATATCGGTGAAGAACTGGACGGCATGGTAAAGGTAGAAAATGTACCGCTGTCAAAGGCACTTCCGGCGCTGCTGAAAAACAAGTATTTCTATCTGCAGAGTCTGATGTTCGTATTTCTGTATGTACAGGTGGTAAGTACCGGTTCCATGACCTATTATTTCTGCAATATCGTACTGGGCAATATCGGTGTACTGACGCTGACTTCTGTTGCAACCACCATTCCGGCCATGATCGTCAATCTCGGAATGCCGCAGCTGATGCGCAGATTCGGTAAGCGGAAACTCATGATGGCAGGATGCGTTCTGATGATTATCGGCAGCTGCATCGTAGGTGCTGCCGGCAGCAATCTGCCACTGGCAATGCTGGGACTTGTGGTAAAGGGCTTTGGTGTCGGACCGATCATGTCAGGTATCTTTGCCATGACAGCAGATGTAGTTGATTATGGTGAATGGAAGAGCGGCGTTCGTTCTGAAGGCCTTGTCAACAGCTGCACTTCCTTTGGCATGAAGGTCGGCATCGGTGTAGGTTCCGCAGTCTGCACATGGATTCTTGCCATCGGTGCCTATGACGGAACGGCTGCAGTTCAGGCGCAGTCCGCAGTCAATGCGATCCGTTTCGGATACGGCTATAACGGAGCAATTCTCGGACTGGTATGTCTGCTGATCTGCTTCCTGATGAACATTGATAAATATATTGCACAGATTCAGAAGGATCTGCAGGCAAAGCACGCAAACGACTAAGACAGAATAAGGCAAAGAGCTGACGGAAAGAAAATCCGGATGGCTCTTTGTTTTTTCAAAACAGGAAAGGAAAATAAAAAAATGTCAGAAATGAGTGATCAGATCAGAAAGAGTTTTAAGGAAGGGGACGATATCAGAGACGCAGGACTTACCGCACCGGCGGATGTGGAGCGCTTCGATGATCTTGTATACGGAAGCGATCCGAAGTGGCAGGTGCTGGACGTCTATCGCCCGAAAAACCAGAAGGGACAAATGCTGCCCGTAATCGTCAGTGTGCACGGCGGAGGCTGGGTGTACGGAGATAAGGAACGCTATCAGTATTATACGATGAGTCTTGCACAGCGTGGATTCGCAGTTGTGAATTTCACCTATCGCCTGGCACCGGAGTTCAAATTCCCTGCGCCGGCAGAGGATACCAATCTGGTCATGCAGTGGATTGTAAAGCATGCGATGGAATACGGAATGGATACAGATCATGTGTTTGCTGTCGGAGATTCTGCAGGAGCGCATCTGCTGGGTATGTACAGCTGTATTCTGACAAACCCCGGATATGCAGCGCAGTTCAGCTTCCGCACGCCGGAAGGATTCTCTCTGAAAGCCATCGCACTCAACTGCGGCGTATATGAGATGAAAAAGGAGGATCATCCGGACGATATGACGACCGGGGATCTGATGCAGGATTATCTGCCGGGCGGCGGAACAGCTGCAGAGTACAGGATGATCAGCATAACAGATCATGTAACGAAAGATTTTCCACCGACGTTTCTCATGACCGCACCAAAGGATTTTCTCAGAGATCAGGCGCCTGTTATGGCAAAGAGGCTCCAGTCACTGGATGTGACATTCTGCTATCGCTTTTTTGCGGATCCGGAAAAAGAACTCGGACATGTATTTCACTGCAATATGAAGTCAGAATATGCTAAAATGATTAATGATGAGGAATGCAGTTTTTTCAGAGAGTTCTGTTAAAAATCGATCGGCGTACAGGAAAGATCCACAGGGGATAACTGAAAGGAGCAGCATGCAGATTAATTCATTTCAGCACAACGGCACCAGAAGTCAGGAAGTAACGGAGCGGGAAAAGAAAAACCGTCTGGTAGCAAGACAGGCGGCGCAGGAAGGAATCGTTCTGTTGCAGAATGACGGCGTACTTCCGCTTGCAGAAGGCAGCAGGGTTGCGGTTCTTGGAAGCGGCGCAGGGCATACCATCAAAGGCGGAACAGGTTCCGGGGATGTCAATGAAAGAGAAACGGTTTCCATATATCGCGGAATGGTAAATGACGGATTTCAGATCACCAGTACGGACTGGGTCAGGGATTATGACAGCAGGTATGTACAGGCCAGAGAAGACTGGAAGAAACGGATTCTGGAGCTTTCAGGCGGTGACGCGGGATCGATGAAGTTTTTTGATGCCTATGCATCCAACGCATTTGAGATGCCGGATGGCAGAGAGGTTATGCAGGCAGATACGGATGGAGCGGAAACTGCGGTTTATGTATTGAGCCGTGTCGCGGGAGAAGGCGCTGACCGTTATGAAAAAGAGGGCGATTATGAGCCTACGGATCATGAAATTGACGATCTGCATGCACTGGCAGGTCTGGTAAAACATATCGTGCTGATTCTGAATGTGGGCGGTCCGGTAGACCTGCAGGAAATCTGCAGAATACCGCAGGTACATGCGATTCTGATGATGGCACAGGCAGGTATGGAAGGCGGAAATGCAGTTGCGGATGTGCTTTGCGGCAGAGTGACGCCGAGCGGCAAGCTGACAGATACCTGGGCGCTGGATTATCATGATTATCCGAATGCGGATACGTTCAGTCACCAGAACGGTGATGTGATCAATGAGAAATATGAAGAAGGAATTTATGTCGGCTATCGCTATTTTGACAGTTTTGCAGTGAAATCGCTTTTCCCGTTCGGGTACGGACTGTCCTATACGACGTTTGATATCCGCGGCCAGTATGTCATGGTCAACACGGAGCGTGTGCAGGTCGTGGCCACAGTGACCAATACCGGAACAGAATATGCAGGAAAAGAAGTGGTGCAGATCTATGCAACCTGTCCGCAGGCGGGAATGCCCAAGGAATACAAGAGACTGTGTGCATTTGCCAAGACAAAGCTGCTGGCACCGGGAGAAAAGCAGACGCTGACCATTACGTTTCCTGCAAAGGCACTGGCTTCCTTCAGCGAGGAAAAGAGCGCATGGATGACAGAACACGGACTTTACGGAATCTGGATCGGAAATTCCGCAGATGACATAGAACTGTGCGGCGTACTGTCCGTGGCAGAGGATGCAGTCATTGAAGAGGTACAGCAGATCTGTCCGCTGCAGCAGGAACTGAATGAAATTGTCAGACCGGATGATGTGGCAAAACGTATGGAGCAGGCCTGGTACAAGATCGCCACGCAGAAAAGAATTAACGCAATACCGTTCAAACCCGCAAGAGAAAAGAAAAAGGAATACCGGATTGACGATATTGACCGGATGGCGAGAGGAAAGGCAGCAGGCCTTACCACGGAGCAGATGATTCCGATGGTGATCGGAGAGATCAGCCAGGGACAGGGCGCACTCGGCGCAGCGGGAATCCGTGTACCGGGAGCGGCAGGAGAGACGAGCAGCAGCCTTTTAAACGAAAATATCGGTGCAGTTTCCATGGCAGATGGTCCTGCAGGACTTCGGCTGGTCAGAGATTATGAAGTAAACAAGGAAACGGATCTGGTATACAGTGACGGTATGGCAGGCAGTCTGGAAGGCGGATTCTTTGCGGAAAAGACAGAGCATCCGGATGCAGAACATTACTATCAGAACTGCACCGCATTTCCGGTCGGGACGCTTCTGGCGCAGAGCTTTGATACCGCACTTGTGGAGACGGTAGGCAGAGCGGTTGCTGCCGAAATGGAAGAGCTGAATATCGGATGGTGGCTGGCACCGGGCATGAATATTCACAGAAATCCGCTCTGCGGAAGAAACTTTGAATATTATTCCGAAGATCCGCTGGTCAGCGGAATGATGGCGGCAGCTATGACAAACGGTGTTCAGAGCGGAAAGGGAACAGGCACTACCATCAAGCATTTTGCCTGCAACAATCAGGAAGACAACCGGATGGGATCTGACAGTATCATTTCTGAGCGTGCGCTTCGGGAGATTTACCTGCGCGGCTTCGAAATCGCGGTTAAAACGGCACAGCCGATGGCAATCATGACCTCCTATAACCGGATCAACGGAGTGCATTCAGCCAATAACAGGGATCTGTGCACGACAGTGGCGAGAGAAGAATGGGGCTTTAAGGGAATCATCATGACAGACTGGACAACGACATTCCCTTATGGAGGAAGTGAATCCTGGGAATGTGCATGGGCAGGCAATGACCTGATCATGCCGGGCTATCCGGGAGATGCTGAGAATATCAGGCAGGCACTTGCGGACGGCAGACTGACAGAGGAAGAACTCAGAGAATGTGCAGAACGTATGATCAATGTGATCAGCCGTACCCTGAGTTATCAGGATGCAGTCAGCTATAAGACAAGATTCTGAAAGTCGGATATATCGCGGGAAATGTAATGAAAGAGCTGCAGTACGGGGAAGCACAGACCCGCACTGCGGCTCTTTTGAAATTGTGCGTGATATCTGCGGCGCAGCATGGTAAAATAAAAGACAGGTTTTATGTATATGTCATATCATGAAAAAAGGAAGCGTAAGCAGATGGAGCGTAACAGCAAGTGGTATCAGCTGGATAATGCAGCGAAAATCATTCCATCGACTGCAAAAGGCGGGAATACAAGAGTGTTTCGTATCACCTGCGAATTAAAGGAAGAGGTTGACCCGCAGATCCTGCAGGAAGCACTGGATCAGACGATTGCGGATTTCCCGCATTTTAACTGCGTTCTCAGAAAGGGACTGTTCTGGTATTATCTGGACGCCAGAAACATGCGTGCACTCGTGACGGAGGATAATCTGCCGGCCTGCAGCCCGATCTATTTTGAAGGCAGGAAGAATCTGCTGTACAGAGTCAATTATTTTCATAAGAGAATCAATCTGGAGATGTTCCACGTACTGGCAGACGGTACCGGGGCATTTGTCTTTTTCAGAGCACTGATTACCTGTTATCTGTCACTGAAATATGATCTGCAGATACAGAGTGAGCCGAAGGAAACCTCATCCAAATCAGAGAAGACAACGGATGCATTCCGGCAGTTCTATCAGAGACAGAAGGGGCTGAAGCAGCTGAAGGAAATGTCCGCGAAAAAGGCCTACCATCTCAGGGGCGACTGGGATGAAAATCTGCTGCCGCATCTGATTGAGGGAACGGTTTCTGCCGGCAGATTTATTGAGGTGGCACATCAGTATCATACCTCGGTCGGAATTCTTGCAACTTCGATTTATATTGCAGCAGTCATAGATGAGATGTCACTTCGTGATCAGAAAAAAGCAGTTGTGGTCAGTGTTCCGGTAAATCTTCGAAAATATTTTCCTTCAGATACAACGAGAAATTTCTTTGGTGTAATCAACGTATCCTTTGATCCAACGCATTTCGACGGACAGCTGGAGAGTATCCGTTCGGAAGTGAAGGCATCGTTTCAGAAACAGCTGTCACAGGACAGAATTCTGCAGACGATGAATTCCTATGCAGCACTTGAACATAATATTGCGATTCAGATGGTACCGCTCTTTCTCAAGGATCTGGCGATCTGGGGTCTGAATAACCGGGCCAAGAACGGCGTGACCAGTACCATGTCGAATCTGGGGAATATTGAGATGCCGGAGGAAACAGTTCCGTATATTGACAGGTTCTGTGCGTTCATGACAGCGCCTTCCGAACAGATCTGTGTTTCTTCCTTCCAGGACAGAATGGTATTCGGGGAAGTGACCGCATATACCACGCACGAAGTCATGCTGCATTTCTTCAGACGCCTTTCGGCAATGGGGATTCCTGTGGAGCTGGCTTCGAACGATTATGATGCAAAGCCGAAAGAAAAGAGGGCATGAAGTATGCAGTACTGTCCAAAATGTAAAATAGAGATCCGCGGAAATAAAAGCTGCTGTCCGCTTTGCCAGGGACAGCTGACAAAGGAACCCGAAAATCCGGCGTTTCCGACGCTTCACCGCAGTAAGGTGACAGGATTCTCCATCATCAGGATGGCGACGTTCCTGTTCCTGGTACTGGAGATTGTCATGGGTACCATGGGGTATCTTGCGGAACATGAACTGAGACATCCGCTGCCATGGGTTTCACTGGTCATGATCGGTTCTGTTGTGGCATGGGTGGATCTGATCCTCGCCATGTACCTGCGTAATAACATCATGAAGATCATTACCTTCGAGGTCTATGTGGCAATGGTCATTGATTATGTGATTGACAGGATTACCGGATATCATGGCTGGTCTGTCGTATGGATGATTCCGGCTACCTTTTTCGGGCTGGCAATTGTGACTGTCTGCATCGGCAGAATTCGTAAAATGAGGCTGGAGGATTATATCTTCTATCTGGCAGTGGACGCCGTGCTGTGCATGCTGCAGGTGGTTCCGATTCTGCACGGGCATAATGCTTTTGAATGGCCGGCGGTGATCTGCATGGCCTGTTACCTGATTCTGGCGGCAGGAGCAGTCGTGTTCCGCTTCCATGATCTCAAAAACGCATCCGCGAAGTATTTTAACGTATGAAAAAAATATCGATTAAAAGCAGAAGCAATAATTTCAACCTGAAGCATGGACTGGCGTTTGCATATCGTGTCGGGGATTTTTTTGAAAATTCCATCGGAAAAACGATTGCAGATACCTCTCTTGCTGCGCCTGTTCTGGATGGAGAGCCGCAGCCGGGGACCTGGTACCGGATTCTGATTCCGGAAGGGGTATCCGGAGACGGCTCCTGTTATTATATCTATCTGAAAAAAGGTACTTCAGACCATCTCTGCCTGTTCTTTTCCGGAGGCGGGGTCGCATGGAATGAATATACGGCAGCAAGGCCTGTCACGGGCGGTAAGGTTGCAGCCGGCATGCCGAATTACTACTGGAATAATCTGCGTCCGTTTACACAGATCATGAATATCCATATCGGAATTACGGAAGCAGCCAATCCGCTGAATCCGTTCAATGACTGGAATTTCGTCATTATCACCTATGCAACGGGAGATTTTCACGTCGGCAATCATGATTTTCCTTATGAGGCGGAAGACGGCTCGCAGCAGGTGGTTCATTTTCACGGATACCGGAATTTTCAGGAAGCCATGAAGGTGGCACAGGGATTTTTCCCTGCACCGGACAAGCTGCTGATCGCAGGCGACAGTGCAGGTGCGTTTGCGGTTCCCGCACTCTCGGATGAGATTCTGCAGCAGAGCTATCCGGCATGCAGTGATGTGACACTGTTTTCGGACAGCGGACAGCTCCTGTACAAACACTGGAGACGTACGGCCAGAGAGATCTGGAAGGCGGATGAAAAAATCTGGAAACCGCTGCATACATCCAACATTACCATGGACTGGTATCACCGGCTGTATGAAAAGTACGGAGACAGAATCCGTTATCTGTATGCAAGTTCCACGCATGATTATCTGCTGAGTGCATACTATAACGATGTTACGCATAAAAGATATCATACAGATGCAGATGTGCAGGAAGCCTTCTATCATCAGCTGCAGGAGATGGTGTTGGATTTCAAGCAGATGGCGCCCTCGAGCGGCATTTTTCTCAATGACTGGAAGAACATGATGGTTATGAAGACGGGACTGCATGGCGGAACGGTACATACTGCGGTGCGTCAGATTAATTTTCACATGAAAACCAGAAGTGGTGTTACAATGGCACAGTGGCTTTTTGATGCCGTAAACGGAAATGTATACGATGTAGGAATGGAATTACTTAAGGAGCAGAAAAATGAAGAAGAATTATAAATTAATGATCAGTTATGACGGAACCAGATTTCAGGGCTGGGAGCATCAGCCGACGACGGATCTGACCATCCAGGGCAAGATTGAAACCGTACTGAGCCGGATGGTGGATATGCCGGAAGGGAAGGTCGTAGACGTCATTGCAGCAGGACGAACGGATGCGGGCGTTCATGCAAAGGGCATGGTGGCGAGTGTGCAGCTGGACACGGAGATGACACCGGAGCAGATTCAGAGCTATGCCAACCAGTATCTGCCGGAGGACATCTGTATCGATGAGGTCAGAATCGCTGCAGACCGTTTTCATGCAAGATATAATGCAACGGGAAAGACTTACTGCTATACCTGTTACTACGGGCCGGCCAAGCCGGTGTTCGACCGCAAGTATGTCAATGTGCTGGAAGAGATGCCGGATGTGGAGAAGATGAAGAAGGCGGCAGAGTATCTCGTGGGAACACATGATTACAAGAGCTACTGCAGCAATCCGAGAATGAAGAAGTCTACGGTACGCTGCGTGGATTCGATCAGAATCAGTCAGAACGGACCGTATATTCATCTGTATTTTCATGGAAACGGATTCCTGCAGAACATGGTCAGAATCATGACCGGAACACTTCTGGAGGTCGGAGCCGGGAGAATGAAGCCGGAGCGTGTCGGCGAAATTCTGGAAGCGGGAGACCGCAAGCTTGCAGGCCCGACGGCGAAGCCCTGCGGACTGTGCCTTGAACAGGTAGATTACTGAGAAGAAAACGGTAAAAAAATGTGACGGGTGGAGAGAATGTATGCGACTGAAGGAGCTGCTGCAGTTTGATGAAATTACCATACAGTGCCATGACAATCCGGATGCGGATGCCATTGCTTCCGGGTACGGTCTGTACTGTTATTTTGCAGGACAGGGTAAAAAAGTGCGCTTTATCTACCGGGGAAAGTTCGAAATTGCCAAAAGCAATCTGACACTCATGGTGAAAGCGCTTGAGATTCCGATTGAGTTTGTCCCCGAACTGAAGGAAAGGCCGGAGCTTCTGCTCATGACCGACTGTCAGTACGGAGAAGGCAATGTGACC
>CAYMBY010000117.1:0-15706 GCA_964388815.1 uncultured Butyrivibrio sp. | reverse complement strand
AAACGGGATAGATGCCTATCGCCTGGTGGAAAAACTCTGTGACAATTACAGCGAAGAGGTACATGCAGATCTGATCAGAAAACTGAAGGAACTCTCAGAAATCCTGTTCCGCAGAGAGAATCTCATGATGGATTACACTGCGGATGAAAAGGGTTATGAAGGTCTTGAAGCACAGACAGCGAAGTTTGCAGATGCGCTGTATCAGACACCGGTAAGGAAAGGGACGTTTACACCGGTTCCGGTAAAGAAAAACGAGGCATTTCAGACTGCCGGACAGGTACAGTATGTATGCCGTGCAGGCAATTTCAGGGCAAAGGGACTTCCGTATACCGGAGCGCTTCGTGTTCTGAAGGTGATGATGGGATATGACTATCTCTGGACCAATATCCGTGTTAAAGGCGGGGCGTACGGCTGCATGAGCGGATACTCCAAAAACGGAGATGCATACTTTGTTACCTACAGGGATCCGCATCTGAAGAGAAGTGTGGATGTTTTTGAAAAGACTTCGAGATATCTGCGCAGTTACGAAGCAGATGAAAGAACCATTACACAGTTTATTATCGGGGCAGTCGGTGAACTCGATACACCGAAAACACCGAGTGCAAAGGGTGCTTACGGACTCACGGTATATCTGTGCCATTCTTCCATGGAGGCGCTTCAGAAAGACCGGGATGAACTTCTGAGTGTGAATGTGCAGACCATTCGTTCCATGGCGGATTATGTGGATGCGTTCATGGATGATGAATGTGTCTGCGCAATCGGCAGCAGTGACAAGATCGAGCAGGATAAGGCATTATTTGCGCATGTGGAGCAGCTGATCCGCTCGGGAGCAGAGAACTGAAAAATTATATGTGTTGCGTGGCAGAAGAGGAGAAGCCTATGAGAAAAGACGTTGTGAAGCTTTTGGCAGTGTTTGCAGCAGCATCGCTGGTACTTGGCGGCTGCGGTAGCAGCAGTTCGTCCGGTACTGATGTCGGTAATGGACAGACTGCGGCATATCAGACAGACAGCCTTTATAATGCGGCACCTGCCGGCGCGGAGAATAAAACCGCGACAGGTGACGGTGCACAGATGGCCGATGACAATTCCGGTACAGTAACGGCAACCGCTACGGAATCCGGCGGTGATACGGGAACCGGCAGCGATACGACAGGAAATACGGAAGGCACGGCGGAAACAGTAAAAGATGATACGGCCCGCAAGCTGATCACGACGGTGAATATTTCGGCAGAGACAGAGGACCTTGACAGTCTTCTTGCTTCCGTGAATACGAAGGTAAAAGCGCTTGGCGGATATGTGGAATCCAGCAGTGTCTCCAATGGCAATTCACAGATAGATACAGCGGATGATACCAGATCAGCAAGTCTGACGATCCGTATTCCGGCAGAGCAGCTTGACGGTTTTGTGGACGAAGTACAGAAAGAGTCCAACATCACACAGCAGAGCCGGGACGTGCAGGATGTGACTCTGAATTATGTGGATACGCAGAGCCACCAGAAAGCCCTCAAGGCAGAAGAAAAACGCCTGATGGAAATCATGGACAAGGCGTCCACAGTGGAAGATATCATGGCGGTAGAGCAGCAGCTGACAGATGTCAGATATCAGCTGGAAAGCATTGAATCACAGCTGCGTGTATATGATAACCAGATCAATTACAGCACGGTTTATCTTGACGTCCAGGAAGTCGGTACGTATACAGAGGCACAGCCGCAGGATCTCGGAGAGAAAATTGCGGTCGGCTTTATCAGAAATCTGAAGGCAGTATATCATGGGATTCTGAATGCCTGTGTATGGATTCTGATTCACAGCCCGCAGCTGGCAGTTCTGGCGGTACTGATCCTTCTCATCGTAAAGGCGGTGCGCAGGCATCACAGAAAGAAACTGGCAGCGAAAGCAGCCGGAAAAAATGAAACAGGAAAATCACCGGAGCCGAAGGAAACGGCACCGGAAACACAGCAGGAAGCCCCTGAGAAAAAGGAATAACAGATGGCAGAAGCAGACAAGTTCAAAACAGGTTTTATTGCGCTGATCGGGAGACCCAATGTCGGAAAATCCACACTGATGAATCAGATGATCGGACAGAAGATCGCCATTACGTCAAATAAACCGCAGACCACCAGAGGCAGAATTCAGACGGTTTATACGGATGAACTCAGCCAGATGATTTTTCTGGATACCCCGGGCATTCATGAATCCAAGAACAAACTTGGAGAATATATGCTCCGGATTGCACAGAAAACACTGGATGACGTGGATGTGGTCCTCTGGCTGGTGGAGCCCAGCAGTTTTATCGGAGCAGGGGAACAGTATATCATTGATCAGCTCAGAACCTGCAAAAAGCCGGTGATTCTGGTCATCAACAAAATTGATACAGTGGAAAAGGACAAGCTTCTGGTATATATCGATGCCTATCAGAAAGCCATGGAATTTGCGGAAATTGTTCCGGTATCAGCAATGAAGCGTGACAATATTGATACGCTGAAGTCATGCATCCGCAAGTATCTTCCGTACGGACCGGCGTTTTATGACGAGGAAACGGTAACAGATCAGCCGGAGCGTCAGATTGCGGCTGAAATCATCCGTGAGAAAGCCTTAAGACTGCTGCAGGATGAAGTCCCGCACGGAATTGCGGTCACCATAGAGAAAATGCGCATGAGACCGGACGGAATCATGAACATTGATGCAACGATTATCTGCGAGAGGGATTCTCATAAGGGAATCATTATCGGTAAGGGCGGTGCCATGCTCAAGAGAATCGGGACCCAGTCCAGAATCGATATTGAGAAAATGACGGACTGCAAGGTCAATCTGCAGATCTGGGTCAAAGTCAGAAAGAACTGGCGCGATGACATGGCACAGATGAAGAGTCTTGGCTATGATATGAAAAATGATTGATTCTGAATGAAAAGATGCGACCGGGCAGTTACCTATATTGCCCGGTATTTTTTGTGAAACAGCGAGCAGGCGTTTTCAGTGACTGGGGAAATACGGATGGATAATCTTGTTACATTACAGGGAATGGTGCTGAAACATAATCCGGTCGGAGATTATGACTGGGTGGTTACGATTCTGACACTTGAGCGGGGCAAGATCACAGCATTTGCCAGGGGCGCAAGGCGTCCGAACAGCCATCTGACGGGAACAGTGGAACCTTTCTGCTTTGGAAACTTCAAAATGTTCGAAGGCAGAACCTCCTATAATATTGCGGAAGCGGAGATTTCCAATTATTTCGAAGGCTTCCGAAGAAATCTGGAAGAAGCATGTTACGGAACCTTTTTTCTGGAACTGGCAGACTATTATAGCAGAGAAAACAGTGATGCAGCAGATCTTCTGGGACTTCTGTATCTGTCTCTGCGGGCGCTGGAAAAAGAGAATCTGGATAATCGGCTGATCCGCTGTATATATGAAATCCGCGCACTTGTGATCAATGGTGAATTTCCGGGAATGCCGCAGACAAGGCAATGGAATGAAACAACGGAATATACGGTGAACTATATTGCATCGGCGCAGGCGGGAAAGCTGTATACGTTTCGGGTGAGCCCTGAAATTCTGCAGGAACTGTGTGATGTTTCTGAAAATTACAGAAGACGTTTTATCGACAGACCCCTGAAAAGTCTGGAGATGCTGAAGGTATTTGAAGCAGGTGTTGAAAAACCGTGACAAGTCGGCTATAATTACTTTGTTTCTGCGCACAGAAATGGAAAAATAAGCGATAAATGCGCAGAAGAGGCGGAGAAATGCGAGAAAGCAGTTGTAAAAAAAGAAAAATCATAGCGGGTACCATGCTGACCATGGTCATTCTGACAGGGTGCGGATCCTATAACGGCGCCAGGGCGGAAACGACAACCATAGGAATTAATACAAACGGAAGCGTGGTCAATGCAATCGTGGAAGATTTTTCACAGTCCTATTATGATGTGGACGAACTGCAAAACTCCGTGGATACAGAGATTAATGATTACAACAGTGCAAAAGGCGAAGACCTGATCAAACTCAGAAAGCTTGCGAAAGACGGCAAGAACGTACGGGTGATCATGACGTATCATTCCGCAGAGGATTTTGCGGATTTCAATCAGGAAACATTCTATTATGGTACGGCAGGCAGTGCTGCGGAGGGCGGAATCACACTTCCGGACAGCCTGAATGATACTGATGCGAAGGCGGCGCAGACTTCTGACATTAAGAATTATGCGGACAGGCATGTGGTAGTGACTGCAGACAAGTCCAGAATTGTAACACCTTACCCGATTGCATATGTTTCAGCGGGTGTGAAACTGGTCAGCAGTACAGAGGCAGATCTTTCAGCAGTAAAGGACGATACGGCAGTTCTTTTACTGGAGAAATAAAAAAGCAGATAACAATCAGTGGAGGTTAAGCATGGATAATTCAGCAAAAACAATGGACAAAATCATCGCGCTCGCGAAGAACAGAGGGTTTATCTATCCCGGTTCCGAGATTTACGGCGGACTTGCCAATACATGGGATTACGGTAATCTTGGTGTGGAACTCAAGAACAATGTCAAAAAGGCATGGTGGCAGAAATTCGTACAGGAGAGCCCTTACAATGTAGGTGTTGACTGTGCGATATTAATGAATCCGCAGACATGGATTGCCAGCGGACATCTTTCCAGTTTCTCCGATCCGCTGATGGATTGCAAGGAATGTCATGAGAGATTCCGTGCAGATAAGATCATTGAAGATTTTGCAGAGGCGAACGGCATTGACCTTGGCGGATCCTGTGATGGATGGAGCCAGGAGAAGATGAAGAATTTCATCGAAGAACACAATGTTCCCTGCCCGAGCTGCGGAAAGCACAACTTTACGGATATCCGTCAGTTCAATCTGATGTTCAAGACATTTCAGGGTGTTACGGAAGATGCCAAGAACACCGTATATTTAAGACCGGAAACAGCACAGGGTATTTTTGTTAATTTCAAGAACGTACAGCGTACAACCAGAAAGAAGATTCCGTTTGGTATCGGCCAGATCGGCAAGTCTTTCCGTAATGAAATCACACCGGGTAACTTTACCTTCAGAACAAGAGAATTCGAACAGATGGAGATGGAATTCTTCTGCGAGCCTGATACTGATCTTGAGTGGTTCTCCTACTGGAGAAAGTTCTGTATTGACTGGCTTAAGACACTTGGCATGAAAGAAGATGAGATGCGTGTCAGAGACCATGAGAAGGAAGAACTTTCCTTCTATTCCAAGGCGACTTCCGACATCGAGTTCATGTTCCCGTTCGGCTGGGGCGAGCTCTGGGGAATTGCTGACCGTACCAATTATGATCTGACAAGACATCAGGAAGTATCCGGTGAAGATCTGACCTATTTTGATGATGTCAAGAATACCAGATATATTCCGTATGTCATTGAGCCGTCTCTGGGCGCTGACCGTGTGGTTCTGGCGTTCCTGTGCGGTGCGTATGACGAAGAGACCATCGGAGAAGGTGATGTACGTACCGTACTGCATCTGCATCCGGCACTGGCTCCTGTCAAGATCGCTGTTCTGCCGCTTTCCAAGAAACTGAACGAAGGCGCGGAGAAGATCTACGCACAGCTTTCCAGAAAATATAACTGCGATTTTGATGACCGTGGGAATATCGGTAAGCGTTATCGCCGTCAGGATGAGATCGGAACACCGTTCTGCATTACCTATGATTTTGATTCCGAAACAGATGGCAAGGTAACGGTACGTTTCCGCGACAGCATGGAGCAGGAACGGATTGCAATTGACTCCCTGGATGCATATTTTGCAGACAAGTTCACATTCTGATAAAAAAAATAAAAGAGGCAAGTCATGAAAAAATACAGTGTTAATGAACTCAGACAGATGTACCTGAGCTTTTTCGAAAGCAAGGGACATCTCAGAATGAACAGTTTTTCCCTGGTACCGCATAACGATAACAGCCTTCTGATCATCAATTCAGGAATGGCTCCGCTTAAGCCGTATTTCACAGGACAGGAGATTCCGCCGAGGCGCAGAGTCACCACCTGCCAGAAATGTATCCGTACCGGTGATATCGAGAATGTCGGTAAGACTGCAAGGCATGGTACTTTCTTTGAAATGCTTGGCAACTTCTCTTTCGGTGATTATTTCAAAAACGAAGCAATCCCGTGGGCATGGGAATTCCTGACAGAAGTAGTAGGCCTTGATCCCGACAGACTGTATCCGTCCGTTTATGTGGATGATGCAGAGGCATTTCAGATCTGGCACGAAAAGATGGGTATTCCGGAAGACCGTATTTTTAAATTCGGTAAGGAAGATAACTTCTGGGAGCACGGATCAGGACCATGCGGTCCGTGTACGGAAATTTATTATGACAGAGGCGAGAAGTACGGCTGCGGCAAGCCCGGCTGTACTGTAGGCTGTGAATGCGACAGATATATGGAAGTCTGGAACGTCGTATTTTCACAGTTTAATAATGACGGTCACGGCAATTATACCGATCTGGTACAGAAGAACATTGATACTGGTATGGGTCTTGAACGTCTTGCAGTTGCCGTTCAGGATGTGGATACCATTTTCGATGTGGATACCCTTCAGGCGCTGCGCAATGAAGTATGCGCAATTGCAGGCAAAAAATATCTGGAAAGCGAAAAAGATGATGTTTCAATCCGTGTGATTGTAGATCATATCCGTTCCGCTACATTTATGATTTCTGACGGTATCATGCCCTCCAATGAAGGAAGAGGCTATGTGCTGCGCAGAATTATCCGCCGTGCCGACAGACACGGAAGACTCCTCGGAATCGAGGGCGGATTCCTGACAAAGCTGGCAGATGCCGTAATTGAAGGCAGTAAGGACGGTTATCCGGAACTGGCAGAGAAGAGAGATTTCATTGTCAGTGTCATCGGACAGGAAGAAAGCAAATTTGAAAAGACCATTGATCAGGGTCTTGAAATTCTGACACAGCTGGAAGAGAAGCTTACCGCAGCAGGTGAAAAGACACTTGCAGGGGAAGATGCATTCAAACTGTATGATACCTACGGATTCCCGCTGGATCTGACAAAGGAAATTCTGGAAGAAAAGAATATTGCTGTGGATGAGAACGCATTCAATGCAGCCATGAAGACACAGAAAGAGACTGCCCGTAAGGCGCGTAAGACCACAAATTACATGGGCGCCGATGCAACTGTTTATGAGCAGCTTGATGCATCAGTGAATTCCAGATTTATCGGTTATGATACACAGACGGCACAGGCCAGAATTGTTGCGATGGCACAGCTTCACGCATCTGATGAAGATGAGCAGGATGAAGTGACAGAAGCCCTGACAGACGGTATGACGGGTGCAATCATTACAGATGAGACACCATTCTATGGTACAATGGGCGGTCAGGTCGGAGATACCGGTATGATCGAGACGGCAACAGGTACCTTTGAAGTAAAAGATACGCTTCATGTTGCAGGTTCCAAGATCGCACATGTCGGTGTTGTGACAAAGGGAATGTTCCGTACAGGAGATCAGGCCACACTGAAGGTGGATGCCGAAAATCACATGAAGATCTGCAGAAACCACAGTGCAACACATCTGCTGCAGAAAGCACTGCGTGAAGTACTCGGCACGCACGTGGAGCAGGCCGGTTCTTATCAGGATGCAGGCAGAACACGTTTTGATTTCAGCCATTTCAAGGCAATGACAGAGGAAGAAATCAAAAAGGTGGAAGAAATTGTAAATGAGAAGATCGCAGAAGGCCTTCCGGTAGTGACGGATGTCATGAGTCTGGAAGATGCGAAGAAGACCGGCGCCATGGCACTGTTCGGAGAAAAGTACGGGGAAAAGGTCCGCGTGGTAAAGATGGGCGATTTCTCTACAGAACTCTGCGGCGGTACGCATGTCACAAATACCAGTCAGATCGGACAGTTCAAGATCCTCTCTGAAAGCGGTGTTGCAGCAGGCGTCAGAAGAATCGAAGCACTGACCGGCAGTAATGTCAGAGCATATTATGATCAGATGGAAGCAGAGATGAAGGAAGCAGCGTCTGTACTTAAGACCACTCCTGCAGACCTGATCGAACATATCAGAAAGCTTCAGGAAGAACTGAAGGCTGTAAAGAGTGAGAATGAATCCTTAAAGAGCAGCGCTGCCAAGGAAGCACTTGGTGACGTTATGGATAAGGTTCAGGAGATAAAAGGTGTAAAACTTCTGGCAGCAGCCATGAAGGACGTGGATATGAACGGACTTCGTGAACTGGGTGATCAGATGAAGGAAAAACTCGGTGAAGGAGTTGTTGTCCTGATCTCCGAAAGTGAAGGCAAGGTCAGCCTGATCACCATGGCAACAGATGGTGCCATGGCCAGGGGCGCGCATGCCGGAAACCTTGTAAAGGCAATTGCACCGATGGTCGGCGGCGGCGGTGGCGGTCGTCCGAATATGGCACAGGCCGGCGGTAAGAATCCGGCAGGAATTGACAATGCAATCGCAGAAGCGTCCAGAGTTCTTGAGGGACAACTGAAATAAATGCGATCCGGCATAAAAATATTTTGCTCTGAATGCTTGACGAATGTAAATAGTATGGTATAATATGTCATGTTATATGGGTCATAGGCTCATAAATATAACAAATAACCCAATCAGTCAAGTGCTTGAAGGGACTGAAGGGAGGGTAAGAAGAGAATGTCTACAGTAATCGTAAAAGAAAACGAAACTTTGGATAGCGCATTACGTCGCTTTAAGAGAAGCTGTGCAAAGGCTGGTATTCAGCAGGAGATTCGTAAAAGAGAACATTACGAGAAGCCAAGTGTAAAACGCAAGAAAAAATCCGAAGCTGCAAGAAAACGTAAATATAATTAATCAGAGTGAAAAGTCCTTGGTTTGCTTACAAATCAGGGACTTTTCTTTTTTTTGACGGCAAAATAATGCCGGGATAAAGATACGAAAAGATGCTTTTGACATAAGAGGCAGTATGATATAATCGCTTTATGTGATTTGAATACAGAATTAATTTGCGGGGGATAGAACATATGTGGTCACGAGAGGTATTCGGAACAGACGTCTACCATATTGTTTCGGCATTTATTATTTACAGTGTACTTGGATGGGCAGTAGAATCTGCCTACATGTCTTTCTGTAACAGAAAACTGACAAACAGGGGATTCGGCAAAGGACCGTTCTGTCCGATTTACGGCTTTGGCGGTGTCCTTGGCTATATGATACTCCATCCGCTCAGCGGTAGTATTTTCCGCCTTTATTTTGCGGGAGCAATTCTTGCAACGGGTTTTGAATTCATGGTCGGGATCATGATGAAAAAAGCGTTTGGTGAGATCTGGTGGGATTATAATGATAAGAAAATGAATTATAAGGGGATTATATGCCTCGAAAGCACGATTGCATGGGGATTTTATGCGGTCTTTATTATCCGTGTACTGAACGGAAGGGTGAACAGCTTTATTGATGGCTGGAGTAACCGGACAGGAACACTGATCTGTGAAGTGATTATTCTCCTGGTAGTCGTGGATTATGCAATTCAGCTGAGAATGATTGTGAAAAAGTCTGATTTCCGGCTTCGTGATGAAAGAGAGCGTCTGGTTCTGAAATACAGAGATCTTCGGGCCAGATGGTTCTGACATACCATAATGCATACAGGGATAACACACATAAGAGACATACGGAGAAAAATGCATGCAATCAGTCCTGATCATTGTACTTATCATACTGGCAGTCTTTTTTACGGCAGTAATCTGGCGGGATATGCATCACTTTGTGATCAGACCTTATGAAATCCGGTCGGATAAAATCACGCATGACGTCAGGCTGTGTCTGCTCAGTGATCTTCACGGGAAGGACTATGGTGAAAACAATCAGCGTCTGATCAGTGCTGTTGAAAAAACGCATCCGGATATGATTCTTGTTGCAGGGGATATGATTACGTCGCAGAATCCCTGTACCAGAAGCGGCGACGTTGCATTACACCTTCTGTCTGCGCTTGCAGAGAAATATCCTGTTTTCCTGGCAAACGGAAATCATGAATACAAGGTTGAGAAAATGACGGAATGGTTCGGCTCATTTTATGAAACCTACGCGCGGCAGTTAAATAGTGCAGGAATTAAAATTCTGCAGAATGAAAGTATATATCTTGATAAGGAAAATATCTGTATCACAGGTCTTGAGATGCGTCACAGATATTATCACCGCTTTTACAAGCACAGAATGGATCCGGAATACCTGAACGAAACGCTCGGTACTCCGGCGAAGAAACAGTTCCAGCTTCTGATTGCGCATAATCCGATGTATTTTGAAGAATATGCGGACTGGGGAGCTGATCTTACAGTTTCCGGACATATTCACGGAGGAATTATCAGGCTTCCGTTTTTTGGCGGAGTAATTTCTCCTGCGCTGATTCTTTTCCCTAAATATGACGGAGGCAGGTATGACAGAAACGGAAAGACACTGATTCTCAGTCGCGGACTCGGGACACATACGATCCCTGTCAGAATGTTCAATCCGGGAGAAGTTGTGATTATTGATCTGAAAAAGCAGGCAGAAACAGCAGATATGACCGCTGAGAGAGGATAACAGTTCAGATATGGCACTTGAAGTCAGATTACAGGTCTTTGAAGGTCCGCTGGATCTTCTGCTGCACCTGATTGATAAAAACAAAGTGGATATTTATGATATTCCGATTGTCACCATTACGCAGCAGTATATGGACTATATCCGACAGATGCAGCATGATGATATGGATGTGACCAGCGAATTTCTGGTGATGGCGGCTACGCTGATTGATATCAAATGCCGTATGCTTTTACCGAAAGAGGTAAATGAAGAAGGCGAGGAAGAAGATCCGAGAGCGGAACTGGTTGAAAAACTGCTGGAATACAAGATGTACAAATACATGTCCTATGAACTGCGTGACAGACAGGTAAATGCAGATCTTTACTTTTACAGAAAAAAGGACATTCCGGAAGAAATAGAAGAGTATGAGGCACCGATTGATTATGCATCACTGATCGGAGAAAACAATCTTTCCATGCTGAACGGTATCTTTCAGGAACTTCTACGCAGACAGGAAGACCGTGTGGATCCGGTGCGAAGTAAATTCGGAAAGATTGAAAAAGAAGAAGTGGATATGGATCTCAAAACAGAGTATATCAGAGATTATATCAGGGGACATAAACGCTTCAGCTTCAGACAGCTGCTGGAAAAACAGCATAATAAGAGTGAAATTGTAGTTACCTTTCTGGTGATTCTCGAAGAAATGAAACTGGGAGAAATCGAGATTGAGCAGCAGGAGACATTCGGAGATATTGTCATTACATCAAGGAGAGTTGTGAATGAATAGGGAAGAGGGAGCTGCTGCAATTGAAGCCATTCTTTTTACCATGGGAGAATCGGTGGAAACGGACAGGCTTGCAAAAGCACTTGGGGAAGAACCAAAGGATGTAAAGGAACAGGTTGCCTATCTGAAAGAAAAATACGCAAAGGCGGACAGCGGAATCGGAATTCTGGAACTGGAAAATGCAGTACAGCTGTGTACCAGAAAGGAAATGTATGAATATCTGATTCAGATTGCCAGTACACCCAAACGTAATGTACTGACAGATGCACTTCTGGAAACACTGTCCATCATTGCCTATAAGCAGCCGGTAACCAAACTTGAAGTGGAGAGAATCCGCGGCGTGAACAGTGATCATGCGGTGAACCGTCTTGTAGAGTTCGGGCTTGTTACAGAGCTTGGCAGAATGGATGCACCGGGCAGACCGCTTTTATTCGGTACGACGGAAGAGTTTTTGCGGAGCTTTGGCGTACGTTCGCTTGAAGAACTGCCATCACTTGATGCAGTCAAGGTAGAGGAATTCAAACAGGAAGCCGAGCATGAGGCGGATGTAAAACTGGATATCTGAGCAATTGCATAATTATGATAATGAAAAAGGGAACAATATTGCAGATTTTTGAGGTTTTTACCAAAGAATTTGCTATATTATTCCCTTTATTTGTGATATACTTTATTCTGACTTAAGTTGCGGCAATACTTTTGTATTAATTTACGGACTGTATATACAAATCAGGGTATATGGTTCTGAATAGCAACATATATTTCATACGGAGGTAAGGAAATGAGTAGTACTTCACAAGCGAGTCAAAGAATTAAGGCTTTACTCGATGAAAACAGTTTCGTTGAAATTGGTGCCCGTGTAACAGCAAGAAGCACAGATTTTAATCTGAAACAGACAGAGACACCATCCGATGGCGTTGTTACCGGATATGGTGTGATCGACGGAAATCTTGTGTATGTATACAGCCAGGACGCCAGTGTTCTTGGTGGTTCTGTCGGTGAAATGCATGCAAAGAAAATCGCCCGCCTTTACGATCTGGCACTGAAAACCGGTTCACCGGTAATCGGTCTGATTGATTCTGCAGGAATGAGACTGCAGGAGGCAACAGATGCATTGAATGCGTTCGGTGAAATCTACAGAAGACAGGTAGATGCTTCCGGCGTTATCCCGCAGATCACAGCGATCTTTGGTTCCTGTGGCGGCGGTCTTGCACTTTTCCCGACACTGACAGATTTTACCTTTATGGAAGAATCCAAGGCAAAGCTGTTTGTCAATTCTCCTAATGCAATTGAAGGCAACTACACAGACAAATGTGATACGGCAAGCCCGCAGTTCCAGAGCGCAAAGGCCGGTATTGTAGACGTTGTTGCTGATGAAGAAACTGTCTATACGGAAATCAGAAGCCTTGTATCCCTGCTTCCTTCCAACAATGAAGACAGTGATTCCTATGAAGAATGCACAGATGATCTGAACAGAACATGTGATAATCTTGATGGCGCGATTGCTGATACAGCACTTGCACTCAGACAGATTTCTGATAATGGTATTTTCTTTGAAACAAAACGCAGCTATGCCAGAGAAATGGTAACAGGATTCATCAGACTGAACGGAGCAACAGTTGGTGCTGTTGGTAACCGTACAGCTGTTTTTGATGAAAACGGTGAAGCCACTGAGAAGTTCGAACCTGTTCTGACAGCTCATGGCTGTGAGAAAGCGGCAGCTTTTATTGAATTCTGTGATGCGTTTGATATTCCGATTCTGTCTCTTACCAATGTAACAGGTTATGCTGCTACACAGTGTGAGGAAAGAAATATTGCCAAGAATGCGGCAAAGCTTGTCTATGCATATGCAAATTCCACAGTTCCGCAGGTAAATGTAGTTACAGGCAAGGCACTTGGCAGTGCTTATGTGGTAATGAATTCCAGAGCGGTCGGTGCAGATGTGACCATCTGCTGGCCGGATGCTGAAATCGGAACAATGGAAGCGGATATGGCAGCAAAGATTATCTGTGATGGCAAGAATGCTGAAGAGACAGCTGCCTATGCAGATGAATATGCCAAACTTCAGAACAGCGCAACGAGTGCTGCAAGAAGAGGCTATGTAGACGAAATCGTAGAACCTGCTGATACCAGAAAGTACGTCATCGGCGCTTTTGAAATGCTCTTTACGAAGAGAGAAGAACGTCCTGCCAAGAAACACGGAACAGTCTAAGGAGGGAGCGCTCAAGATGAAAAGGAAATTACAGGTACTTGGTACATCAATGATGTGCCTGATCGGACTTACCGGTTGCAGTCCTGAATTTGCGAAGTCAATGGAAGAGGCTGGACTTAATACACTCCTTGGAATGGGTATGGCATTTACAGTACTTATTATCATCAGTCTTGTCATTTCCACATTCCCGTTTTTCTTTGGCTCACACAACAGGAAAGAAGCAAAAAAGGCAGAAAAGATCACAACAGAGCAGTCAATTGACAATACCATCAGTCAGATCACCGAGCAGGAAGAAATGGCGGATGATGCCGAGCTTGTTGCTGCAATCTCTGCTGCAATCGCTGCATATGAAGGATCTTCATCCGTAGAAGGATTCCAGGTCCGCTCCATCAGAAAAGTCGGAAAGAAAAACTGGAAGAAAGTCTGATGAGAGGCCGGAATCACCCGGAAGAACAGAAGCGGAACCTGCAAAGCGGGTTCTTAAAACAGATGCAGTGCATTTGTTTTTAATCAATTATCAGGAGGATATGAATCATGAAGAATTATACAATTACCGTTAACGGCAACGTATATGATGTTACAGTAGAAGAAGGCGCATCCACAGGCGCAGCACCGGCAGCAGCTCCTGCAGCACCGGCAGCTTCCCGTGCAGCAGCAAAGGCACCGGCAGCAGCTCCTGCCAAAAAGGCAGCAGGTACAGGCAGTATCCGTGTAGAAGCAGGCGCAGCAGGCAAGGTTCTTAAGGTTGATACAACAGTAGGTCAGGCAGTAAAAGCCGGAGATGCAGTTGTTACAATTGAATCCATGAAGATGGAGATCCCTATGGTAGCACCTAAGGATGGAACAGTTGCAAGTATTGATGTTGCAACAGGTGATTCTGTTGAAGCCGGTCAGGTACTGGCAACATTAAACTGAAGAACGTTACATTCCATGGGAGGTCATTAAATGGAGTACATTGCTAATACATTGTCAAATCTCTGGCAACAGACAGCGTTTACGACAATGACACCAGGGAACTATGCAATGATCTGTGTTGCATTCCTTTTCCTGTATCTTGCGATTCGCTGGGATTTTGAGCCGCTTTTACTGGTACCTATTTCCTTTGGTATGCTCCTTGTCAATATCTATCCGGATATCATGCTGAGCATTGAAGACTCTTCAAACGGAGTAGGTGGTTTACTTTATTATTTCTACATGCTTGATAAATGGGCAATTCTGCCGTCTCTGATCTTCATGGGCGTTGGTGCCATGACCGATTTCGGACCGCTGATTGCCAATCCGTCCAGTTTCCTGATGGGCGCAGCTGCACAGTTTGGTATCTTTGCAGCATATTTCCTTGCAATTGCAATGGGATTCAACGGACAGCAGGCAGCATCCATTTCCATTATCGGTGGTGCTGACGGCCCGACATCCATCTTCCTTGCAACCAAGCTGAATCAGACTTCGATTCTGGGACCGATTGCCGTGGCGGCATATTCCTACATGTCTCTGGTACCGATCATTCAGCCGCCGGTTATGAAGCTTCTGACAACCAAGAAGGAAAGAGTTATCAAAATGCAGCAGCTTCGTCCGGTATCCAAACTGGAAAAGATTCTCTTCCCGATCGTAGTTACTGTTGTTGTCTGCATGATCCTTCCGACAACAGCTCCGCTGATCGGTATGCTGATGCTCGGCAATCTGTTCCGTGAAAGCGGCGTTGTTCGTCAGCTGCAGGAAACAGCTTCCAATGCAATGATGTATATCGTGGTTATTCTGCTTGGTACTTCTGTAGGCGCAACCACAAGTGCACAGGCATTCCTGAATATTACAACAATCAAGATTGTCATTCTTGGTCTTATTGCATTCGTTGTAGGTACGGCAGGCGGTGTGCTTCTCGGAAAAGTAATGTGCCTTGTAACACATGGCAAGGTAAATCCGCTGATCGGATCTGCCGGTGTATCTGCTGTTCCTATGGCAGCCAGAGTTTCCCAGAAGGTCGGCGCAGAGTATGATCCTACAAACTTCCTGCTCATGCATGCCATGGGACCGAACGTTGCCGGAGTTGTAGGTACAGCTGTTGTTGCAGGTACGTTTATGGCAGTATTCGGAGTGTTCTGATTTTGAATTGAATTTGTGATACCATTTTTGCTTTTGGGGTTTTTTGTTCATGATACATTCACATTCACCTGCTGTTTTTGTTGGTTTTCCTTTTTATTGGGATTTGGTTTTGCATTCAT
>CAYMBY010000116.1:0-10326 GCA_964388815.1 uncultured Butyrivibrio sp. | reverse complement strand
TTTCCACCTGCGAAGATTCTGAAAACAATATGATTATTGTCAGTGACAACGGTGTCGGATTCGACCCGAACGAAGTGCCTCATGACGGCCGCACCCATATCGGCATATCCAATGTACGTTCCCGCCTTGAAAGTATGTGCCACGGCAGCCTTGTCATCACCAGTACGCCCGGCAGCGGTACCTGTGCTGTCATTACGATTCCGAAGAACCCTTCCGCAGAAACGGCTGCGCACAGTGCACATTGAAGACATCAATGAGCGGTCCCATAAAGAATGCAGTCACAACCGTTCCCGCACCGATGGTCACCCCGCAGGAAAATCCGACTGCCACACAGATCATATCGGAAATAATCCGGATATATCTGAATTTTCCGATTTTCCTTGCAGCCAGAAACAACGGGATAGCATCATACGTGGAAACACCCAGATCCGACGTATAATAAAATGCAGACGCAAAACACATTGCGACAATGCCGATGATCATGAACAACACCCGCAGAACCATTCCCGGCTGCGGCACTGTCAGATTCAGCACTGCTGTGGACGCATCCACAATATAACCGACCAGAAACATGTTGATAAAGGTGGCAAGCCCGATATAGTGACGGTCAAGCATAAAATCCACTGCCAGAATCACGAGATTCAGCAGCATATAAAAAGTTCCATAGCTCAGACCGAAACCGATCTTTCCCCAGAGTCCCATGGCAAACGACTGAAAAGGGTCCACGCCGAAATCCGCCTTTTTGAAAAATCCGACACTGATCGCCGCCAGTATCACTCCGAACAGTGTCATTCCGACTCTTCTGGCCGATATTTTCTTCATCTTCAGTTCCTCCCGGATGGTGCAATATTTTCTGTATATCTGCAGTCAGGAAAACCACTGCACCCGTAAAAGGCACCGAACTTTCCATTTCTGATTTTCATGATTTTACCGCATTTCGGACATCTTCTGATCTCTGCCGTGCCCTTCTGCAGCTCTTTTCCCAGGAACTCATATACCTGCTGGTTCATAATACAGTCATTCAGGGCCCTGTGTGCGCCCTGTGTTTCAATGCCGTAATACGACGCAAGATCCGTCAGCCTGTGATGATGCAGTGCAGGGAGGCATGCCTTTGCAAGACTGAGTGTATCCACATAATCATTATCCGGTACCTGCCGGAAAAAGTTTCTGCAGTCCCGGTAAATAAATCCCATATCAAAGGTACGGATATTATGACCTGCCAGGATCCCTTCTCCCGCAAACGCAAGAAATTCAGGCAGAACCTCTGCAAATTCCGGTGCATCCTCCACCATGTCATCCGTAATATGATTGACCTGACTGGCACCAAATGGAATGGGCCTGCCCGGATTGACAAGCGATGTAAACTCGTCAATGATCTTTCCGCCTTTTACCTTCACCGCCGAGATTTCGATCACATTGTCCGTCGCTACGGATATTCCCGTTGTTTCCAGATCGAAGACACAATAATCCGGTACATATTCATCTATCTGCTTTCCCTGCTGATCTGATAACATATTCTTACCTTATCCCTGAAATATTTCATTTTCCACAAAATTAGCCACCGGACCGATATCGTCTTCTCTGCAATGACGGAACAGCCCGGTCTCCTGCCGCTTTACACATTTTATCACATACACCGGCAATATGCTGTAGAAATATCTCCGGCTTCACACTGTTGTTATCCGTGCAGCCAGTTCCTCTGTCAGCCTGTCCGGATCTACCGGTTTGGCAATATGTCCGTTCATTCCTGCCTGCGTACACCTGCTGATATCCTCCGTATACACATCCGCACTCATTGCAATGATCGGAACATGCGCGACATCCTCCCGGTTCATTTTCCGGATCTGCCTGGCCGCCTCGTAGCCGTCCATAACCGGCATTCTGATATCCATCAGCACCGCTGCATATTCTCCCGGCATGCTCTCTGCAAAACGCTGCACACCTTCCTGCCCGTTTTCTGCCGTAGCGGTTTCCATCCCGAGATTCTGCAGCAGTGTTTCCGTAATCTCCCGGTTCATCTGATTATCTTCGCAGATCAGAATTTTCTTTCCCTTCAGTACCTCCGGATTATTGTTTACAGGTACTGCCTTTTCTTCCGATTGCTGCGTTGTCTCCTGCAGGCGAAGGAATACTCTGAATGTAGTTCCCTCACCTTCCCTGCTCTCTGCAGTAACTCTTCCGCCCATCAGTTCCACAATCTGCTTTACGATTGCAAGCCCCAGACCCGTCCCGGTATTTTCATAGCCCTTTTTCTTCTCCTGTGCGAAGGGTTCAAATAAGTGCGGCATAAATTCCGGACTGATCCCGACGCCTGTATCGCTGATGCTGACAGCCAGTTCCGGATCTCCTGCTCCATTTGCCTCATCCCATATTCTGACAGTAACCGTTCCTCCCTGCGGCGTAAACTTCACTGCATTATTCAGAATATTGAGAAAGATTTTCTGAAGATTCAGCTGATCAGCCAGTACTGTTCTCGGACGGTATCCCGCCTTGTCAATGATCAGTGTGACGCCCTTCTGCTGCGCCAGTTCCTGAATGGGTGACAGAATTGTTTTTCCCAGTTCCGCAGTCGATACCGGCTTCAGCTGCAGCTGCAGTTTCCCGCTCTCTGCCTTGGAGATGGTCAGTGTATCATTTACCAGATCCAGCATCAGTCTCCCCGCGGAATTGATCTGGTCCAGATATTCATCCTTCTGCGCAGCGCTGACTCCCGGATTCCTTGCCAGCATGGAGAATCCGATTACGGCATTCAGCGGTGTCCGCATGTCATGACTGATATCGGAAAAGAATCTGTTTTTGGCCATGATTGCCCGGTTCTTCTGCATCATGATGCAATGCATCCGCCAGAGGATCAGCGAAATGAGTATTCCAGCCAGTTCCATTATCCCCGCATGCATCAGATTGACCCAGGGATTCCGTTCTGCCAGTGCCAGCGTCCATTCATGATGTGGAACCTTAATGGTTCTGCATACTGCCTGCCCGGTCTTCATTTTCGAATCACCTGCAATCACAATCCGCTCACCGTTTTCATTGACACAGAACAGCTGGTATCTGTACCCCGTATCATACAGTCCCCCAAGTCCTGCCGACTTTATTGCATCCGGCAGATCCAGCACAATCGCTGAAAATCCCCAGAAATATTCATTTCCGTCCTCGTCCGTCAGAAATACAGGATTTCTTGCCACTACACCAATCCCGCCCTGAATCAGATGATACGGACCGGAAAGAGCAATACTCCGGGTGTCGATTGCCAGCTCCGCGTCTTTTTTGCGTTCCGGTATCTTCAGAAAATTCTTCCCCATAACCGCTTCATTTCCCTTCAGAGGATATGAATAGGTTACAACTGCCCCCGGCATATATTGAATGCCTCTGATTCCGCTGTCTTTCTCATATACGATCTGCGCAATCGCATTAAATGTTTTTTCAGTTATATTTCCGTTTTCAAGCTTTACCACTGCTGCCAGTACATCTGTTTTATGAAAGATCAGATTGATCAGATTTTCTGTTCTTTCTGCATATACCGCACTGACCTTCTCGATATTTCTGACAGACTGGTGCCTGAGCTCATTATAGTTGGCCCACGATATCAGTGTGGACACGGTAAGACAGATCACAAGTACCCATAGATTATTCTTCCACCATTTTGTTCCAGTCTTCATATGGCCTGCTTTCTGATCCATTTATTTAATGTGTTTCGCAGACGTACAATATCGATCGGTTTTACGATATAATCATTCATTCCTGCCTGTCTGCTGTGCTCCAATGCTTCCGTAAATGCATCTACGGTCATTGCAATCATCGGAATCGTACCTGCATCATCTCTGTCCATATGCCGGATTTTTTCTGCAGCTTCATACCCGTTCATCACCGGCATCTGGATATCCATCAGAATTGCCGCATATTCACCGACATATGACATTTCAAACAGTGATGCTGCCTTTTCTCCGTTTTCTGCATGTACTACCTGCAATCCCATACTTTCAAGAATCCGTACTGCAATCTCCGTATTGATTTCATTATCTTCCGCCAGCAGTATCTTTCCGCTTAATGGTGCAGTCTGGTCCGTCTCTTCTTCCCTGTGCATTTCCTCTGCTTCCATCTGTTGCCTGCCAACCTCCGGCAGTACAAAGATAACAGTGAATGCCGACCCTTCCCCGGGTGCACTTTTTACTGAAATTGTTCCGTCCATCAGGGATACAATTCTTTTCACAATGGCAAGTCCGAGTCCGCTTCCGCTCGAAGCATTATTCTTATGATACAGGTTATGTTCTCTGGTGAATTCCTCAAACATGGTCTTCTGGAACTCTTCGCTCATCCCGATCCCCGTATCCTGCACCGTATAGGTAAGGCAGGTCAGGTGCTCTCCGCGATCCGCTCCGCTCGCGTTCTCCTGCGGCTGATCAGATATACGGAACGTAATACTTCCCCCTTCAGGTGTATATTTGACGGCGTTGGACAGAAGATTCAGCGCGACCTGATTAAACCGGATTTTATCCACCATCACGCCATACCCTGACAGACCCTCTGTTTCAATTGTAAAACGGAGTTTCTTCTGCTCGCATAAAGGACTGAACATATCTGTCAGTTTCTTTTCAAAATCCCGGTATATGTATGGTTCGGGATATAGTTCAATCTTCCCGCTGTCAATCTTGGATATATCCAGAATATCATTAATCAGTGACAGCAGAAATGTATTGGACGCCTCAATTTTTTCAAGATCATCACTGAGTTTCTCCCTGTCATCTATATCTTCTTTTGCAAACATTGTCATACTCGTGATTGCACTGATCGGTGTTCTGATATCATGACTGATTCTGGATACAAAATCTGTTTTGGCATGATTGGCCTGTTCTGCTTTTTCAAGCGCTTCCTGTATTTTGCGCAGCTGTTCCTGCTCCTGTCTGTATGCCTGTGTAATATCTGTCTGGACCGCCAGTACTTCACATCTGTCATCATTGAGCCATACACAGCTGACCTGCTTTCTCAACAACTGTTCCTGCTCTTTTCGTATGCTGTAAGTGAGAATATAGGTTTTGTTCCGGGCAAGTTCCGCACAGATATGTGGAACCGATGCCTGTTCCAGAAGTTCTTCCCTGTCTTCCTGCACAATATATTCAGACAGAAATGTATGAAGAACCTGCTCGTAACTGATGACCTTTCCATTTTCAATCATCCTGCCGCTCCAGACCCCGTTATGCATTTCAAAAGTCTGCGCTTTCACATCAATAATGCCGATATAGTCATAGCTCTCGCTTGTCATGCGCGCAAGAATTTCCTCATTTCTGCGCTGCGCTGTAATATTCTTGGAATATGTGATTCCCTCCAGATCTCCGTTTTCCGGATTCCGCATCATATAAACCGTAGTATGAATCCAGTATATTGCTGTCCCTTCACCACGTCTGATCTGATATATCATTTCCGCATACTTCTGCCCGCTTTCGAATATTTCTGACAGATGTCTGCAATTGAATATCTCCCGGATCTGTTTTTTCCCCTCCTCATTCTGTATGACTGCGGCTACTGCCTCGAAATGCTCATCCGCTGTTTTGGTTTCGCAGGCGCGGAGCACTTCTTCATATGGGCTGTAACCGCTGATATACAGATTTTTGGTAATATTGATCTGAAAACTCCCAACCACATCGATCAGGTTTCCGGTCAGCTGTTCTCTCAGTCTGTGATATTCTTCCGTCCGTTCATATTCATCTTTCTTCATCTGATCAATATCAATGAGCGTTGCATAAAAATACTTCCTGTTTTCCAGTTCGTACGCTTTTCTGAAGCAGAAACTGATCCAGTGCAGATTTCCTTCTTCATCTCTGGTTCTGTACTCCACATTTCCTGTCGCATCCCGGACTGCACTTACGCGTTCATATTCTCTGATCAGCCGGCTTCTGTCCGGTGCATATACATGGTCTTTAAAGCCTTCATGCAATGCACTTTTCCTCATATCTGCCGAAATAAACGGAATCTGCAGACATCCGTCATTCAGCATGTCACATACCCAGAAATTATTTTCAAAGTGAAAAATACCGACACCGCCCGGTATATTGCGCAGAAGATCTTCATTTTTTTTCGCATTCTGTTCCAGTTCTTCTTCCTGCATGCTTCTGTTTACAAATAATACGCCGGCTCCGGCAATCAGCAGAATAACTGCAGCTGCTGCCACAATCATGAGCCTGCTCAGGAATTCATCCTGTATCTGCTTTGCCGATGCAATACTGTAAAGATCAGACATCGGAATTCCCGTCGCAACAATCCAGTTATATGGCTGATAAAGTTTTGCATAGGAATATTTTAATGCAATTTTATCATCTGCGAGATTCTTAAAATAATAACTCTGATAAATCTCTCCGTTCTTTTTTATTCCTTCCAGTTCTGAAAGATATGGGTAGTTTCCCGCTGCATCCTGCATATTGGTTGACAGATATGTGCCTTCCGTATCAATCAGATTCGGATGAATTCTTCGAATCGCATAGTTATCCCCGCCATCAAAATTTACAACTTCATTTACCCAGATATATTCATTTCTGCCATAAATTGTCGCATGGATTTCTTTTGTGATTTTTTGCTTTACCAGTGCATCAATATCATCCTGACTGGTGTAGACATATAACCTGCAGTACTGCTTTTCAATTGTCTTCCTGTACAGCGCCTGCGGAGATGCAGCTGAAAGTTTCCCGCTCCGGTACAGAATGTTTCCATCTGCATCATCCAGCTCGACACTGATCTCCTGATTATTCTTCAGCTCGGATAGCTTCTTCTCTTTTGCAAAATCCTCCAGCTGATCTTCGCCGATTACGGAAAAGACAGTGGCGATATGCTGAATTTCGTTCTGTGTGCTTTCCGCCTGATCTGCTCTGAGATTTGTAATTCTGGAAATGGTATTATCGACAACCGTTTTCATCTGATCGTCTGCATACTTTTCTGCCGTTTCCTGTGTCTTTCTGTTTTCCTGCTTCGTCGTATAGAAAAAGAGCGCTGCAGTCAGGGCAATCAGCAATAAAGCTGATGCCGTCTGAATGAACAGCACTCTTTTAAAATATCTGTTATGAAACAGATCTGACATCTGCCTTTTATGAGCTGTTTTCTTCATGCACGGTTTCCCTCCGCCATCACATGCTCATGGTCTGCAATACCGACTATGGATTAATTATAACACGTATTACGGAATGAAATCACCCTGCACTTTATTCTGTATTTTCAGTTTTCTGCTCCGTACAGTACCTTCGCAATTTCTGAATTTTTATCCAGAATAATCGTTTTATTGGATCCCTTCATTGAATTTCTGAGTGCATCCAGACTTCTGGTGTAGTTGTAGAAAGCCGCCTTGTCTTCTGTATTATATGCACTCTGCAGTGTTTTCATATACTCAGATTCACCCTGTGCTTCGAGAATTGCCGCCTGTTTATCTGCTTCTGCCTGCATAACTGCGACTTCTTTATCTGTCTCATTCTTGATCTTCTGCGCATCTGATTCGCCCTTGGCCTGGTAAGATGCTGCAATATTGTTTCTTTCCGAAATCATTCGCTGATATACAGCTTCCTTATTATCATCCGGAAGGTCAAGTGACTTGATTTCCGTCTTCACAATCGTTATGCCGTACTCCCCGATATTCCGGTTCGTATCTGCAGTAATCATATCTGTCAGTTTCTCTCCGCGGGCTGCAATGATGTCGTCCTGCGACATGGAGCTGATAATATTCTTGGTCGCATTGTAGGCCGCCACAGAACATCTGTCCTGCGCACCTGAAATGGATCCGTTCAGTGATTTCACAAATTTTGTCGGATCAGTTACTTCCCAGAGAATATAGTCATCTGCAATCATTGATTTTTTATCCTTGGTAATAACATCTGATGGTGCAATATCATAGATCTGAACCGATTTCGGAATATAGGTCTTGCTCTGAATAAACGGTATTTTGGTCTTAAGTCCCGGGGTACTGTCTACCCTCACTATTTTACCGAACTGCATGATTACTGCATACTGATTGGATGGCACGGTATAAAAAGGTCCTGCAATCACAAAAATCAGGCCGATTACCGCTATGGTCAGCAAAACCTTTGGTGCAACTGCTGTTATTTTTTTCATTCTGTTCTCCCCGTTATCTGGATGCTGCTGTATCAGAAGAATTCTCTGTTGTCTGCATCTGTGTTGAAAAGCTGTCAAGCGGATACATGGTCTGCGTATTTCCATCTGTGATAATTACCTTCAGATCCGGAAGTACATCCTCCATGGTCTCATAGAACATACGCTGCTTGGTGATCAGCGGGTATTTGGTGTATTCTGCATACATCTCGTTAAACCGTTCTGCCTGACCCTGCGCTTCTGCTATTCTTGCTTCCTTTTTGGCTTCCGCATCCTGTGTGATCTTATCCGCGCTTGCCTCTGCCGCAGGAATCTTCTCATTCTTATACTGATTGGCATTATTTGCTGCCGTCTGCGCGCCCTGTTTGGCTGTTTCCACCGCCTTGAATGCCTGCATGACCTCATCTGTCGGAGGTTCAGCATCCTGAACGGATACATTCACGATCTGAATACCGATATCATTCTCTGCAAGTGCCGCAATCAGCTTTTCCTTGACTTCGGCCTGAATCTGGCTTTTTCCTGTAGTAATGACATCATCAACCGTATAGTTGACCACTGTTGAGCGAATGGATGCCTGTGCCTCATTCTTCAGAACCGAATCCGGATTGGAAGAGGCATACAGATACTTCACCGGATCACTTACCCTGTACTCAAGATAAAAATCAATATTTACAAAATTAAAATCTGAAGTAATCATTGTAGATTCATTCGCAACAGTAGTCGTGGATGCACTTTCTTCCGAATCTTTATTCGCATCCTTATCCACGGTATAACCAATCGGCATTCCATGTGTTGTGGTATCCACCTTGTGAACCTTCTGAATAAACGGAATCTTTGCATAAAGTCCGGCACTTTTCACTCCCTGCACCTGACCGAACATGGTAATGACTGCCTGTTCCTGCTCTCCCACATTGTAGAAAGAGTTCATGCACAGAATCAATATTGCCAGAATGATAATGGCAAGGCTTATCCCTCCGGCAACGGAATGTCCGCTGTGCACATTGTCTGTCTGTTGTTTTTGCCTGAATATTTTCTTCACTCTGCTCTCCCTTTTTGCTTAAATATTTGAAAGTTAATTATATCTGATTTTCAGAATAATAAAACCCCGTATTACGGATAATTGTTTTACCTCTGAGATCATGCTCTCATTATATCTGCCCTTTTTCCTGCACTCCATACATAAAAAGAGGAAACGGCCCCGGCCATTTCCTCTTTTTATCCATATTATATGCGTTATTTTTCAGAACACTACCCTGTTACGCCCTTTTTTCTTTCCCGTATACAGTTTTGCATCTGCTTTTGTAATTGTATGATCCACACGATCTCCGGTCTGATGCTCCTGAATGCCAAAAGTCATTGTGATACGGATCTGCTGTCCCAGGTAATTTATCTGCTTTTTTTCAATAATTCTGCGAAGTTCTTCTACCTGTTCCGCGCAGATATCTCCATTCGCCTGAGTAAACACCAGCAGGAACTCTTCTCCGCCCCATCTGGCTGCAGCTCCCTTTCCGTTCATAAAGCGTTCCATCACTTCTGATATTTCCTTTAATACTTCATCCCCCGCATCATGTCCGTAGGTATCATTCACCTGTTTGAACAGATCAATATCCCCGATAACAATATTCAGGAATCCATCCTGTTTACTGTTTTCTTCTGTTTTTTCCTTGAGCCATGACAGAATTTCGCGGCGATTGCACAAGCCCGTCAACGGATCATGTGAAGCAAGATTTCTGACTTTATTATTATAGTCTATCAGCTTTTTTTCCATAATCAGTGAATTATGACTGAAATACAGTATCATAAGCGTCATGGCGACAAAAATGGTAACTGTATTGCTTATCTGCAGAAGCAGGCTGTCCGTGCTGCCGAGGCCGACTGCCGGAACATGACGAAGTGAATATACATACAGAATAATCCGCAGGCCGCACAGGCCTGCTGCCATCAGTACCTTGATTATCGTAGCAGAATAACTGGTCAGAAGTTCAAAAACCAGCAGCATGAACAGGAAGTGCTGTACACCGAGATCCCATCCGAGAAATCCAACATAGCCAATAATCCAGATCAATGTCAGTGCAATCAGATAAAGTCTGGTACTGAATGTATGATTACGGTATGTCAGATAAAACGCCAGCATATTCCCGAACAGACAGATGACTGCCATTGCCGTCAGCGCCGGTCGATGCGTAATCCCAAAAATCAATGTCTGTAAAACAAAATAAATACCTGCAACAGAAGAAAAAA
>CAYMBY010000115.1:0-1996 GCA_964388815.1 uncultured Butyrivibrio sp. | reverse complement strand
TTATTTATAATATGATAGTCTATGAAATTGTCAGCAGCGTCTTTTTTTCCATTTCCGTTCCAGTCAAAGGATGACATCATAATCCTCCTTTCCTTACTTTCACATTCTGGACGTCTGTATCATAGTCTCATTATACTTCTTTTTACAGCAGAAGGAAAAAATTCAAAGTGATAATCCGGATTGCAGGAATTGAATGACAGAGATATTTTTATCGAAAAAAAGCAGGGAGCCTTTACATAAAGTGCTTCGGTATGGAGGAAATGTTGAAAAAGATAATGGTTATGACAGTACTTGCAGTTGCAGTGCTGTCACTTGCAGGCTGTGGGGAGAACGGGTCTGCGACACAGGCGGAAAGCAGTCCCATTGCAGAAAAAATATCGGAGAGTGCAACAGGAGCTGTAACAGAGGCTGCGGAAGTATCGAAGAGCGCGGCACAGGCCATGACGGAAACTTCTGCATGTGCAACGGACACGCAGGCAGAGAGCCTGACAGGCAGTGAAAACGCAGTGGATCTGATCAGGGATTTTACGAATGGTAACGGAACGGTTCATACAAAGGCGTCTTTGATGAACGACGTAAGCTATAGTTTTGAACTGGAAAAAGATAAGGACTATACGCTGAAAGATCTGATTGCCTTATATAATTCGTCATTGTCTGATGGGGAGAAATATGAACTGGATACATTGTCCTATGCGGCGCTGACGGTTCCGAATGTTTCCGGTGAGTGGTATGCGGTGCAGATGGTTCTGGCACCGGAGGAAGGCTCTGATACGGGTAACGGCAATGATTCCATCGATATGGTCTTCAGCGTGATGAACGGGCAGCTGCAGATGGCGGCATGTGCAGATTCGTATTACCGCTCATCCTGTACCTGTAATAAAAACGGTGTACTTTTTACCGGAGGAGCGAGCGGCGCAGGCGATCATTCCGGTGCTGTTTATGTTCCTGATGCGAACGGGGATTATGTCGCGCTGCAGTCATATGAGACCATAAATTACGGCTGGGAGTTTTATAATGATCAGAGCGGTATCAATGAATCATTATCTGAGTTTGCAACCGCAATCGGTGAGGATGCCGCAGGCGATGGGCATTTTGATATAAGCCGGTATGAGATTAACGGCTCTGTTTATTATGTTTTTGGATCGGATCACCCGGAGGAGGAAAAGCAGTTCTCAGAAATTGCTTTATCACACGGGATTACCATGACATCGCTGGATGAACTGGATTCCATAATGGACACATATGCCGGACAGCTTGGAATTGGCGCGGCTTACAAGGATAATGAGGAAACGCCCTGGACAAGGCTTTGATGCGGTGGGGCAGACGGAAATATCATAAAGAGATTGACAGAAGTACCCGGTATTTTGTATTATCTTTTTCTATGGAGCAGGTATGGTTTCATACCTGCTCCGCTTTTTCTGAAAGCAGGCCTTTTGGGCACTGCTTTTCGTGTGGGCATTTCGCCCGGATTTTCACTGTTGTCACAACGCTATGGAACTGACGTATTACAGGAGCTTTTTTATGAGCTTTTTTCGTGTGCGGCGCCTGTTTATGGCGTTGCAGAATGTATTTTTATTATTTATAATGATGGAGGAAACACTTGGAAGTAAGAAATGAATTTAGAAATGAACTGCGTAAAACAAAGCGTTACGAAGAACTGGAATTTTCGGACGATTTTATGTTCAAACGGGTCATGACGGACCCCGAGATCTGTAAAGGGGTTCTGGAGCGCATTCTTGGAATTGAAATTGCGCGTGTGGAGTACCCGGAAACCGAGAAGCAGATTGAAAATGCATATGATGTGCGCGGCATCAGGCTGGATGTTTACCTGAAGGGCGATGATACCAGATATGACATCGAGATGCAGACAGAGCCGGAGAAGGCGATCGGGAAGCGCGCAAGATATTATCAGAGTTCAGTGGATCTGGACACCATCAACAGGAGCCAGGATTTTACACAGCTGAGAGATGTCATGGTCATCTTCATCTGTACCTAT
>CAYMBY010000114.1:0-39098 GCA_964388815.1 uncultured Butyrivibrio sp. | reverse complement strand
ACGTATCTGTCAGCACTACATTATCCAGATAGACTTTGCCGGAATAATCGCAGTTACAGCCGGCAAGCGGTGTATTCAGCGCCACGACCGGTGTCAGATCCTTCATGGCAAAGTCCACATTTGCGCCCTTGCTGCCATCCCAGGTCTGACATTTATTGATGTCAATGGAAACCGTAATCTTCTTATATCCCGGTGTACTGCTGTCCTCTTTAAAGTCCGCGATGGTATATTCAGGCCAGGTCTGCTGATTCACCCATGTCCAGCCGCTCCCGATTCTCAGAACTGCCTGTGCCTTCATACTGCCGCTGAAGTTCGCATCATCCGGCAGATAAATATCATAGCTGAGATTTGCAGAAGTCATTGTCCCCGTATAGGGTGTATCAAGCTGAAACTGCCCCTGTCCTTTGCCTGAATCAAACAGATCCTGCCATCCTTTGCTGCTGTCACATGTCACATTGTAACAAAGCGCCTGATTTCCGTCGGCAAGATCGGCCACCTGATTATCATCCGTTCCTGTCAGTGTGCTCATATCATTCTGATAGATCACGGTGCCGGATACTGCAGCGGAAGACGTCGCCATGGAAACAGAAGCAGCAAGTGCTGTCTCTTCCTCCGGGATGTCTGTCTGCGATACGCCTGAAGTTGCTGCCGTCGCCGCCATGGTTTCTCCCTCTGTCTTTTTATCCGCTGCCGCCTGACTGCTTTCCGCTGTACTGTCCGAAACCGTACTGCCCGAAACCGTGCTGCCGGCAGCTGCATCCGCCGCATCCGTACTTTCTGCCGCCTGGCTGTCATCTTCTTCCTGCACAGAATCTGCTGTTTTACCTGCAGTATCCTCTGCGGCATATACGGTCATGTCAGTCATTCCCGTCTGTGCCGCAGCCGACATACACATTGCCGATGCAAGCCCCAGCACCAGCCCCCGTTTCAGTCTCTCTTTCATACCCTTCAATGCCATTCTCCTCAAATCCTCCCATTTTTAATTTCCTGACCTTCTGAAATATTAGCATTAATTTTAGTTTACATCATCGGAGTAAATTAACGAATATTGCCTAATATAATTATTAATTTTTACTTAATTTTTTATTCCGGTTTTTTTAGCTAATTGTAAAATTTCTTTTCATGCCTGCAGTGTAAAAATAACCCCCACCCCGGCTTCAAAATTTTTTTCCCATCTGTATAATTAGGGATGCAATAAAATAAACAGAAGTAATGAAAACAAGGAGTCTGTCATGCATATTCCGGATAATTATTTAAGCCCGCAGACCTGCGCAGTCATGGCTGCCGCAATGGTTCCTGTCTGGACTGTTTCCATAAAAAAAGTAAAAGCTGAAATTCCAAAAGTCAAACTGCCGATGCTGGGAGTCGGTGCCGCATTTTCCTTTCTGGGTATGATGTTCAATATCCCGATTCCGGGCGGTACCACAGGACACGCTGTCGGCGGAACGCTCATCGCTTCTCTGATGGGGCCATACGCAGCCTGCATTGCCGTAACGGTCGCACTGCTGATCCAGGCACTCATCTTCGGAGACGGCGGAATCCTGAGCTTTGGCGCCAACTGCTTCAATATGGCGTTTGTCCTGCCTTTTGTCGGCTATGCCGTCGCGCAGCTGATCACGAAACGAGTAAAAGGAAAAAATGCCGATCTGATCGGTTCTGCTATCGGTTCCTATGTCGGAATCAATGCCGCTGCACTGGCCGCTGCCATCGAATTCGGAATTCAGCCGATGCTGTTCCGCGATGCTGCGGGAAATGCCCTGTATTGTCCCTACGGACTGAATGTGTCCATTCCGGCCATGATGCTGGGCCACCTGACGCTGTTCGGTATCGCTGAAGTGGTTTATACAACTGCCGTCCTTACCTTTGTCAGAAAAGCAGCTCCGGAAATGAAGCGCTCCACAGACGCGGTTAAGACTACGCTTCCGCTAAAGCTGCTCATGGCTGCTCTTGTCATTCTGACTCCGCTCGGGCTTCTTGCAGAGGGTACTGCATGGGGAGAATGGGGCACGGATGAAATTGCTGCAACCGGCGCCGGATTCACGCCTTCCGGAATGCTGTCCGGTTTTAGCTATTCCTCCCTTATTCCTGACTATTCTCTTGCAGGGATGCCGGAATGGCTCGGTTATATTCTCTCTGCCGTCATTGGCGCAGCAATACTGATCATTGTATTCAAACTCCTCAGTATTGCCGGAAATTCGAAAAAGGAGAACCTCACTGTTTGAACATGAATTTACAGCTGATGCGTCTGATCGGTCGCATCTGCGGAAATGATTCTGAATATCAGACTGCGGATCAGTCGCGGATACTGCCGGCACTGCGGCTGTCCGTGGCTTTTCTTGCAGTTCTTCTGTGTGCGCTCTCCAGAAACGCCGTCTTCGTGATCATGATTATTGCCGCGGAACTTTTATGGCTCTCCATGAAATCTCCGATATTCATATGGAAGACCTTAAAGCCTGTGCTGATTGCCGTATTCTTCTGTTTTGTGCTGATGCTGCCGGCGGTTTTCATGGGACATCCGCGTACACTTCTGACGGTATCCATGAAGGTATTTGAATCTGTGCTGATCCTTTCCCAGCTGGAGAACTCCATCCGCTGGCAGAAAATGACAGATGCCTTCCGCACACTGCATCTCCCGCAGCTCTTCGTATTCACACTGGATATGACCATGCGCTTTCTCGTGATTCTGGGTCGTTACAGCAACAGCATTCTGGAAGCTGTATCGCTTCGTCGTGTCGGGCCGGATCACTGGAAAACTGCCGGCACCGGCGGCATTCTGGGCACAACATTCCTCAGATCGCAGAAAATGTCCATGGAGACCTCGGAAGCCATGGCCTGCAGATGCTTTGACGGGGAATACCGTTCTTACCGCAGATCCCGTTTTGGCCGGCCTGATGCGGTCTATGCCATGCTGATACCGCTGCTGATCGTTTTGTTTATCTATACGCAGCAGGCAATGTAACTGCCTTTCCTCTGAAAAAAAATTACTCCGGAGAAAAAAATGATTGAATTACAGGATGTTTCATACCATTATCAGAATAATTCCGCGCAGGGAATCTGCGCACTTGACCATATCACCTGCCATCTGGATCTGGGCAGATGCTATTGCCTGCAGGGTCCGAACGGCTGCGGCAAATCCACTCTTTTCCGTATTCTTAACGGACTGAGTTTCCCGACTTCCGGTCATTATATCTTTAATGGCATGGAGATTACGGAGAAAGCCATGCGGAAGCCGGATTTTTCCAAAGATTTCCATAAGCAGGTCGGCTTTGTATTCCAGCACTCCGAAATTCAGCTGTTCTGCAAGACCGTGGAAGAGGAAATTGCTTTCGGCCTGCAGCAGCTAAGACTTCCGGATTCAGAGATTGAAGCCCGCGTGGAACGCTATATTCAGCTGCTTCATCTGGAGAATATCCGCCAGCGTGCACCGTTTAACTTAAGCGGCGGTGAACAGAAGCGCTGCGCTCTGGCCGCGGTTCTGGCCATGGATCCCAAGGTGCTGATTCTGGATGAGCCGATCAGCGGCCTTGATGAAGAGGGCCAGGAATGGGTGACCTCTTTTATCAGGGAACTGAAATCTCCCGATCGTATGATGATCATTGCAACACATCAGTCCTCTTTTGCAGAGGAAGTCGCCGATGTACGTCTGCAGATGACAAAAGAGCACAGAATGACGATCTCAGACTGAGACGTCTTCTGTGCTCTTTACAATGATTAATTACATTTCGAATCCGATTCTGACTCCATGCTCTGCCGGCTGCACATGCCCTGTAAGATCCGCCTGTTCCAGCCATGCAAGCGCTTTACTGTCCGTGTAAATCAGGGGTTTCGTTGTGATCTGCCCGTCCTTCTGCACTGCTCCGTTATTCTCTATGAATATTCTGCAGGCATTTCCTTCCGCATCTGTCCCCTCCAGAATGTATCTGGCAGACAGTGTCCGGAGTTCTCCGCTTTTCTCTTTCTGTGTATCGGCACCGCCCGGCAGGATTCTGCCGTGAAACAGCCCGCAGTCGCAGGTACCATGAAACAGAATCATGCAGGCCTTTCCTCCCTGTCCTTCCACTTCCAGACATTCATCCAGTATGACATCAATTGCCATGATTTCTCTCATATGTTTTTCCCCCCTTTTCCCTTCTGTATTATCTCCGCCGTGCCCGTTAAAGTCAACCGGACAGATGATCATAATACTTAATGACAGTTCAAAAATATGTTATAATCAAAGGGTATTTAGCTGCATACGTGTCTCTATCTTTTTCCGGAGGGGAAATTCATGAAGTACTATATTGCTGACACACATTTTTTCTGTACCCGTAACAAGCGAAATACCACACTTCCGATCTACCGCTACCGCGGTTTTCCGGATGTCGACCAGATGAATGCCTTTATGATCAGGCAATGGAACGCCAAGGTCAGTCAGGTTGACGAAGTATTTATCATCGGCGATTTTTCTGACGGTACTGCAGAACAGACCATGCAGATTCTGAGCCAGCTCTCAGGCAAAAAATATCTCGTCGCCGGCGAATACGATATGTTCCTCATGGATCCGCATTTCAACCCGGCCATGTTCGGCTGGATCCGTAACTATGCAGAAATCGATGATGAAAGCCGCGTTGTCAACCTCTTCCATTATCCAAGTGTCTGCTATCATGATGCTCATGGCGGCTCATATATGCTCTACGGACACATTCATGATGATCTGGTCTCCCAGGGCATCATTGAACGCGCGGAAGCCGATATCAAAAATTTCCGCGGCACTAAATTTTACAAAAATCACATTATCAACTGCTTCTGCGCTTATTCCAATTTCGTACCGATGACGCTTGATGAATGGACCGTCAATAATCAGAAGCGTCGTCAGCAGATGCAGCTGCAGATGCAAAAGGATTATCCTCATGAATGAAACCAATCTTACCGTGGGTATTCTGGCACATGTTGATGCCGGGAAAACCACTCTTTCCGAAGGACTTCTCTATCTGTCCGGTGTGGTCCGGAAACAGGGCCGCGTAGACCATGGAGACGCCTTTCTGGATACCTATGACCTGGAGAAGTCACGCGGAATCACCATTTTTTCCAAACAGGCAGTACTGGAAGCCTTTGGCAAAAAGATGACGCTGCTGGATACTCCGGGTCATGCCGATTTCTCACCTGAAATGGAACGAACACTCCAGGTACTTGATGCCGGAATTCTGGTTATCAGTGCTGCAGACGGCATAAACGGACAGGTACGTGTGCTATGGCGTCTTCTGCAGCACTACAACGTACCTGTTTTTCTGTTTGTCAACAAAATGGACCAGCCGGGTGCTGACCGCAGCGCACTTCTGACACAGCTGAAAGATGGCCTCAACAGTCATATTACTGATTTTACGGATGCCGATGCCTTCTGGAATTCTGATGAAGACGGCAGGGTTCCTGAAAGTCTCCTGGAAGATGTCGCCGTCTGCGATGAAAGTCTTCTGACTGCATACCTTGCAGGGCAGGAGCCCGGGCTTTCTGATGTCTCCCGTCTGATTCAGAAACGGGAGCTCTTCCCCTGTTTTTTCGGTTCCGCACTGAAAATGGAGGGAGTAGAACACTTCCTGCAGGGGCTCTCCGCATGCATTCCGGTTCCTGTGTATCCGGTTGAATTCGGCGCCCGTGTATTCAAGATTTCCCGAGATGATACCGGCAAACGACTTTCCTGGCTCAAAATAACAGGCGGTACGCTGAAGGTACGTGACACCATCCCTGAAAAGGTCGATCAGATCCGCATCTATTCCGGTGCCAGATTCAGTGCCGTTCAGGAGGCTCCTGCAGGCACCGTCTGCGCAGTTACCGGACTTTCTGCAACGCATGCAGGCGACGGTCTGGGCGCAGAACCTTCCGGCGAAGCAGAACTTCTGCAGCCGATCCTGAACTGCCGGATCCTGCTGACCGATGATGAAGATCCGTTCCTGGTCTATCAGAATCTGAAGCTCCTCGAAGAGGAAGAACCGATGCTCCATATCACCCGTCAGGAAGAAACCGGGGATCTGTATGCGCAGGTCATGGGACGCGTCCAGATGGAAATTCTCCGGCATCTGATGCAGGAACGTTTCTCCATGTCAGTTGATTTCGGACCCTCCGCCATTGTTTACAGAGAGACCATCGCCGCACCGGTGGAAGGCGTCGGACACTTCGAACCGCTCCGGCATTATGCAGAGGTTCATCTGCTGATGGAACCGACAGGCCCCGGAACCGGACTTTCCTTTGCTGCGGACTGCTCTCCCGATCAGCTCGCTGTGAACTGGCAGCGCCTTGTGCTGACACACCTGGAAGAAAAAAAGTATACGGGTGTATTGACCGGTTCTGAAATCACCGATATGAAAATCACGCTGATTGCAGGCCGTGCCAGCATCAAACACACCGAGGGCGGAGACTTCCGGCAGGCAACCTACCGCGCCGTCCGTCAGGGACTGATGATGGCAGACAGCATTCTTCTCGAGCCGGTACTCGACATCCGTCTGGAGGTGCCTTCTGAAAATCTCGGAAGGGCACTCACAGACCTGCAGCGTATGAGTGCCAGAACACTCCCGCCGGAAACAGCAGGCGGCAAGTCTGTTCTGACCGGTACCCTTCCCGCCGCCTGCCTTGGAAACTACGCCGAGGAAATTGTCTCCTATACCCGCGGAGAAGGACACCTGAGCGTCTCCTTAAAGGGATATGAGCCCTGCCACAATCCGGAAGAAGTCATTGAACAGATCGGCTATCAGCCTGACCTTGACCCGAATAATCCGTCCTCCTCTGTCTTCTGTTCGCACGGCGTCGGCACCATTATTCCGTGGGACCAGGTGCGCAGTATGATGCATGTGGACAGCGGCTGGGAACCCGTATCCGAGGAAGCCGGCTCTGCTGACGGTGATCTTTCTGCGGATTCTGTTCTTGCAGAATACCGCACAGAAGACATCCGCGCCTTTCGCGGCCGCGACAGCAGAAACCTTCAGGATCACCGTTCCTATGAAGAACGGGAACATGACTATCAGATGACAGAAAAAGAACTTTCTTCTATTTTCGAACGCACCTATGGTCCCGTTAAGCCGCGCTATGATGCTTCAAAGGAACGTAGCCGCACCTATGGCACCGCTGCGTCCGCTACCGCGGATTCCAGACAGAATGCTCTGCCGGGCGGTGATCCGAAATATCAGACCTCTGCAAAAGAACATGAGGCGGTATCCGAATACCTGCTGGTGGATGGCTACAATGTGCTCTACGCTTCAGAAGAACTGCATGAACTCGCCGTCAAGGATCTGAAAGCCGCCCGTGACAGACTGATGGACATTCTCTCTAATTTCCAGGGCTACCGGCGGGAAACCGTCATTCTGGTCTTTGATGCCTACCGCGTATCCGGCGGACAGGAAAAGGTTCTGAAGTATCATAACCTCGATGTCGTCTATACCAAAGAAGCTGAAACAGCCGACCAGTATATCGAAAAGGCCGCACATGACCTGCAGAAGAAACACCGCGTCACTGTTGCAACTTCTGATGGCGTAGAACAGGTCATCATCTATGGTTCCGGTGCCATGCGTCTGTCTGCACGTGATTTCTGGACAGAGATAAAAAATACGGAGCAGAATATCCGGGATGAATACCTCTCACGCCAGTCAGCGCCGCTTAAGAATTATGCTGTTCCCCCACAAAGCGGACCGGAACACACCACATAAAAAAGAGTTCCGGAGAGCATTTCCTCTGCCCTCCGGAACTCTTTTTTAAATGAAAACCATCTCACTCTTTGTATGCTGCAAGCTTCTCATTCAATGCCGCACAGATTTCATCTGCATCAATACCGTGTACTGCACATGCTTCTCCAAGAGATTCCATCTGGGAAGCCGGACAGAAGATACACTCCATGCCGCAGTCCATCAGGAACTGTGCTGCTGACGGATGTTTGCTGATGATCTGACCTACCAGCATATCTGTAGTTACTTCTTCATCGCTTCCTGCCTCTGTATTTTCAGTATTCTCATTTGCCTTTGTATTTTCTTCCATCTTCGTTTCCTCTTCTTTCACTGTATTATCTGTATTCTTTGCGGCGTCTTCGCCAAATAAAATTTCTCTCAGACTCATCTTTTTCCTCCATGCCGTCGCCAGTTCTGTTTCCGTTCTCAGGAGCATTTTATACCAGTCTGTTAGCATATCGCAACATAAATGAATGAAATTTTATAAATATTTCTCAAACTGTAACTTCACCGGCCAGAACTTTTTTATAATCCTCATAGTTTTTCCGAAGCAGTTCCGGGGTATTCAGTTCGTATGGACACCTGCTCACACACCTTCGGCAGTTCAGACATCCTTCAATCTTCTTCATCTCGGCCTGCATCTCTTCAGACAGCCAGTGCTTCGATGGTGCTCTTCTGAGCATCAGTGACATTCTGGCACAGTTATTGATCTGAATTCCGGCAGGACACGGCATACAATAACCGCAGCCTCTGCAGAAATCACCCGCCAGCTCATTTTTTTCCTTTTCAATAAAATCTGTAATCTCCGGCGTCATGGACGGTGTTTCGTTCATAAAGGAAAGCCATTCCTCAAGTTCTGTTTCCCTCTGCACACCCCAGATCGGGAGCACATTATCGAACTGCGTCATAAATGCCATTGCCGGCTTCGACTGATTGATCAGACCGCCTGCAAGACCCTTCATGGCAATAAATCCCATATCTGCAGCCGCACAGCGCCTTACCAGTTCGATCTCCTTCTCTGATGACAGATAGCTGAACGGGAACTGCAGCGTTTCATAAAGTCCCGTTTCCACTGCATCAAAGGCAACCTGCAGTTTATGTGCGGTAATGCCGATATGACGGATTTTTCCCTGCTTTTTTGCTTCCAGCATACATTCATACATCCCGGTTCCGTCTCCCGGACGATATGCACGGTCTGCGCAGTGAAACTGATAGATATCCACATAATCCGTTTTCAGGTTATGAAGTGAAGTTTCCAGATCCTTCCGGAAGGCCTCCGGCGTTTTCGCTCCGGTCTTGGTGGCAATATAAATCTGCTCCCGCATTCCTTCAAACGCATTGCCGAGTTTCTCTTCACTGTCACTGTATGCCCTTGCCGTATCAAAAAATCTCATGCCGCCTTCATATGCACGGCGCAGAAGCTTTACTGCCAGCTCCATGTCATCTCTTTGTACCGGAAGTGCTCCGAAAGCATTCTGCGGTACGGTAATGCCGGTACTTCCCAGTGTGATCTGCTTCATTCATAGCCTCCCTTGTTCCTGCCTTGTCGTGCTCTGTCAGAATCTGTGCCGTTTTACCTGAGTGCCTCAAGCAGGTAGATTCTGCTGTCTCCGCTGCGGCACACCCTGACTCCGCCGTCATTTCCGAATCCGGTTCCCGCATAGAAAGGCTTCAGGCGTACCCCGCAGCCGTTTAAAACGCAGCCGGAAACCGTCATGTTTTCCTCTTCATTATGAATCGTAACAAAACGATTGGCAATATCATGCATAATGCCATCCTGCTTTACATGTACCGGCAGATCCATGCTGTTGATAAGACTTCCGAAATCCTTGAGTGCCACATTTACATAGCGGTTTGTCAGATGATATGCTGCATCCGTATTCAGTCCTCTTGCCGTCAGTGTTACCGTATCCCGGTTCGGTCTGCTTTCACGTCTGAACATCATGACTGCCGCACGGCTGCCATCTTTTTCCGTGGCCATCCATCTGTCTTTATCCAGTCTGTAATAATCACCGAACTGGAAGACATGGCGCCACTCCTTATAGAAGGCCACCTGATCTGCAATTTCCTTTTTCTCTGCATCTGACAGATCGCACAGATTCAGTTCATAGCCAAGGCACCCGAATGCCGCAACCTCAAACCGTGTCTCCAGCGGGCTACGGTTGAGTGTCTGGTGGTTCGGGCTGGCAGATACATGTGCACCGATCGTGGACGCAGGATAGCCGTAACTGTAACCATGCTGTATATCGATGCGGCAGACGGCATCTGTATCATCACTGCCCCAGATCTGCGGGAAATAGCATAAAATACCAAGATCAAAACGATTGCCGCCAGATGAGCATCCTTCAAACAGAATATCAGGGAAGCGTTTGGTCAGTTCATCCATGCAGTGATACAGACCGCAGACATAACGGTGTGAAACCTCCTGCTGTCTGTCCGCATCCAGCGCCTGTGAATATGTGTCACTGAAAATGCGGTTCATATCCCATTTCACATAGGTAATATTGCCACTGGAAAAGACCTTGCTCATGGCATCAATCACATACTGCTGTACTTCACTTCTTGTCAGATCCAGCAGCATCTGATTACGTCCCTGGGAATGTGCATGTCCCGGAACTCTGATCGCCCAGTCGGGATGCGCACGGAACAGATCGCTGTCTTCATTTACCATTTCCGGCTCTACCCAGATTCCGAACATCATGCCGAGTGCATTTATCTTTTCCGAAAGGCCCTTAAGACCATCCGGCAGCTTCTTCAGATTCTCTGTCCAGTCGCCAAGTGATCTGTGATCGTCGTCTCTCTGACCGAACCAGCCGTCATCAAGGACAAACAACTCGATTCCTGCGCTTTTCGCTGACTTTGCAAGATTTAACAGACTGGCCTGCGTAAACTTAAAATAAGACGCCTCCCAGCTGTTCACCAGAATCGGACGCTCCCTGTCTCTCCAGCTTCCGCGTACAATATGCCTGCGTACAAAATCATGCATATGACGGCTCATTCCGTTCATGCCTTCATCCGACCATGTCATGACTGCTTCCGGTGCTTCAAAATACTCTCCGCCGTGAAGCTTCCATGAGAATCCCGTCGGCTGTATTCCGCACACAAAACGACTCTTGTCATATCCGTTTGAAGAAAGAGCTTCATAGTGATTACCGCTGTATACAAGGTTCATACCGTAGCACTCGCCCTGATCCTCGCTCGTCCCTTCTCTGCTGATCATGACGAAAGGATTGGATCTGCTGCCGGACTCTCCCGCCGCCAGTTCTTCATTTACCACTTTTCCCGCCATGCAGAGTGCATCGCTGCGCTGCATCTCATCTGCCCATCTGCCGTGGAAGGAAGTGAAGCGGTATCCGCTGTCATGAAAATCTATCTGTGTACTCATCAGGCGGTTCAGCGTGATAACGCTGTCTTCCTGCGCTCCATCATACAGAATCCGGGCGCTTCTGGTGATGACATCACAGTCCGGATATACCGTATAGATCAGTTCCAGATGCACGCCGTAACCATGATCATACATGGTCACGGTCAGCTGCTGCACCGAATCTGCTCCCTGATCCGTTCCGTCATCATATGAACCCGGAAGTGTTTCCAGCGGTTTTCTGCCTGTTGTAATTTCTGCCTTTTCAAAGAGGAAATCACAGGTTGAAGATCCATCCGGATGTGTAATCTCAACAAACGGATCTCTGATATCTCCTTTCCCGAAAGAAGACATTTCAAGACACAGATCTTCCAGACACAGGTTTGTATGTGCCTGATCATAGGCAATCATATTTCCGCCGCCATATATATGCTTTTCCTCCAGCGCCGTCTCCAGCTGAAGCAGCATATCACCTGCATCCTGCGCCGGTCCTGCCGACAGGCTTTCATACAGCTGCGATCCAATCAGCGTACTTCCGTAATGAAGATGTTCCGGATGCCCGGACGGCAGAATATGAAACAGCCACGATGTATGCGGCGTCTGAAGCAGAAAAATATTTTTCTTCCTGATAATCATGTTAACCCCTTCCCATACCGTTCATGCAGACCGCTGCCTTCCCTGTCAGGCCGCAATTCCATTCATTACAATATCCACCATGATCTGCAGCGCATCATTATATTCTATTTTTCCTTCAATCAGTGCATCAGAGCTTAAAAATTTCTCAATGGAAGCTTCAACCATTGCCTTTAACACGGCAATCGGCATTTTACGGATCGTTCCTTCTTTCATTCCCTGCTCTACCAGATTGATTGTATTCTCCCAGTCGCTTTCAAGTCTCTTCTCGATTTTGGCATAGGTGGTCGGATATTTATCCTTCAGCTGATAAATCATACGAAAATCTATATTTTTATAATTCTCAGGAAGCGCAATCAGAATTCTGGACACCTTTTCCACTGTACTAAGAGAACTGTCCGACAGTATTTCTGCTTCACTTTCCTTAATTGAAGAAAAACAGAAATCCACCATCTGGTCAAACAGCTGCTCTTTATCCTCATATTCCTTATATATCGTTTTTTTACTCATATGAAGATCTTTTGCAATGTCATCCATCGTGAACTTCAGTCCTCTTTTGTTGAATTCCACAATGACAGTTTCCATGATTTTCTTTTGCGTTTCGTTCATCTTTGATATTTTCCTTCCCTCTCAGAAATAATTTTAATCAAGTTTCCTGGGAAACTTTGGTTTTGTATATCGTTTCCATTTTAACATCAGCGCATGCAAATTGAAACATAAAAAAATAGACAAATCCATTTGATTGAATTTGTCCATTTTTAGTAATTTTTTAATCCTGAAGTACTGCTTTTACATATTCCCAGGTTCTCTTTGTGGACGAGACAGAAAGCTTCTCACCGGTTGTATGAATATCCTGCATATCTGGGCCGATGGAAATACAATCCAGTCCGCTGATCTTCTCACCGAACAGTCCGCATTCCACACCTGCATGAATTGCGACTACCTTTGGTTCCTTCCCATACAGCTTCTGATATACTTTCACCATATGCGTGCGCAGTTCTGAGTCCTGTTTATACGCCCATCCCGGATATGCACCGGTAATTTCATGATGTCCGCCAAATGCCTCCGTAATGATCTGAAGTCTGCGGAAGAGAAAATTCTTGGATGCTTCCACACTGCTTCGCACTGAAAACTCCAGTGTCAGAAGCTCTTTATCCAGCTTCATAATGCCAAGATTAAGTGACGTTTCCACCAGTCCCTCAATTGCTGCACTCATTGCCTGTACACCATTCGGAAGTGAGCAGATCAGCCCTGCCGTCCGCTTCATGGAAGTCTCATCCAGACAGTCAAAGGTTCCCTTGCCTGTTGCAGTGCAGGTGAATTTCACGTCGGGATCCTTGAGTTCCAGTTCTGTACGGACGTCTGCTTCTGACGCCTTTACAGCATCCATCAGCCGGTCCTGCGCTACTTCTTCCGGAAGAACGATTACTGCCTTTGCGCTTCTTGGAATCGCATTATCTGCAACACCGCCTTCAAGCTCTACTGCAGAAAAATCAATTTTTTTACGCAGCTCCATGAACAGTCTGCCCATCAGGACATTGGCATTGCCGCGTCCCTTGATGATCATCTCTCCGGAGTGTCCTCCCTGAAGTCCCGTAATCTCTATCTCATAGGAAGTTCCGCTTCTTCTGATTCTGTTGACAGGAAGATAACTGTGGAATCTGCCGCCACCTGCGCAGCTCGTCAGAAGTACGCCTTCTTCCTCATTATCCATATTCAGGAGTTTTCTGCCCTTAAGGCCTGACAGGTCAATGGCACGTGCACCGTCCATGCCGGTCTCCTCGTTGGTCGTAATGACCACTTCAAGCGGCGGATGCGGGGTGGTATCTGAATCCAGAATTGCCAGGCAATATGCCACAGCAATACCGTCATCTCCGCCAAGACTGGTGCCTTCTGCCCAGACGTATTCACCGTCTGTTTTCAGGCGCAGCGGATCTTTTTTCATATCAATATCCGTTCCCGGATCACTGACTGCCACCATGTCCATATGTCCCTGCAGAATGACGGGTTCACGATCCTCATAACCCTTGCTGCCGCCCTTTCTGATAATGACATTCAGTTCTTTATCCTGGATAACCTCCAGATTTCTGTCTTTTGCAAATTTTACAAGATAATCACTGATCTGCTGCAGATTACCCGAACCATGGGGAATCTGACAGATTTCTTCAAAAAAGCGGAACACCTCTTTCGGTTCCAGCTGTTCCAGTACTGCCATAGCGGCTCCTTTCCATAACAAACGTAAACGTTACAGGCAACTGATGCCTGCTGCCGTCTTATTGTTTCTTCTGTTCATTTCCCATTCAATGTGTACTGAAGGGAACTCTTATTATAGATCAATGTTTTACATAATTCCATATTCTCAGCAGAATTTGTCAGACCGATCTCATTTCACAGTCTGATATCAACATGAACCTCTCCGGTCTGCTTATCTTCGGTCTTCGCTTCATCAGCAGAGTCATCTTTCTTATCTGTGTCCGCTGATTCTGCCCGGTCAGCCTTTGCCGCTTTCTCCATGACGTCAGAAGCATCTGCAAGCGTCGACATCTGTGCCTGCCTGACCCCCTGCATTCTTCCTGTAACATCTGTCAGTTCCGCTTCCTTCCTTTCTGTACCTGCGCCTCTGCTCTGATCCAGTTTTATTTCAGACCTGAGCACACCGGCTTTCCCTTCCATCTCTGTGTACACACTGCCCTGTACTTTTGCCTGTTTCATCGAAGTCCCTGCAGAAATCATCGCCTGCATCCCTGCACCTGAAAGTCCGCTATTACTTTCTTCTGATTTTTGAATCTGATTACTGTCATTCTGCACATCATCCGCTGATGCATTTTGCGCCTGTTGTGCCTGTTGCTCCTGTCTCTGTTCAATCTGGTACTGCCTCAGCTGTTGCTGGAGGCTCATAATTTCCTGCTGAATTTCCTGACGTTTTTTCATCTTGTCTTCCTCAGACATTTTATCATTCGAAGACAGATCCTGTAATTCTTTCTGTGCATTTGCAATCTGCTGCTGAATATTCTTCGTGTAAGCATCCGTTGATGCGTTTTGCAGATTCGCTGCGTTATACGCCGTTGTATTTTCTGAACTGCCGATACGATTTATGGTCATGTCACACCTCACCGTTTTTCCATAAACAGAAAGAAATATCATTACACTTCTACATATCTTATATCGGTCTGTAACCATATTTTTTTATAACAATTTCTGAAAACAGGCTCTGCTGATTAATGCAAAAAGAGGCTCCGTTTTCACGGAACCTCTTTGTTTTATTCAAATCCGAATATCAGATTTAATTATGCAATCTTTGTCTTTGCAAGCTCTGCAAGGGTCTTGAAACCTTCTGCATCGTTTACTGCAAGTTCTGCAAGCATCTTTCTGTTGATGTCAACACCAGCCATCTTAAGGCCGTGCATCATTTTGCTGTAGGAAAGACCATTCAGTCTTGCTGCTGCATTGATACGAACGATCCAAAGGGATCTCATATCTCTCTTCTTCTGCTTACGTCCAGCAAATGCTGATGTAAGAGCTCTCATAACAGACTGCTTGGCAACTCTGTACTGCTTGGATCTTGCTCCTCTGTAACCCTTAGCGAGCTTTAATACTCTATTATGCTTCTTCTTGGCATTTAATGCGCCTTTAACTCTTGCCATTATTATATCCTCCTAATCAATTTCTTCACCGGCCGAAAATTACATGTACGGTAAAATCTTCTTCATGTTCTGAATTGTCGTATGGTCAACCATAGCCGGCTGTCTTAAGTTTCTCTTTCTCTTTGTAGACTTCTTGGTTAAGATATGGCGTTTGAACGCTTTGTTTCTCATTAACTTACCTGTGCCAGTCACCTTAAAACGCTTGGCAGCAGATCTGTTGGTCTTCATTTTGTGCTGCATAATTAAATCCTCCTGTATTTCTGTGATTTACATGTGCTTCTTTTTAGTGTTTCTCAGCTAAAAACATTGTCATACTGCGGCCTTCAACCTTGGGCTGTTTCTCAACAACCGCAACATCTGCAACTGCTGCAGCAAAATCTGTCAGGATATGAACACTGGCACCCATATGTGCCATCTCACGTCCGCGGAAACGAAGTGTGATCTTCACACGATTTCCTTTGGAAAGGAACTTCTTGGCTGCATTGACCTTGGTATTGAGATCGTTTGTGTCAATGTTGGGTGAAAGCCGGATTTCCTTGATGTCTACGATTTTCTGCTTTTTCTTGGCTTCCTTTGCTTTCTGAAGCTGCTCATATTTATACTTGCCGTAATCTACGATCTTACATACAGGCGGTTTTGCATTCGGCGCAATCTTTACAAGATCAACTCCGGCATCTTCTGCTGCTTTTCTCGCATCCTGAATGGACATGACTCCAAGAGCTTCTCCATCGGGTCCTACGACACGTACTTCTTTGTCCCTGATTTGCTCATTAATAAATAATTCGCTAATGGTTTTATACCTCCGAACATAAAAAAGAAAGTGGACACGCAATCGTATCCACCTTATAATCAAACCATGATCTGCATCACGAGCAATGTTCCGCAGGTCGTCTGAAAATATGAACGCCTATCAGCAATCGCCATAGGGTGAGAGTGGATACTCTGCTTTGTTATCAAACATCAGTTAATATATCACGTACGAAAGTACCTGTCAATATATTTTTTAAGGAGTTGCAATGACATCCAATCTTGAATATTACAAAGTCTTCTATTATGTAGCCAGATGCGGCGGTATCACCGCTGCCGCCGATCAGCTGTCCATCTCACAGCCGGCTGTCAGCCAGTCTGTCCGGCAGCTTGAAAACGCACTCGGCGCCAGTCTTTTCCGCCGGACTGCCCGTGGAATGAAACTGACCGCTGAAGGTGAACTTCTGTACGGATACGTATCCAAAGGCTATGAGCAGATCGAACTCGGTGAGCACCGTCTTGAACAGATGCTGCATCTTGATGCCGGAGAAGTCCGCGTCGGTGCAAGCGACATGACACTGCGTTTCTTCCTGCTGCCCTACCTTGAACAGTTTCATGAACTGTATCCGAATATCAAGGTGACTGTCACCAACGGACCCACACCGGAAACGCTGCGCTATCTGGAAGATGACCGGATTGATTTCGGTATCGTATCCACACCGTTTGAAAGTAAACCCGGCATACAATCTGCTGAAGTACGGGAAATTTCCGACACGTTCATTGCCGGGCGCCGTTTCACGCAGTATAAAAACCATATGCTGGATTTTCAGGATCTCGAGTCGCTGCCGATGATCTCCCTTGAGGGCAACACCAGCACCCGTACCTATATTGACCGGTTTCTGAAAAAAAAGGGTGTCACCATTCATCCGGAATTTGAACTCGCCACCAGCGACATGATCGTACAGTTCACGCTTCGCAACCTCGGCATCGGCTGCGTCGTGCGTGACTTCGCAGATGAGTATATAAAAAGCGGAGTTCTCTTCGAACTCCGCTTTCACGAAATGATCCCGCACAGAAGCTTCTGCGTGGTAACAGACAACTCGCGTCCTTTGTCTGTTGCTGCGGCAAGACTCCTGGAACTGATTCTGGGGAAATCATAATTTACTGCATTGCTTACTGCTCATCCGCCGCGACGCCAAGTGCAGCCATTTCTGCAAGCACCTGCTGCCTGGATTCAAAATGAATCGCATGAATGCCCAGTGCAGCGGCAGCCTTCACATTAGGCTCTGTATCATCAATAAAGATACATGCATCGGGATCCAGCTGATATCTTTCCATCAGCAGCTGATAAATCGCCGGATCGGGTTTGATCAGATGCTCACGATAGCTTAAGATACCGCCATCCACTTCATCCAGAAAGCGCATATCTTCTTTGCAGTCTTTCAGTGCCTTGTGTGAGAAATTGGACAGTACCAGTACCTGATACCCCTGTGCCTTCAATGCTCTGATCCAGGGAACTGTCTCCGGTCTTAAGGTTATCATCCCCTTCATATTCTCAAGTGCTGTCCTCAGCTGCGTCTCGATTTCAGGATCGTTTTCCACAAAAGAGTCAAGAATCTGCTCATCTGTCAATACGCCCCGGTCATATTCATTCCAGTCGCTGTCATAAACGGATGCTGCAGCCATGCGTTCTGCCATTTCTTCAGAATTCCCCTTGCTCAGATAAAGGTTCTTCCAGTCAAAATTGACGAGAACATTTCCGATATCAAAAATCACCGTCCTGATCTTTCCTTCCGGCTGTGTACGAATCACATTGCCGTCTTCATCATGCATCTGATCACTCGTCATCGCATCAAGTGACGCAATCGTATGCTTTCTGGCATACACACCGTATACCCAGATAAAAAGCCATACCACAATCGGAATCGTGATCGTTCCGGTCAGGGCCGACATGAAAATCTGACCCGCATCCGGGCCGAAGGTCAGCGCCTGTACCAGAAGTCCCACATATAACAGTACCAGCAGAATAATGCCGATCCATGCAGCAATCTGCTTTGGATTCAGTTTATTTCTGCGCTTTGCATCTTTCTGAATTGTATTTCTGTCTGTATCCTTGCCGTTATTTTTTTTCAAATCTGCCATATATGCTCTTTTCACCTGTTCATTTCATACAATATCATGAGTCCGCGCAGCAACAGATCATCGTCAAAGGTAATCTCCCTGCGGCACAGCGGAATGATGCTGCCTGCGAGTCCTCCTGTGGCAACTGCCGTTATCTTCCCGCCGATCTCCCCTTCGATCCGGTCCAGCATGCCGTCCAGCATGGACGCCGTACCGTACATGGCACCGCTTTCCATACATTCTACGGTATTTTTACCGATCAGCCGTGCCGGCTCTGTCAGGTCAATATGCGGAAGCTGTGCAGTTCTGTCACTCAATGCCTGAATGGAAATACCCAGTCCGGGAATAATCATACCACCAATGTAATTCTTCTGTCCATCAATGACACAAAGTGTGGTCGCTGTTCCCATGTCAATCACGACAAGCGGAAGGCTGAACTGCGCACATCCTGCCACTGCCCCGACGATCAGGTCACGTCCCACCTGTTCCGGATGATCCATCTGAATCGCCAGGCCGGTTTTCATATCCGGTCCCACGATCATAACTTCACAGCCTGCCGTCCTGCAGATTGCCATTCTGATATGTTCAGTAACCTGCGGAACGACCGAACTGATAATCGCACCTGTCACCTGCCCGTCCCCGATTCCATGCATCTGCAGCATGGTCATCAGAAGCGCTGTATATTCAAATTCCGTTTTCTGCAGATCTGTTGCAATCCGCTCTCTGAACACAAATTTTCTGTTTTCTATTCCGCCGATCACAATATTTGTATTTCCGATATCAAGTGCCAGTATCATATATGAAGACCTCTGTTATCAATAGATAGAATCAGGCCGCTTTCTGCCCGTCTTTTCCCATATGCTTCTGAAATGCCGCGCTGTGGTATACCCCAAGCACCGCCCTGCCGATGACACTCACCAGAATCATCGCCGATATGGCTTCCGGAACACCGGAACCTGCGACCGTTGCCATGACCAGCCCGAAAACCGCACCCAGTGCAACATTTTTAACCGCTGCATACTGCGAAGCCAGCAGCACATAAATGCTGCCCATAACCATCACTGTATTCACCATGGAACCTGTAAATCCGGTAATCATCAGTGCCGGAATCTGCGGCAGATGAATCTTCCGGAGTGCAATCCAGAGCCATCCCGCCGCAACGCCGATCATAATACGGCAGCCGACGCTGATCCAGAGTGCCTTTAAGATTCCCGAAAATGATGTTGCAAGAAACGGTGAAAAAGCAAAAGATAATAATGTCGGAGCCATCGTGTTGCTGATCAGCGAACAGATGCCAAAAGTCATACCCAGAATCGCCCCTGCCATCGGCCCGAGTACGATTGCTCCAAGGATTACCGGAATGTGTACTGTAGTCGCTTTGATAATCGGAAGCTGAATCATTCCGAGCGGTGTATTCGCCAGCAAAATGACGATCGCCATCATAAGCGCCACGCCTGTCATCCAACGTGTGTCCTTCTTTGTTCCCATATTTAGTTTCCTCCTGTTGTCGTTCCCTTGATTTTTTCACAGGGATACAATACAATTCTACGCAAGTATATCATTTCAGTTTTCTGTCGTAAATAATTTTTGGCAAAGATAGTTAAAAAAATATCAAGCATGAAGAATCATGCAGTCATACTGCAGAAATGAGGCTAATATCATGTTAACGGGAAAAACAGTTCTCCTGGGTGTCAGCGGTTCCATTGCCGCATATAAGGCAGCCTGTCTTGCAAGTCTTTTAAAAAAACAACATGCGGATGTTCATGTCATCATGACCCGGAATGCGACCAATTTCATTAACCCGGTTACCTTTGAAACGCTGACCGGCAATAAGTGTCTCATTGATACATTTGACCGGAACTTTGAATTTTCCGTAGAGCACATCTCTCTTGCCAAAAAAGCAGACATCGCCCTTGTTGCTCCTGCAACTGCCAATGTCATTGCCAAACTTGCACACGGTATCGCAGACGATATGCTGACAACCACTTATCTTGCCTGCACCTGTCCGATAATTATCGCACCTGCCATGAACACGAGGATGTACGAAAATGCCATTACACAGGAAAATATGGCGTATCTTGCTGCACACGGCTTTCATATCATGGACGCCGCCTCCGGTTATCTTGCCTGCGGTGATACCGGCAGGGGCCGCTTTCCTGACGAAAATCTGATTCTGGAAGAGATACTGCGCGCCATTGCCTTTCCTCACGACCTTGCCGGCAGAAAAGTTCTCGTAACCGCCGGTCCTACCCAGGAAGCAATTGATCCTGTCCGCTTCATCACAAACCATTCCAGCGGAAAAATGGGCTATGCCATTGCAAGAGCTGCCATGCTCAGAGGCGCGGATGTGACACTCGTCAGCGGACAGACCGCTCTTTCTCCTCTTCCTTTTGTCAGAATGATTTCCGTCACAAGCGCAGAAGATCTTTTCCATGCAGTGACTGCCATCAGCGATGCACAGGATATTCTGATTGCAGCGGCAGCCGTAGCAGATTACCGCCCGGATCATGCTGCTTCGGAGAAGATCCGCAAGGAAGATGGCGGACTGCAGCTCAATTTTGAGCGTACACCCGATACGCTGCAGTTTCTCGGAGACCACAGGCGGGATGGCCAGGTATTATGCGGATTCGCCATGGAGACCGCAGATCTTGAAGTCCGTGCAGCACAAAAACTGCAAAAAAAGAACCTTGATCTTATTGTCGCCAATAACATCAAGGTTGAAGGTGCCGGATTTGCCGGTAATACCAATGTTGTTACAATTATTACCGGAACGCACAGAACATCCCTCCCTGTCATGAGCAAATTCGATGTTGCCATGAAGCTGCTGGATGAATGCTGCCGGTGCGCTCCCGCTTCAGCAGAATAGAAATCCGTTCCCTTAAAGAGGCAGGTTCACACACGTGAACCTGCCTCTCTGTTTCATTACTGCTATTACTTTGAAAGCGGACTCTACGATAGATAATGTCGCTTCTGCTCGGTCCGTTGGAAACCATGGTGATCGGATAACCGATTTCCTGCTCAATAAACTCGATGTACTTACGGCAGTTTTCCGGAAGATCCTCATACTTTTTGATACCGCGGATATCACATTTCCAGCCCGGAAGAGTCTTATAAACCGGCTTAGCCTTCTCGAGAAGGTGCGTAACAGGGAAGTCTGTGCTGACCTTGCCATCGATGTCGTAGCCTACGCATACCGGTATCTCATCGAGATAGCCGAGTACATCCAGTACGGTAAACGCAACATCAGTAGCACCCTGCAGTCTGCAACCATATTTGCTGGCTACACAGTCGTACCAGCCCATACGACGGGGACGTCCTGTCGTAGCGCCGTATTCACCGCCGTCACCACCGCGTCTTCTGAGTTCATCTGCTTCATCACCGAAGATCTCGGATACAAATGCACCTGCACCTACTGCAGAAGAATAAGCCTTGTTGACAACAACGATTTCCTTAATCTCATAAGGCGGAATACCTGCGCCGATTGCACCGTATGCTGCCAGTGTGGAGGAAGAGGTTACCATCGGATAGATTCCGTGATCAGGATCCTTCATTGTTCCCAGCTGTCCCTCAAGGAGAATCGTCTTGCCGTCTTTTAATGCCCTGTCAAGGAAAAGAGCTGTATCCGCAACAAACGGCTTTACCATATCACGGTACTCATGCAGTGTGTTCATCATCTCTGCAGCATCGATTGTCGGCTTGTGATAAAGGCTTTCCAGCAGAATGTTCTTCATGACAAGAACTCTCTCCACCTTCTCTTTTAACAGATCATCATCAAAGAGTTCATTCACCTGGAATCCGATCTTGGCATATTTATCTGAATAGAAAGGAGCAATTCCTGATTTGGTGGAGCCAAATGACTTGCCGCCGAGTCTCTCCTCTTCATACTGATCGAAGAGTACATGATAAGGCATTACGATCTGGCATCTGTCGGAAATCAGAAGATTCGGCATCGGAACGTTCTTGTCCGTAATGGACTTCAGTTCCTTCATCAGTACCGGAATATTCAGCGCAACACCGTTACCGATAATATTGGTGATCTTCTGGTGGAAAACACCTGACGGTAATGTATGAAGTGCGAACTTGCCATAATCGTTCACAATTGTGTGTCCTGCATTGGCACCGCCCTGGAATCTGATTACGACATCAGCCTCATCTGCCATCATATCGGTAATCTTACCTTTGCCTTCATCACCCCAGTTAGCACCTACAACTGCCTTTACCATAGAAAATTCCTCCTTGTAATTGCATGTATTGAATACGATATAATCACATGACCGGTAAAAGAACTTTTTCTTTTCTCAGTCACCATGTGATACTATACAACATTCTTTTTTATAAGTAAAATCAATATTATTTATATAAGTCATAATTTATGCTTATATTATGTGTAAAAAAACTGCAGCCCTGTTTTCTGAAAGCCGTTCTGTAAAAGAACAGTTTCAAAGCGCAGCGGCTGCAGTTTCATGTCTGAAAAAGCATTTCCGGGTACAGTAAAGGCAATACTCAGCCCTTCACCGCACCGGCGGTCATACCATCGATAATATAACGCTGGAACAGAAGGAATACGACGAAGATCGGCAGAATCGCGAGCATGGAACCTGCGATCAGGACATCGTAGTTATTACCGTAAGGTGTCAGCAGCGTATTCAGACCGATTGTAAGTGTGAATTTGCTGGCACTGCGGAAGATCATCAACGGCCACAGCATGTTATTCCATGCACCCATTGCGCACAGAATCGCCATTGCGGAGAATGCCGGCTTTACAATCGGCATCATGATACGCACGGAAATGTAATATTCATTGGCACCATCAATTCTGCCTGCATCGAGCAGTTCTTTCGGAAGAGACAGCATATACTGGTGGAAAAAGAATATGGTTGAAGCGCCGCACAGGCCAGGCAGAATAACACCGGCAAGGGTATCCATCAGTTTAAGCTGTGTCATTTCCTTATAAAGAGGCAGCAGCAGAATTTCAAACGGTACCATCATCGTCGCAATAACCAGGAAGAACAGAAAGTTCTTGAGCGGAAACTCGTACATGGTCAGACCATATGCGATGAAATAGCAGATCAGCAGTGTCAGTACCACAGTTACGAGAGTCAGCACCATACTGTTTTTGAACCACATCCAGTATTTTGCAGAATCCGCATTCGGTGTAAACAGATACTGATAGTTGTAAAGGCTCATGGTCTTGAAATCAAGGTTGATACTGAGTCCACGCCTGATCAGTTCACGTCCGGGACGGAAGGAAGCCAGGAATCCGGAAAATACCGGAAAAATGATAACCGCACTGATCAGTGCAAACCAGAGCGTTGCAAAAAAACTGCCGATGCCGCGTTTCACACGCATTCCTTTTTTCATTTCAGGAGAATTTTTTTCACTCATGATTATCTGTCCTCCTTCTTGAATGTTCCATTCAGTGCCAGCTGGATAAAGTTAATAATAAGTGCAATAATCAGCAGTACCACACCTACACAGCAGGCATAACCCATATCATCTTTTTCAATACCACGTTTATACAGATATCCGACAATTGTAAGACCGATGTTCTTCGGTGAAGAATTTCCGGCCCACAGCATAAAGCTTTCAAGGAACATGGAAAGACCGGCATATACTGAAATTGTCAGTACATAAATGGTGGTAGGCTTGATCAGCGGGATCGTGATAAATTTAAATCTCTGCCAGCCTGAAGCACCATCAATTTCCGCAGATTCATAAAGAGATTTATCAATTGCCTTGAGTCCGGACATGAAATACAGTGTATTGACACCGGTCCATCTCCAGCAGCAAAGCATCAGAAGTGCAATTTCACTTGTAACCTTGGACTTGAGCCATTTGATGGCAGGCAGTCCCAGCATTACCATCAGTACATTCATCTGACCTGTTCTGTACTCAGAGAACATCAGTCTGAATAAGGTACCGGATATAACAACAGAAGTCAGTGCCGGCAGATACAGAAGTGCTTTCCACAGGCCCTTTGCCTTTACCAGATTTCCGTCCATCAGTACTGCATAGAGCATGGGGAACGGAATCAACAGCAGACAGGTGAACAGCATGTATTCAAAACTGTTCAGAATTGCAGTATGGAAAACAGTATCTTTCAGCAGTTTCCCATAATTTTTGAATCCGACAAATTTGACAGAAATCGCTCCGATATCCTGGAAGCTCATGACAAAAGCGGAAATCAGCGGATAGATCCAGAATATGATAAAACTAAGTATAAAAGGCAACGCAAAAATATATGGTGCCGTCTTCTGCGAATATAAGAATTTCTTTACTTTCATAATATTCACACCCTCCTTATAATCTGAAGCAGTTCAGGTGTTATCGCAAGGACAGCGCACCCGTTAAAGCCGAAAATTTATAAAATGGTTCTTTACCTTATGATTGGGAGGTGCCCTGCAAGCAGTTATTGCTTCCGGCTGCCTTAAAGGACCCCTCCCTTTTCAACTGTTTCTGTTAATCTGTAAACCTGTGAAGATTACTCTTCAAGCTCTACTGCATCCTGAGCTTCCTTGAGTGCATCATCTACGCTTGTGCCGTCTTCAAGTACTTCATTCAATGTGGTTGTGCACATCTGCTCATTGATGGTCGGGCTGATCTTTACAGTCATGACTGTACCGATCTGATCCTTGATGCTGGCAAGAACATCATAAGGATAGTTCTGGAAGAATGCATTGTACTGGTTGGTCTTGTCGTGTGCAAACTTGTCATCTGTCCAGAGTGATGTATTGCAGACATCGAATCCAAGATCATTCCAGATTGACTGCTCGCCCTCAGGAGACATCTTTGCGAAGCAGAGGAAATCTGCTGCAAGCTTTGCATCCTTGGACTGCTGTGTAACAACGGTACCTGTTCCGCCGATACCAACGGAGCACTTCTGTCCTGCTTCAAATACAGGGCACTTTGTGATATACCAGTTGCCTTTTTCTTCCGGCATGTAGTTGATGAATCTGCTCATGTACCACAGTGCCTTCGGGAAGGAAACGATATTGTGATCAAGGATGTTCTGATAGCCAGCTTCCAGATCGACATGTCCATCCGGTGAAACCTCGGCAACCTTATCTTTAAGCCATCCCTGCTGCATTGTCAGCATCTTCTTTACAGAATCAAGCTGTACATTTGCTGTTCCGTCAAATCCGCCGGTCCAGTCTTCGCCATATTCAGCCATTGCAAGCCACATCCAGTCTGTACCGCCTGTATCAACGGATGTGAAGAATTTCCCGTCTTCTCCGCGTGCTGCAACATATTTTTTACCAAGAGCGGTGTAATCATCCCATGTGGTAACTGCGTCTACATCGTCCTTTGTGATACCGTACTTCTCAAGTTCTGCCATGTTCCAGTACATTACTGTAGCACCTACATGGAACGGAGCGCCATACTGCTTGCCGTCAGAACCCTTGTAGGCATCCAGACGTGATGCAAGCATATCAGCCTTGTAAGGAGCCATTGCATCATCAAGAGGATACAGCCATGTATCAAGACCTTCATAAATATTCGGAACCTGTCCCATTTCAACATCACACAGATCCGGTGCACCCTCGCCTGTCTGCAGAGACATCAGCAGTTTCTGGTGCATATCGCCATAAGGATATGTGGTGAATGTGATTTCCAGTGTTCTGTCCGGATTCTCCTTGTTCCACTGATCCAGCATCTTCGCATAGAAATTGTTATGTGCCTCAACAAAAGACCACATTTCCATGTGTGTACCATTGGGATCACCTGCTGTGGTAACTGCTGTAGGTGCTGCCTCTGATGATGCAGAATCTGCTGCATCTGTTGCTGCTGATTCGCCAGATGCTGCACTTGCGGCATCATCTGCAACTGCTGCTGAATCACTGCTGTCGCTTGCCGGTTCACTTGCTGTCTCGATATCCCCGCAGCCAGCCAGCATGGAAGCAGCCATCATGCCGCAGAGAACAGCGCTGATTAACTTCTTCTTCATAACTTCTTCCTCCTTTTTCTGTAACCCCCTTGTACTTGTTCATTTGTACAAGTTGTATTGTTATCTGGAAACTGTTTTCAAAAATAATATAGTTTTTCAACAGATATCAAACACCTGCTTCTGTCGATTTGTATATATTTCTTTTTGAAAAGTGATTCCTTATGTATTAAATATACAATTGGATAGATAAGGTGTCAATATATATTTTTGTTTTTTTAAAACTATTTTTCGTTTTGCTAAAATATATTTCCCGTAATTCATAAGAATGCCATGAAACCGGCTTTTTTCTACTGTTGCGTTGTCTTTATTTTAGGTGTAGAATCAATTATGTTGAACTATTTTAATAAATGTTAAAATTATAACATATAACGTAAGTGTCAAAAGGTGCTTTTGACACCCGCACCATTAATTCTAAAATAATATAGGAGATTTCACATGCTGCACATCAAATCACTTCCCGAGGGACTTGAGCTTTTTAAGGCTCTGGGTTCAGAAGTCCGGATTGAAATTGTCAGAATTCTGCTGGAAAACAACGGTATGAACATGAACGAGCTTGCAAGTCGCCTGAACATCACGAACGGCGCACTTACCAGTCATATCAAAAAGCTGGAGGAATGTGGAATCGTTACCGTATCCAGTGAAACTTCCGGGCATGGCAATCAGAAAATCTGTTCCGTTCATCTGGATAAGATTCTGATTGATCTGCAGAATCAGGAAAAGGATGAAGACGTATACACCACCTCCATCAAGGTCGGACTGTTCTCTGATTATGAAGTCTATCCGACATGCGGCCTTGCTTCTGCAAGCAAGATCATCGGTCAGGTGGATGATACCAGATACTTTTCCCACCCCGACAGATATGACGCCGATATTCTCTGGTTCACCAAGGGATATGTAGAATATGTGGTTCCGAATTTCATTCCGTTCTCGCAGAAAATTGATGAGCTGTGCATTTCCGCCGAGCTCAGTTCCGAAGCTCCCGGTGTCAACAATATATGGCCTTCGGATATCTATTTTTATCTGAATGATGTCTTTCTGGGGATCTGGACATCTCCCGGAGACTTCGGGGATGTAAAGGGTATCTTTACTCCCGACTGGTGGTTCCCGAACTGGAATCAGTACGGCCTTTTGAAAATGCTCGTCATCAATCATCAGGGAACCTATATCGACGGTCTGCAGATCAGCAGTGTCACCATTGACCGGTTCAGCCTGACCTCCAAGAGCAGCATCAAGCTGAAAATGGCTGTTCCCGATACCGCAGAGCATGTCGGCGGCCTGACGATTTACGGCAAGTCCTTCGGTAACTACAATCAGGACATCAATGTCAGGATCAGCTACAGTCCGCTGACTCCGCCGGAAAACAAATAACATAAAAACCTGCACAGAAAACAAATAACAATAAGGCTGCGATGCATCAAAGTACGATGCACCGCAGCCTTATTTTCTGCTCTCAATTATACATTACGCCCCAGACACTTTCGTTTCCGCCGACAGCAGAAAACGTCATGACATCCGTTCCCGCTTCATCTTTCATTTTGCAGAAGATGCCGCTGTAGGTCTTGTCCTTACAGGTCAGGGTCATATCACAGGTTCCCTTGTTCATGGTCCACGTTCCGGTAATACCGTCGCCATATACCTTTCCTCTTGCAGAAAGAACCAGTTTGATCGGCTGAGCAATATTCTTGTCAATTGCAGTTCCCTGATTGATCACATAGTATTCGCCTGTCACGTCTTTTTTCTCATATCCGGTTTCGGAGATGCTCTCTCCATCCGTTGCATACGGCAGCATGCACGGCCAGCCCTCCGCATTCAGGAAATACTGTTTCACCCTCGGTTCATGATTTTCCGAGCCGTTATCAAATCTGGTATGATAGCAGATATATTTTTTACCGGTATCTTCATCAATCATAGCCGAATTATGGCCGGTCGCCATATATGCCTTTTCAAGTGAAGGCAGGAAATAATTGCCGGACAGCTTCAGACCGTATGCGCTGTGATCCGCAGTATCCAGCTGCGGGCTCTTTCCGTTCATATCCACATAATCGCCGTCCACTGTCTTCGAACGGAACACACGGATCTGATAACCGCCTTCTCTGGAGAGCGATCCGTAGGAAACATAGAGATAGTAATAGTCGCTGTCCGGATCATACAGAATATACGGGCCTTCAATTGACTTGTGTTTTCCACCGATCAGACGCTTTCCGAAATAGGCATCCACATTGTTTTCAGGATCAGCCTCCGGATGAATGACTTCGCCGGTTTCAGGATCAAGCTGGATCAGATAGATCCCGCCGGACCAGGAGCCGTATACCATCCACATTCCTCCGTCCTTATCATAAAATGTGGTAGGATCAATTGCATTCGGATATTCATTGAAATTGTACTCATTGGACTTTGTAATATAGGTATCTTCTGCCGTTTCCTTATCGACATATTTCAGGACGTCCGTCTTTTCAATCGTTCCCTGTGTGAACCCGGAATAAATCAGTGCGCCCTTCCATGCAAAGGGTCCTTCCGGTTTATCACTGGTTGCATAACACAGATTGGATGCATTCCATGTTGACGAAGTACAGAAATACATGAAATATTTCTTCTGTGCCTTATTGTATATCACATCGGGTGCCCAGACATGAAAGTGTCTGTCATCTGTCGGTATCACTGAATTCTTACTGCCTGCATAGTCAAACACATGTCCTGCCTTGTCAAACAGGTTGTCAAAAATCGGATTCGTCTTGGAATAGCCGTTTCCGTAATAGGTCCAGTTCCTGAGATCATCGGAAAAAGCTTCCGTCATATGTGAACCGTAAATATAATATTTTCCGTCCGCCTTAAGAATTGACGGATCATGTACCGATGCGCCTGCCTTGATTGTTCCTGTTTTGATCCCGTCATAACTGACCTTAAAATCACTGCTGATCTTTTCCGGAAAAATCCGGTCAAAGTTCAGATAAATTCCCCCGCAGACTCCTGCTGCAACCACTGCTGCCGCCAGAATCCCGATAACAGCCTTCTTTTTCTGTATCATTTCCTACCCCTTTTTACGCATATACTGTATTAACAGATTGCTTTGCCTCTCTTTATTATAATAATCATGAAAACTCAAAAACCGGTGCGCCGTCCTTTCCCCATCTGACCGGCATCAGCATGGCATGACGGTTCGGATTGTAGAGTGGATCCCCAATGATTTCCGTTTCTATCCTTGCATGATATACCATAATGTCATTTCCGTTTTCATCTGTCGTAAAACTGTTGTGCCCCGGACCGTATATTCCTTTCTCCGGGTCTGACTGCAGTACCGGATATCTGGACTTTTCCCAGGAACGCGGGTCCAGCAGATCCGCATTTTCATCCGCTGTCATCATTCCGATGCAGTAAGAAATTCCTGTTTCACTTGATGAAAACGTCACAAATACTCTGCCATTGCGTTTAATGACTGCCGGTCCCTCATCTACCCAGTAGCCGACCCTTTCCCAGTCATAATCCGGCGTTGTCAGCAGCACCTGTGCCGTCCCGAGTGCATACGGACTGACCATTTCCGCAATGTACAGATTGGAAATCATCTTTCCCGTACCGGTTTTTTCCGCCCAGATATAAAACCATTTTCCGTGATTCTCAAATACTGTCCCATCCAGTGAAAAAGAAGTGAATGAAAACTCATCTCCCTGTGCCCGGGCCGGAATTCCCTTTTCCACCCATGGATCATGCAGAAGATCACTTCCCTGACACTCCAGTACATACGGACGCAGATTCCATTTGTTCTCCGCATCACCGGCGCCGAAATAGATATACCATTTACCCATGACAAAATGCAGTTCAGGCGCCCAGATGTGATCTCCCATCGGTCCTTTTTCATGCTTTTTCCAGATGGTTACCTCTTCGGCCTGCGGAAGTTCTGCAAGTGTATGTGCGCGTCTGAGTGCAATTCTGTCATAGGTCGGAATCGATGCCGTAAAGTAATAAAAGCCATCCTGTGCCTTGATTACATACGGATCCGCTCTCTGCATTATCCATGGTTCATTGTATTTCAGCTCCTGTTTCTTATCCTTACTCACTATATCCTCCTCGGCCCCATATTATTTTATTTTTTATAAATTATTTTATATTTTTCTAAATTATATTGTTTTTTATTATGGATTGCAAGACTTATCCAAGATATATTTGCATTAATTACGGGTCAGTTTTAACTTTTTATATTATCACTGCTTAAATGCCTAAACTATTTCACAATAATCAGCACGTTTTGGATAAAAATCTGTTGAAGTTTACATAACCGTCTGCTATAGTGTTATGTGCGCTTTGCCGCTCCATGAATTCAACGCGGCAAAGCAGAATATAACTGAGAGATTGCTCTTTGGGAGGTTGTTTTTTGAATAATAATAAGGAAAATACAAACGAAAGCCGTGAAACCTTCGGCTCAAGGCTTGGATTTATTCTGGTTTCCGCAGGATGTGCCGTCGGTATCGGCAATGTATGGAAATTTCCATACCTGTGCGGTCAATACGGCGGTGCGGCATTTATCCTGATTTATCTGATTTTTCTACTGCTGCTTGGAATTCCCGTTCTGATCTGCGAGTTTTCCATCGGCCGCAGCAGCCGTCACAGTATTGCACTCAGTTTCGAAAAGCTGGCACCGCAGGGTACCATATGGCATCACATGAAATGGATCAGCATTATCGGTTCCATCATGCTGATGATGTACTACACAACCGTTGCCGGCTGGATGGTATACTACTGCTTCCGTAATATCCGCGGCGAGTTCATATCCGCCACAACGCAGCAGGTATCCTCCGCCTTTGACCGTATGATGGGAAATGCACCCGTGATGCTCTTCTGGACTGTACTGGTCTGCATTGTCGGTTTCGTCATCTGCTATTTCGGCATCCAGAACGGAATCGAGCGTATTTCAAAGTTCATGATGTCCGCACTGCTTATCCTGATGCTGATTCTGGCCGCCCATTCGGTTTTCCTGAAAGGTGCCGGCGCCGGTATCCGTTTCTATCTGGTTCCCGATTTTGCCAGAATGATGCAGCAGGGACTCGGAAATGTCATCTATGCCGCAATGAGTCAGGCCTTCTTCACCCTGTCCATCGGAAATGGTGCCATGCTGATTTTCGCAAGCTATCTGGGAAAAGACAGAAGTCTGACCGGTGAAGCGATTACCATCACCGCTCTGGATACCTTCGTTGCCCTGATGGCCGGTTTCATTATTATCCCCGCATGCTTTGCCTATGGCATCCAGCCGGATTCCGGTCCGCGTCTGATCTTCATCACCATCCCGAATATCTTCGCACAGATGGCAGGCGGCAGACTCTGGGGCGCCATGTTCTTCGTATTTTTAAGCTTTGCTGCACTCACTACTGTCATCGCGGTATTTGAGAATATCATTGCCTTTGGCATGGATCTGTATGGATGGTCGAGGAAAAAGAGTGTCCTGATCAATGCCGTTTTGCTGACTGTGCTCAGTATTCCCTGTGTGCTCGGCTTCAGCGTACTCTCCGGATTCCAGCCGCTTGGCGCAGGCTCCACCATCATGGATCTGGAAGACTTTATCGTATCCAACAATCTTCTGCCTCTGGGCAGCCTTGGCTTTGTCTTTTTCTGCACCGGCAGAAACGGCTGGGGATGGGAGAATTTCATCCGGGAAGCAGATGCCGGAAAAGGTCTGCAGTTTCCTGCAGGACTCCGCGGCTACATAACCTTCGGTCTCCCGCTGATTATCATTGCCATTTATTTAAAGGGCTATTTCGATAAGTTTTCTCCCATGGGTACCGGCATGCTGATCTTCTGGATGTGCTTCGCCCTCCTGCTCCTTGGCTTCGTCTTCTACTGCAGCTTCCACCACAAAAAAGAAGCCTCCGCAACAGAGCAGAAAGCTTCTTAAAAAGGCCAGTTCATCATATCCCGAGGTTACGCAGTAACCTCGTAAACATCCGGTGCTTCGCACCGGATGTTTTGCTACCAGTTATTCACCGCATGTTCCGCAAACGCAGGCAGGTTACTGACGTGCAGGATTCTGCCGTCGTCCAGTGTCACGGTTCCGTTGAACCTGCCGAATACCTGATGGGTACAGTTATTCACAAACAGAATCTTATCTCTGGTCACTCTGTCATATTCCGGCGTCATTTTCAGATTGCATCTGCCTTCTTCGTCCTGCAGGCTCCATGGTTTCATATAGTCTGTCTGGTGCGTAATCTTTACCTTCCCAAGTTTATGCGGTTCTCCCTCGTAAAACAGGATATTCTCCGTTGCCTGCGAAGTATTTCCAAAGCCGCAGCCCAGATTAAATCCCAGCAGTTTTCCCTCCGCTTCACCCGTGCCGTTACTCCAGAACCATTCATTGGAAAAAGGCCATACACCTCTTCCCCAGTCCAGAAGCGCATATGCCGGTGTCTCACCTTTACCCTGCCCGAAGCACAGTGCCTTTTTCTGTCCATCCTCTGTGTAATACACGCTTCCTTCGCAGTCCATACAGTTCAGCTTATAATTGTAGTAAAACTGTCTCGGGCTTTGATCGAACGGAATATTGATAATCAGTGCATGCGAAACCATTGGCGTCAGATGCAGCTTTGCTTCAAACCCGTTCTCCATCACAAGATGCAGATTTCTCTCATGATTTCTGGTTTCAAAATGAACGCGCGTTTTTCCCTTATGATAATCAATCAGATTATCCTTTGATGCACTTTCCGGCAGGTGCATGCTGCCAAACGGTAAAATTGTCAGAACTGACTGATTTACAATGAATTTACCGGTGCTGATGTCAAACATCATCACCCCGATCTGACCGATATAGGATGCATGACCATAGGTCAGCTGAAGGCAGTATCTGCCTTCCCGGTCTTCAATCTGATAAAAATCCCACTCCTTGATGCGAAACGGATTCGCTCTGATATCCCCGCGCCGATACTGCAGAACTTCTCTGGTGCTGTAGCCGGGGTTCGGACTGCCGTCCGCCTTCAGCACATTTCCCGCTTCTGACAACAATTTCTGCATATCTGCTCCTTCTTACGCGGTTGCCCCGCGCGGCGGACAGCTCATGCGGTTCGGGAATCCAGATAGAGATGCACTGCCTCCCGTATCTTTTTCATACGGACACAGGTCTGCGGATTCCGGCTCTCAAAATTCAGCATCTGCTCCAGATAACCCTGCCTTCTGGCGAGCCTGATGCTCTCCGGATATACCAGACCGAAAGCCAGCGAAATGTGTCCGACCAGATGATCGATCGAAGTCTTCGTATGCGCTCTGTTTACATTCCGGAATGCCAGTGCATCCTCCAGTACAGCATCTGAAATATCATCCTCATAAAATGCTTCCTCCGGCTCATCATAGATCTCCGCCATCGGAATATCACAGTTCACCTTCAGAATATCAATTTTATCCGCATCCCGCAGAATGCTGCAGAACATGCACTCTCTTTCCGAAAGACTCTTCGGAAGTGCATAGACATTATGCAGGCGGATTGCCTTTTCCATCAGAGCATCTTCTCCCGGATCAATGACATAATCCCGGATCCTGCCTTCCCGGAAAAGAATATCCGCACTCAGCGCCGCATGATTGACTGACACTGCATCCGTAAAGGTATTAAATCTGCGCAGCTGTTCAAATCTGCCCACATCATGCAGCATTCCCAGAAGCCATGCAAGATCGGTGTCCTCTCCGGAAAGCGCAAGACTCTCTGCAATCTGTTCACACAGACCGGCAACCCGGTCCGTGTGCTCCACCTTCAGCAATATCTTCACATCACTTTTATCATAATTCGAAGCATAGGTATCAAAAGCATTTTTTACTTTATTACGGTCAATTCTCATCTGTTATATTTCCAGCATCCATACTTTCATCTGATTTTCTCCGCGGTTACCCCATGCAAAATAGGGGATTGCCTTCATCTGCACGGTTTCCGGAACCGGCCGCTGTTCTGAATAAAGTGCCGTATCCCCGGAATGAACCCTGATTCCTGCAAAGCTGATCTGCTTCATTCCTTCCAGCGGCTTTTCTCTGATTTCCTGCAGCGTAAACCGTGCATCCTGCGGAATTCTGAGTTCCTGCAGAAGAGGTCCGTTGTCTGCACCTTCAAAGCAGTACACAAGCGGTCCGCGCATCAGCGCCGTTGCACCTGCATCAGCACGTACTGCCGTATTCGCATAGATTCTGCGTACCGAAAGCTCAAGGCTCAGTTCTATTATATCATTTTCTTTCCAGGAACGTGTGAGATAAAGATATCCGTCTTTTATTTCCGCATTCTGAAGCGCCGCTGCATTCAGTGTCACCTTTTTCTCATGTGCCCAGGCAGGAATACGGATTGCAAACGTAAACGGCTCCTGCGTTTTCGGATGCACCGTATACCGGACTGCCCCATCCCACGGATAGCCGCTCTCCACGTGAATCTGTGCCCTGTCAAACTCTGCATCTCCGCCCATGAACAGGTGCGAATAAATTGTATTCTGCTCCGGATCTTCGCCCCATGCATATTTTCCAAGCGACATGACAAGCCGCACGACATTCGGCGGACAGCATGCACAGGCGTACCACTTCGGGCGCTGCGGCAGCACATGCTCGAATCCCGGCATCTTCCCGGATATTCCGGGATTTACTTCCAGCGGATTTACATAGAAGAAGCGCTTGCCGTCAAGCTGCATTCCGCTGAGTACCCCGTTATAAAGTGCCTGCTCCATCACATCCGCATAATGTCCGGATGGCCTGATGCTCAGCATTTTTCTGGCAAAAAATACCAGTCCGATTGCCGCACAGGTCTCTGCATAAACCGTATCATTCGGAAGATCATAATCTGCGGTAAAACCTTCCCACTTCGCCGTCTGTCCGATCCCCGCAGTAATATACATTCTCTTCTGCGTAATGTTATCCCAGAGCGTATCGCAGGCACTGATCAGACTCTTATCCCCCGTCTGCGCCGCCAGATCCGCCATGGCCGTATAGAGATAGACTGCGCGCACGCTGTGCCCTTCAGCCTTTTTCTGCTCTCTGACCGGTGCAAAAGTCTGGTTGTAATTATGGTCCTCCGGATTCATATTCCAGTGAATCCAGCCGCGCTTTTTACTTTCTTCCCTGAAATAGTCCGGATTCTGACCGCGTTCGTCAATAAAATACTGTGCCAGCGCACGGTATTTTTCCTTCCCGGTTACATGATACAGGCGCATCAGTCCCAGTTCCACCTCTTCATGTCCCGGAATGCCGCGCACCTGCCCCTCTCCGGTTCCGAAATGTGCAGCGATATTGTCTGCCATCCGCTCCATCACCTTCAGCAGCTGATCCTTACCGGTTGCCTCATAATAGGCTGCAGCCGCCTCCATCATGTGCCCCGCGCAGTACAGCTCATGACATTCCTGCAGATTCTGCCACTTATGATCCGGCTCTTTCACGGTGAAATAGGTATTCAGGTAGCCATCCGGCTGCTGTGCCTTTTCAATCGTTTCTATGATCTCATCCGCTCTCTTTTCCAGTGCCGCATCCGGACGGTCCGCCAGCGACCAGGCAACTCCCTCCAGCCACTTGGCCACATCACTGTCCTGGAACACCATGCCATAGAATTCGCCCTTCTCCAGTCCTGCAGCAATCCGGAAGTTTGCAAATGCATGACTCTTCTCTGCACCTTCCACTTCATCATTCAGAATCTTTTCCTGATAAGGGATCACCACATCCGCAACCAGTTCCTGCCTTTCTGACCAGAAGGAATCCTCTATTTTCACGCTTTTCAGATCTGCTTCTCTCTCCATTATTCTTACCTCTCTTATGTTTCGTCTGCTTCATCTGCTTCTGATTATAGCAAGGCGACATAAAGTGATAAATGGACTTTTCCTGTCAAAGCATGTATAATCAGGCAAAAGAGAAATCTCAGGAGGTAACATGGAATCTTTACTTGTCTTCCCTGATCTGTCAGAAATCCGGCTGACCACATGTAATTTCAATTATGCCAAAGAAGGCATCCTGCACCCCGACAGGATTCTGAAGGAGTTCGACTGTCTGTATCTGACAGAAGGTTCCTGGGATATCTGGGAAGGGGATCATTGCTACCATGTACAAAAAGATCATCTTCTGATCCTCGAACCATGGAAACGTCACTACAGTATCGCTCCGTGCACTCCAGGCATGCGGAACATGTACATTCATTTCACGCTGCCATCCTATCGGACCGCATCGTCCCCGGACGACCCTCAGATCAATGACAGCTGTGTGGTTACCGGCAAGCTGACCGACTGCTCCGGCAATTATCAGATCCGTCATCTTTATGAAGAAATCATTGAACTGTATCTCGCCAGAAAGAGTTCCTATCAGGCGCTGCGTACGCAGAGTCTCTTAAAACTCCTTCTCTGCGAACTCTCCGATACCGGAAATACCCGGTTCCAGCCTGCAGATCTCGTTGTGGAGAAAATCATTCATCTCTTCTGTACCTCCATGGAACGTTTCTACAGCGCGGAAGAGCTCTCCCTGCTCTGCGGCCTGAGCCTCCGGTCTCTCAGCACCCGGTTCAGACGGGCTACCGGCACTTCTCTTCATCAGTATCAGCTGCGTCTGAAGCTGGAAATGGCTTATGATCTGATCCCGCAGAGTCCCGGGCGAAGTTTCCGGGACATTGCACTCAGTCTCGGATTTTATGATGAATTTCAGTTTTCCAAACTGTTCAAAAGACAATACGGAATATCACCGTCTGCGCGCAGATAAAAACAGATCGAGGTGCTTTAAATAATCTGTCTCGTCAAATAACGCCCCTATGTCTTGCCTCGTCAATTAATTTTGGTTGGATCAGTGGATAGGTCCAATTTTCCGCTAATTCGTCCATCAAAACAATTTTTTCAATTTCGCTATGAATTTCTTCGAATGAAAAAATATCTGCAAAATAGAGCATTCCAAATGTTTCATCATCCAGATTCTCATTTACTCTGGTTTTTCCTTTCACAGAGTATACACACACAGGCTTAATCGTAAAATCAACGGCACCGGTTTCTTCTTTTAATTCCCGTTTTGCAGTATCCAAAATCATTTCGCCTTTTTCTCTATGTCCGCCGGGCACTTCAAAAGTATTTCTCTCTTTATGCTTACAAAATACCCATTGCCCATTTGACCTGGAAATAATAACTGCAAATTTTAATAATCTGTCTTCTGCATGATCATAGAATTTAACTTCAGTCATTTATTTATTCCTTTTTTTCATGATTTTATGTAACAAAATACGCCCGCTCACGGTACCTTCCAGCTTTCTGTATTTGAAACGATATTCCCTTCATAACATCTCTATCAGTATTCTCTGCATTTATTTATAACAATCAACGGCACATATATCTCATCATCCGTGTACCCGGCATGCTGTGATTTCAAGACTTCACTGCCAATGTACAAAAGAGTCTTATCGGTTTTTGCAATCGCCAGATAATCTCCCAGCGAATCCCGAAAGATTTCATTTTCCTCTCCATCACCAAATAATTCTGATGAGATAATCTCATCTTTCGGATACAGATCAAAATCTTTTGAGAAATATTTCTCAAATAAATGCTCAAATTTCCCTGTCTTCTCTGCCTTCACAAAAAAGTTGACTGCTCTGGGTTCCAATGACGTGTTCCTTACCAGGCAATCGACTACATCCGGATATTCTTTTAAATCTATGTTGATCACATTTTTATGTCCATGGTCTGCTACAACAAAAACGATCGTATTTTCCAGCCTCTCACATAATTGTTCCAGCCTGTCATTGAGCTCAATGATCAATTTTCCGGCCTCTGCTGAATCACATCCGATCTCATGCATTGTAGTGTCCGGTTCTGTATCATACGCATATATATATTTCTTTCCTTCTTCACTGCATTTTTCTTCTATAATTCTTAACATATCATTCAGATCTCTGTACGGATCAGGTCCGAACGGAAACAGCGTATATGCTTTATCAATTCCTTTTTCATTTATTTCATCCATAACAGATCTTGTCTTCATGTGCTTTTTTTCAAATTCTACTGCCTCTTTTACCGGTGTAAAAGTAAAATCGCCTTTGTCAGAGCACATAAATGTGGTAATCGTCCGGTCTATCTCTTTAAAATACATATCCCAGCCCAGCATACCGCTTTCAACAGGATTCAGTCCGGTCATCATCGAAGTAGTGGCTGCAACCGTTGTCGCCGGGAAAACTGTAGTTATTGATTTCATTCTGTTCTTTATAAAAAACGAATCTTTGTCCAGCGTTCTATCGAGAATGTTCGAACCCATTCCATCACATAAAACAGTCACAACATTCACTGGCTTGTATTCTTCCAATAAACTGTCAATATAACTCAGCGTATTATGTTTACAGTCCAGCCCAAAGTATTTCCTGATCGAGCAGGCGAGATTCGTTAAGCATTCATTGTAATTATTTTTTACTATCATTTTTGTTCTCCCGTAAATTTCAATTTAGTTACTTAAAACAGAATTATAAATCTCCCTCACAATACTTTCCTTGTCTTTATCACATGTAATACTAATTTCATTTAATAAAGCTGAATAATCTTTTTCTCGCCACCATCTACGCATTTCTTCCTCGCCAAAGTCATTACTGTTCGGCTTTGTTTGATGACGCTTCAAAGTCTCTTCAAATGGCAAATCAAAATAGTAAGCATATATTCTTGTATCATATAATTGAATAGCCAATTCAAATAATGGTCTGTACCAATCAGCATACATAATCCCTTCCAAAATAACTATCTCGCTATGTTCCTTTCCATATGTCAGAAGATTTTTCATAAGCGGTATTGCTAAGGTGTTTTCTTCATCTTTAACCTTCAGTACCTCTCTTCTGATCATATCTTGTGAAATAAGCATTGTATTATTTCCAAACTGCTTTTGCAGTTCTTTCGCAATAGTTGATTTTCCACTACCAGAATTACCTCTGAGTATAATAAGTTTTTTCATATTTTCTCCAAGCAATACAATATTTGCTAATTTCTGTTGGTTCCAACTTCTTGACCTGACGTTCAAGAAGT
>CAYMBY010000113.1:0-2926 GCA_964388815.1 uncultured Butyrivibrio sp. | reverse complement strand
CTGATTCCTGATAATCCCTGATTCCTCCTGCTGTTCTGGTGACAGCCGGAATCATTCCCACGCGTTCATAATAGCGAAGCGTATCCTGCGTGATCTCATATTTCTCACATACTTCCTTAATCGTCATAGGCAACCATCCTTTTTGGATTCTGCTCCAGCCTTGCTTTTTTTCCTTTTTTCGGAATATCAGGGATGTTCATTCACTCCGGGTGTTTTTCACTTTATCTGCTTCAAGCATAGACCATGTAGTATGCTCCAGGTCAAGCGTTTTATGGAAAAAAGTAAAAAAAAACGTGTTTGTCTGATATTGCCCTCTCTGCTGCCCCGTTTCTGCAAAGATGGCAATATCTGTAAAGTATTTTGCTTTTTTGTATAATATTTTAGCTTGTCGTATACAAAAAAGCATTGTATGATAGTTCCATATGTTAATTTTTTAACCATCAGTTATATTATTGAAAGGAGTTCTAAATTATTATGGAAGATACTAAAATATCTGTCTGTGAAGAAAAGGGTCCCATCACAGATGAGCTGCTGCGCAAAATGAATGCGTACTGGCGTGCAGCAAACTATCTGTCTGCAGGTCAGCTTTATCTGCTCGAAAACCCTCTGCTGAAAAAGCCTCTGACCATGGATATGATCAAAAAGAAGATCGTCGGTCACTGGGGAACCGTTCCTGGCCAGAACTTCGTTTATCTGCACTTAAACCGTGCCATCAAGCGTTATGATCTGGATATGATCCTGCTGTCAGGTCCCGGACACGGCGGAAATTTCTTTATCGCCAATACTTATCTGGAAGGCAGCTACAGCGAAACCTATCCGAATATCAGTGAAGATGAAGACGGTATGCAGAAGCTGTTCAAACAGTTTTCCTTCCCGGGCGGTGTACCGAGTCACTGCGCTCCGGAAACGCCGGGCTCCATCAATGAAGGCGGAGAACTGGGTTACAGCATCTCACATGCTTTCGGTGCCGTATTTGATAACCCTGATCTGATCGCTGCCGTTACCGTAGGTGATGGTGAAGCGGAAACCGGACCGCTGGCTACTTCATGGCAGTCCAACAAATTCCTTAATCCGGTCACGGACGGCGCGGTACTTCCGATTTTCCATCTGAACGGATATAAAATTGCAAACCCGACTGTCTTTTCCCGTATCTCTCATGAAGAGCTGCAGAAATTCCTCGAAGGCTGCGGCTGGAAGCCGTATTTCGTAGAAGGCAGCGATCCGATGACCATGCACCGTCTGATGGCAGAAACCATGGATACGGTCATTGAAGAGATCAGAGCAATCCAGAAGCATGCACGTGAAACAGGCGATGCAACCCGTCCGATGTGGCCGATGATCGTACTGCGTACGCCCAAGGGCTGGACAGGTCCGAAGGTCGTGGACGGTCTTCCCATCGAAGGCAGCTTCCGTGCACATCAGGTACCGATCATGATGGATCAGCCCAAGGAACATCTGCAGATCTTAAACGACTGGCTCAGATCCTATAAGCCGGAAGAACTCTTTGATGAAAAAGGGCGTCTGCTTCCTGAACTGAAGGCACTTGCACCGACAGGAGAGCACAGAATCGGCTCCAATCCGCATGCAAACGGCGGTCTCCTGCTGCGTGATCTGCGTCTTCCGGATTTCCGGGACTATGCCTTTGATGTTAAGGTTCCCGGTGACACCGATGGTCAGGATATGATCGAACTCGGCAAATTTGTCCGTGATATTCTGTCTCTGAACCAGGAAAGCCGTAACTTCCGTGTATTCGGGCCTGATGAGACACTTTCCAACCGTCTCAATCACATCTTTGAAGCAACAAATCGTGTATGGAACGCAGATAAACTCCAGTCCGACGAGTTCTTAAACCAGGACGGACGTGTCATGGATTCCATGCTGTCCGAGCATCTTTGTGAAGGATGGCTTGAAGGCTATCTGCTGACCGGCCGTCACGGCTTCTTTGCCAGCTACGAAGCATTTATCAGGATCATTGATTCCATGGTGGCACAGCATGCAAAGTGGCTCAAAGTCTGCAATCAGCTGCCATGGCGTGAGCAGATCGCTTCTCTGAACCTGATTCTGTCTTCCAATGTATGGCAGCAGGATCATAACGGATTTACGCACCAGGATCCGGGCTTTATGGATCACATTGCCAATAAAAAGGCAGATGTCGTACGTCTGTATCTGCCGCCGGATGCCAACTGCCTGCTTTCCACATTTGACCACTGCGTCCGCAGCCGTAACTACGTCAATGTGATCATCGCAAGCAAGCACCCGCGTCCGCAGTGGCTGACCATGGAACAGGCGGTAAAGCACTGTACACAGGGAATCGGTATCTGGGAATGGGCTTCCAATGATGCCGGCACGGAGCCGGATGTGGTCATGGCCTGCGCAGGTGAAACACCGACACTTGAAACACTGGCTGCCGTATCCATCCTGAATCAGGAACTGCCTGAAGTCAGAATCCGTGTCATCAACGTTGTCGATCTGTTCAAGCTGCAGCCGCAGTCCGAGCATCCGCACGGTCTGTCCGATGCCGAATATGATATGCTGTTCACAAAGAACAAGCCGATCATCTTCAACTTCCACGGCTATCCGACACTGATCCACGAGCTGACCTATCGCAGACATAACCGTGATCTGCATGTCCGTGGCTACAAGGAAGAAGGAACCATCACCACACCGTTCGATATGCGTGTACAGAACGATATCGATCGTTTCCATCTGGTACAGGATGTACTGCTGCGTCTGCCTCAGCTGGGTAACCGCGGTGCATATCTCTATCAGAAGATGAGTGATAAGCTCGTTGAGCATAAACAGTATATCCATGAGTTCGGTCTGGATATGCCTGAAATCGCAGACTGGAAATGGTCAAAGCACTGATTTTATCCTATATAAAGACAGAAAGATCCCGGAGCCATACTGCCGCTCCGGGATCTTTTTC
>CAYMBY010000112.1:0-15224 GCA_964388815.1 uncultured Butyrivibrio sp. | reverse complement strand
ATATCCGTAAATTCTTGCACGATAGCCGATATCGATATCCTCGAGATAACAGAAATGTGCTTCGTCAAAAAAACCGACCGTTTCAAAATATTTTTTCCGGTACATTGCCGCACCGCCACAGGCTGCCGTAATATAGGCCTTTCTGGAATATGCATCACTGTCATGATCTTTTCCCGGTGTAAACGCCCATCCCAGCGCACAGTAATAATCGCCGCAGTCATCAATCGGATGTCCTTCCCGCATGGACAGCATCTTTGCGGCAACAGAAAAGGCATTGCCGTATCTGTTCATTGTATGATAGAGTGCCTCTGCAGCATGTTCATCTGCAATTGTATCATTGTTCAGCAGAAATACGAATTCAGTATCAGCCGTTTTTATTCCGACATTGACTGCATGACAGAAGCCGGTATTTTCATTCAGCTCGATCAGCTGAAAGGACAGCCTCCTGCCATCCGGCAGAAGCTGTCCGTCCCGATAGTTTTTTTTCAGGTAAGCAACGCTTCCGTCAGAAGAGCCGTTATCCACGATAATGATTTCAGGAAGCATCGTCTGCCTGAGCAGGCTTTTCATACAGGCATCAAGATACTTTATTCCGTTATAATTTGGAATTACTACTGTTATTTGTCTGTTTTCTGTACCATCTGAGGATCCCATAGAATACGATACCCCCTTTCCTGCACGGCTCTGCATAATGCAATGCTTCTCTTTCTGATCTCTGCTTCATCCCACTGATCAGGAAGTTTCACCGGATCTCCGTTTCCTGCACAGTATGGGATTCCCGTCAGCTGTCTGTATAACTCCCAGCATTCCGGTCTGACCTTCATACAGCGAAGATCAACAGCAAACGCATCCTGCTGAAGTGCTGCCAGGTGCTGGAACCCGCCGCTGTATCCGCGGGGAAGTCCTGCGTAGAGAGATTCGCCCTGTTCATCATAAATACCACCCGCAATTCTTCCCTTTCTGTCTGTCAGCTTTCCGCCGACAATCCCGATATCTGCTCTGGCTGTAAAGACATCCGGCAGATAGGTTGTCCGGTAAAACCCGACATGCGGCAGATCCGTCACTGATGCATGAATCTTTCGGCTCTCAAAATAATTTTCAAGTGCACGCTTTCCTGCATCATAAGCGTAACGCTTGCTCTCCGGATTTGATGCCGTGGAGCCCTCATGACAACGCCAGTGATACAGTACCTTCGGTATGTGTACGATACTGTCTCTGCCGTTTTCTTCAAGTGCAAGTGCACAGGCCCTGAGAATCACATCATAGTCCTGCGCGCCGTCATACTCTTTTCTGAAGCCAAGGCTTCTGAGCAGATCTGTTCTGAACATGGATAAATGACATATGTAATTATTGGAGAAAAGATAATCCGCATTGAATTCCGGTTTTCGGTTGGGTTCATAATAACGGCTGTGATCACCATTGCATTTATCTTCATCCGAATACAGAAAGCATAGGTTCCCGTTTTCCGGTTTCCTGCAACTTTCTACCGTTCTTCGTGCTATGATCTTCTGCGCCATTTCATAAAGTGCGTCTTCCGTCAGCAGATCATCATGATCCAGAAGACAGGTATATTCTCCGGAAGCAAGTTCCAGTGCACGGTTTGTATTCTCTGATATTCCATCATTTAATTTCAGGTGATTGTATATAATTCTTTTGTCATCCGGTGCAATTTCTGCAAGTATTCCTGCAATTTCATTCTGATCTGATTCATTTACTGTTCCGGTTTCCCCGTAAGGCGTCGCATCCGCCAGAATCAGTTCCCAGTTCCCGTAGGTCTGTCTGCACACTGACTGTAACATTTCCCGGAAATACACCGGCGGCGTTTTATAGCAGGGTACCAGGATACTGATCATTGGTGCCTGCTGCTGTTTCTTCCACACCGCATACTGTATCCGCTGTTGTCTGAGTACTTCTTCCCCTTCTTCTGCAAACAGATAAGGAACCTTCCGGTCATGAAGCCGTTCTCTTGCAGCGCCCCATGCTGCTGCAATGCCATTTCTTTTCGCATATGAAACTGTTTTCCCGATGGCTTCCTTCATACTCATAGTGTCCGCGGTTCTCCATTTCATTCTTTTCATAAAAAAGCACACGAGAGCGTTTCCTGATTCTGAAGCCCATGTGCTGTATTTTTCACATGTTCATCATACCATGAACCGTTATCGTGTGCCACTTTCTTCTGATCCGGACAATTATTGTGCGATTACTGCCTTTACTGCCTCAGTAAGTGCATCTTCTTTCTTTTGCGCATCTGCAAGGTCTGTTCCCTTCACGCCCATGTAAAACTTGATCTTAGGCTCTGTTCCGGACGGTCTTGCACAGCACCAGGAATCATCATTCAATGCAAAATAAAGCACATTGGACTCCGGAAGTCCTGTCTTTCCCTTTTCACCGGTCTGTACTTTCAGGGTTTCTCCGGTCTTGTAATCTCTGAACTCTTCTACTGTCCATGCACCGAACTGCTTCGGCGGATTCTTACGCAGACGGTCCATCAGTGCTGTAATTTCCTTTGCACCTTCAATTCCCTTCATGGTAATGGAATACTGGCCTTCCTTGTAATAACCATATTCTTCATACATATCCACCATGGCATCCCAGATGGTCCTGCCATGCTTTTTATACCATGCTGCAAGTTCACACAGCATCATGACTGCTACAACAGCATCCTTGTCTCTTGCATGAGTTCCTGCAAGACAGCCATAGCTTTCCTCAAGGCCGAATACATAATTGTAGCTGTGATTTTCCTCAAAGAACTTGATCTGTTCTCCGATGTACTTGAAACCGGTCAGCACTTCAATATACTTCAGTCCGTATTTCTCTGCAACTCTTCTGGCCATGTTTGTGGTCACAATTGTTGTAACAAATGCAGGATCCTGCGGCATTGTATGTGTTGCAGTTCTCTCACGGAGAATATATTCGCCGATCAGCATACCTGACATATTGCCGGTAAACGGTACATATTCTCCTGTCTTTGTATCCAGCGCATATACGCCGAGTCTGTCTGCATCCGGATCTGTTGCCAGTACGATATCCGCATGCTTTTCCTTTGCCAGCTTCAGGGCAAGGGTAAATGCCTTCGGGTCTTCAGGATTCGGATAATCAAGTGTGGTAAAGTCCGGATCCGGAAGTTCCTGCTCCGGAACTACAAACACATTCGTAAAACCAAGTTCCGACAGGACTCTTCTGACCGGAATGTTTCCGGTTCCATGGAACGGTGTATAGACAATGGTAAACTTGTCTGCCATCTCTTTGATGACTTCCGGATGAATGATCTGCTTCTTGAGTTCGATCATATAGGCATCGTCCATCTCTTTGCCGATGATTTCATAAAGTCCGGCCTTCACTGCTGCTTCTTTTGTCATGGTCTTTACTTCATGATAATCTGTAATTGCCTTTACTTCAGCAATAATTCCATTGTCATGAGGCGGTGTTACCTGCGCGCCATCCTCCCAGTATGCCTTATATCCGTTGTATTCCGGCGGATTATGACTTGCCGTTACCATAACACCTGCAATGCATCCGAGTCTTCTGAGTGCAAAAGACAGCTCGGGTGTCGGTCTGAGTTCATCAAACACATAGGCTTTGATTCCGTTTGCCGCAAGGCATCTTGCTGTCTCATCGGCAAATTCCGGAGAGAAACGTCTGCAGTCAAATGAAACAGCTACGCCTCTGCTTTCTCCGCCCATTTTCTTTATATAATTAGCAAGGCCCTGTGTTGCCTTACGAACGGTATAAATGTTCATACGGTTCGTGCCTGCACCGATAACGCCGCGAAGTCCGCCTGTACCGAATTCCAGTTCTTTGTAAAAACGGTCCTCTACCTCATCTGTGTTATTACGAATTGCCAGAAGTTCCTGCTTTGTTGCATCGTCAAAATAAGAATCTGAAAGCCAGTACTCCAGTTGTTCCTGTGCATTACTCATGATTATCTGTCCTCCTCGTTCACACGACTGTCCACCGTGTTCTGTTACATTTTTCTATTTCTGATCTGTCTCTATATAAAGATATACATGGGAATTTATAAATGCAAGCCTCTGATGAAGACTTTTTGCCTAAAAAGGTGCCTAAAAATTCTTTATTGTTCTCTCAGACTGCTGTAGCCCTCCACATTCAGGGAAAAATCACTTCTGTCCAGTGAAAAGTTCGGATTGTAATAGGGATCGCCTTTTTCCAGCACTTCCTTCCATTTTGTCCGGAAATGCTCAGATTCCTGGTTGTACCGTTCTGCATTCTGCCCCTCTCTGTCAAGTCCGCGGGATGCAGATTCATAATGATAAAGCTCTGCAAACGGTGTAAACACATTCAGATAATTCTTTTCTCTCAGCTTCAGGCAGAAATCAACGTCATTAAGTGAAACAGCAAAAGAAGGATCAAATCCGCCGACCTCATCATATCTGTCACGGGATACCATCAGACATGCACCGGTTACCGCAGATACGTCCTGTGCATAGCACAGACGCCCCATATAGCCCAGATTCATGCCTTCCTGACCATAATGGGAATGCCCTGCCGTTCTGTGTGCCCCAAGGCCAAGAACAACACCTGCATGCTGAATCTTCCTGTCCGGGAAGTACAGCTTTGCGCCGACAGCGCCGACATCATCACGCTGCGCATACATCAGCATTTCTTCCATCCAGTTCACCGTTATGACCTGTGTATCATTATTCAGCAGCAGAAGATAACTGCCATCGGAATGCTTCACGCCGTAATTCACAACCTCTGAATAATTGAACTTTTCCTTTTTCCCGAAATCCACTACTCTGACAATTTCAGAAAGAGAGCCGGATTCGAGTTCCCTGTAATAGCTGCGGATTTCTTCCGTTGTACTTCCGTTTTCCACAACGATAATTTCATAATGATCATAGGTTGACTTCTCATAGATAGAGGTCAGACAACGCCGTAAATCCTGCACATGATCACAGTTGGGGATGATAATGGAGATCTTCGGATTTCCTTCAATTTCATAGGTGATCTTGAAAATCGTCTCAAATGCCCGTGTACTCGTGATTCTGAAATGATCATATCCGTGACGCCGCAGATGATCTGCAACCGCGCCTCTTGCTGCTTCAATCGCGTAGCTCTTGGCATTGATATTGGATGCCGTGGAACCGGCGTGAGAGCGCCAGTAATAGAGAAGCCTCGGAATATGTACAATATGCTGCGCCCTGTCTGTCAGCCTCAGAATCATATCGTGATCCTGGCTTCCGTCATACTGCGAACGGAAAAGCTCCGTTCCGTCCAGAAGCGTTCTGGCAAACACACTGAAATGGCAGATGTAATTATTGGCTCTGAGGTTATCAATTGCATAATCCGGTTTGAAGTGCATCGTAATCATATGATTGATGTCATCTCCTGCAAATGTCGTCTCATCGCAGTAGATATAGTCCGCATCCTGTTCATTGATTGCTCTGGCATAATAATACAGTGCTTCCGGATGAAGAATATCGTCATGATCCACGAGTCCGATATATTCTCCGGTTGCCAGTTTCAGACATTCATTGGTATTCCCGGAAATCCCCGTATTTTTTTCCAGTCTGTGATAGATAATTTTTGATGTGCCGTCTGCAAGAAGTGCTTCGGGCGCCTTCTGATATTCTCTGACTATGGTTTCCACATAGGCATGTTCCGGATCAGAACCGTCCGCAAGACACAGCTGCCACCCTGCATAGGTCTGATGCAGTATCGATTCGACCATGTCACGCAGGAATTTTTCCGGCGTATTATACAGCGGAACCAGTATACTGACCGTAATCATTCTCGGAAAAGATGTATCTCTTTCCTGCGCGGCTTTTTCCGCATCCGGAAAGCTCTCCGTCCCATAATGTATCATGCACTTGCGTTCACGCTGCTTATACCTGATCTTGGCAACCACGCCATGAAGAGAACCACAGTTTTTCAGCCTGTCCTTCTGCCGGATGACCCAGTGAACTCCGCCCCGGACCGGTGTGGAAGCTTTCCAGATCGGATTGTTCTTAATCCTGCTCAGTTTAAAATCAAGCTCCTGGTTCTTATCCTCAAGTGCTGCCACTTTCTGCGCCAGATCTGCATTCTTCAGCTTCTCACGTTCATAGGCTGCCTTATAATCCGTTTCTTTTCCCTGTTCCGCCATGCTCTGAAACCTTTCCTGAAATTCACTCAGTCTGCTCAGTATCCTGCTCTGCACCTATCAGCAGAAGATTAGGTGCCCAGTTCACAATCCGCTGCCTGGAAGTCTGATCTGCAAACAGCATCCCGACCTGATACTTTCCCTCAGAAAGCGTATCTGCCTTGATTCTCACCCTGAAGCCTGTGAGATCCACATGAATCTGTCCTTCAAGGTTATCTCTGATATCTTCACGATAACAGTCATATACAGAAGTTTCCAGAACACCGTTTCCTGCAGGAACCGAATCTCCCGGTTCTCCCTCAACCTTCCGCAGAAGAAGCCTGCGTGTATAAAACGCATTATCGGATCCGATCACAAAACTGTATCCCTTGATAAAATATCCGTCTGCAACCCCATCCTCTGCCAGCTGATAATTTCTGATCCATCTGGACATGGTATTGGCATACTCTACGCCGATTCTGAGACATTCATCCGTCCACTGCGGCGGATAGCCGTTTCTGCGCATCCTGAACTTTGCACAGCCAAGCCTCTGCACCTGCAGATCATCATCCTCGGTTCGCAGGAAATCAGCCACATGCTCATCATCCGTCAGATATTTATGATAAAAGGGATCCACATGATACAGTTCTTCATGTCTTCCCATCAGTATATCGTATTCCCGGGCAAGACGCTCCATTTTCTGTACGTCTTCCGTATCATTTCCGCGGCTCAGTGACTCATGATGATACAAACGGATATGATTACAGCAGATATTATAATATCCCTTTTCAATCAATGCATAGCACAGATCCACATCATTAAAAGCAACTGCAAGATCTTCTCTGTAACCGCCGGCCTCCTCGAATCTTGCGCTGTTCACCATCAGACATGCACCGGTCACACCGATCAGATCATGAATTCCGCGGTTAAACCCGAAATAATGTGTTTCTTCATCGTGCATTTTCTGCAGTTTATGCATCGGTCCCAGTCTGACATTGGTAATGCCTGCATGCTGGATCAGATCCGTTTCCGGATACAGGAGCTTCGCGCCTACTGCACCTGCCCATGGAAGAACTGCCTGCGCCGTGAGTTCTCTCAGCCATCCGTTCTGGATCACCTCGATATCGTCATTCAGGAACAGAAAGTACTCCCCGTCTGCCATCTTTGCACCGATATTACACATTCTGGAGAAATTAAACGGCATCTGCCGGTATATATACCGCACTGCCCTGAGTCCGCCTTCATGCGGCGTATTATCCGCCATGGCACTGATTTTCCGACGGTTCTCCTCACTGCTTCCATTATCGATTATCAGAATTTCATACGAAATATGCTGTGTATCTCCGGTATCATGCGCCAGAATTGACTGTATACACTGCATCAGAATATCCGGATGATCTTTCGACGGAATAATTATACTGACCGAAACCGTGCTGTCCAGCCGGTGAATCTGATCAGAAAAGAACCGTCCGCAGAAAAGATCCTGTGACTGCGTCCCATGGAAAAGGATCTCATTCACATGTCCGATTCTGAAATTCATTCCCTGCCTGACCTGATAGCCGCCTGCACGTCTTGCCAGCTGGTCAAACAGGAAGTCTCCTGCACATGCGCCTTCAGGAAACTGTCCATGTCCTTCCCTGAGTACCTCCATCAGAAGGCTTGCTCTTACTGCAAAAATACTGCCAATATAAAAAGCACTGCGGTAACTGTCCGGAGACCAGTCCGGTTTAAAATAAGGATTCTGCGGTAAACCTTCTTCATCAAGCTGATCCTCGTCTCCGTATAAAAGCCTGATTTCCGGATGTCTGTTAAAATACTCCGCAATATAATCTCCGGCATATCTGGTCAGTCTCCCCTTATCCGCTGTAAAAATTACAATCTCTGTACCGATATCTTCAATCCGCCTGACATTGCACAGTGTTTCACGGATTTTCCCATAACGAATTACTGCCGCCTTTGTCTCTGCATGAAAATCCGGTCTGCTTTTTTCCCAGTCCATCTCCCAGTCATGGAAATATATATGGCGTTTTCTGATTCGATCGCGATATAAACGCTGCTGTCTGTGTATTAAAATGTCGCGGATTGTCTGTTTTAGCATATTGCTCCATTACCTGTGGAAAATTTTCTGTAATCGACCGAATACCGGTGGATTCTTTTCCTCTTCGTTTTCTTTTGTATCCTGGGGATCTTCCATCTGATAACGAACCAGATCCGCCGCTATTTCTTCTGAAACAAGCGCCATCACCAGTGTCACCGTAAGATGATCCTTCCCTGTTCTCTTAAGCTGTTCGGATGTAAAGCCAAACTCGATTCCCGGATCCTGCGTTTCAAATACAATGCTGTCATCCGACATCCACGCGCCGTTTGGATGAATATTGAGCGCAGTATCTTCTTCCGCAATGGAAACCCCATTCCAGAGTACCTGTTTTAATGTGACGATGCACGCAGCAAACGCAGGATCAAGCCGAATGGATTTTATCCTGCTGTCCACGCGGATATCTACCGTCACTGTACCTTTTTTATCATACTCTGCATCCGGATATTCAGAGTTTTCTTCTGTAAAGCCTTCTCCGTAATCACGATATACCTGGATACGATCTCTGATTCTGACCTTCGGATCCTCCATCAGAAGTTCCTTTGGAACCTTTGCCTTATAACCGATCAGCTTCCACATTTCCACCATGGATTTACTGGCGCCGGTAACATATTTCTGAAATTCTGCCTCTTCCTCCAGAAGTGATGCCACATTTTCCTTTGAAAGCCCCATGAAGCGATACAGTTTTTCCACATCCAGCTTCATTCGCTTTTTGTCTTCCTGGACATAGCAGTAAAGAGCTCTGAACGCAATCTCCTTTGCCGGAATGGTCTTGCCGTAAGTCCATTCATAATCAATAATTGTCCAGATCGGACCATTCACCAGAATATTCGGGAAAATCAGATCATAATCCGCAACCGGATAATCGTCCCGGTAACTGATTCTTCTTAAATATTCCTTGAACAGCTTCTGAAATCCTTCCATGTCATCACGTGCAAGACACCTGTCCATGAGCGCGGATAACGGAACTCCATTCACATAGGAAAATGTCGCCACATCCGTATTCTCATCCACCTGACAGTCATTCACCTCAAGATCACCGCCCTTGAAGCGCTCAGCAAGTGCCAGATAGGCATCTCTGATATTGCGGATGTGCTCTCTTGCCGCTTCTGTCAACGGAACCTTGCAGATTACTTTTCTGCCCGCCTTATCAATGCAGATATCCGTACGGATCTTGAATTCATCCGCACGGTCATTTGAATACTTACTGTAGATCACCGGAAATTCAGGACCGATGACCACTTCAAATGAATTGGCAAAATCCTGGTACATCTGATCCTGAATCAGGCCATCGTAAACATATTTTTCATTAAAGAGAACCATTCTGTCTCTATCGTAATTACGTACATTATCAAACAGTTCTCCCAGCTTTGGCATGTATTGATCCGAATGGAGCATTGTCATCAGCTTATAATCCGGATAAGGATAATAGAACTGATATTCACGTATTCCACAGCTTCTGAAAATCTGAATCAGACCGTTTCTCGTAAATGTCCGTGCCACACTGTCTCCTGAATATCCTTCCAGCCCGGAAAAATAAGAGCCGAGATGATCTTCCCTGCAACCTGCAAAATACTTGAGTCCTGTGCGGTTCTCAATTGCAATCACAATACGCCCGCCCTTGGCCAGGTGTCCCTTGAGCATATTCAGAAAGTTCTCATACGGGTGCTCTCCGCCGATATATCCCTGTCCGTACTCAAAAACACCGATCAGAAAGATAAAGTCATAGTCACGGTCCAGATCCGGTTCGATGTCCCGGAAATTGCCGACATGAATTGTCACGTTATCACAGTCCCGGTTTTTCCACGCATTAATTTCACTGCGTTTTCTGGACAGATCAACACTTGTCACCTCTGCAGCCTTATGTGAAAGAGCACCTGTAATCGCTCCGCATCCGGAACCGACCTCCAGTACCTTTTCCGTATGCTGCATCGGAATCCATTCTATGATATTGCTGCGCTGCTGCGACAGATGATAAAGAACGGGCCAGCTTGCACTTTTCTCAATGATTGCCGGATACTCTTCCTGTTTATGATTTCTGACAATATCCAGAAGTTCATCCTCAACCTCACCGTCACAATACAGATCCATTCCGTTATAATGTGCGAAATTCAGTTTTACCTTGCCGATTTTCTCTTCTTTATCCATCTGCAGCTTCCTCAGCGTTCTGCGATCAGCCATCCGTTACCTGCACGGTCGAATTCATGTCATAGTAGCCGACTGTATTCTTGTCTGATACAACTGTGATATTCAATGCATCATATAATCTGTGATATACCGTAAATGAGCCGTTTTCGAAACCTGTTACACCAAATGAAATCAGATACTCTCCGCCCTGAAGACTCATCTTCTGCGTAAAGGTAATCTCCTTGCTCTCTCCTGCCTTTACCGGTTCCAGAAATGCCTTCTCCACCATGGTGTTGGTTCCGGTTATCTCTATTCCAAGTGTGTTTTTAAACGTAAAAGCAAATATTGGTGCTGCAGTATCCTTCGTAAACTGTACATGCATATGTACGATAAATTCAGTGCCCTTTTCAACAGCAGATGTAGCCGTTCCTGCTGCATCCGTGACATAAAAGTCAGAAATGCGTGCCGCACCGTTTCCGTATTCCAGAAGATTGGGATTCTGCGTTGCTGCGTGCGCCGCTGCTGTCTGGGAAGGTTCCCGATTCAGTCCATCCTGCCCTTCTGACTTATCCCGCTTCATTTTGGCAGGTGTGCCAATCTGATTTTCTGCGTTTTCCACATCCTTCTGCGCCGCACGCCTTATCTCATCATCATCCAGAAGGCTCTTTACCGCGCCCTTCCCCGGAAGCTCATACTGACCGACCAGAACACGCTTGTATGCATCAATCATGTCCTTGGGCGTTCCCTCTCCAAGCTTTACCCCCTGGTTTAACAGAACTGCTCTGTCACAGTATTTGCTGATGCTGCTCAGATCGTGTGACACGAACAGAATCGTTTTGCCCTGCTTTTTGAATTCCTCGAATTTATGATAGCATTTTGCCTGAAAGAATACATCCCCGACTGATAACGCTTCATCTACAATCAGAATTTCCGGATCAATATTAATGGCCACTGCAAAAGCCAGACGGACAAACATACCGCTGGAATATGTCTTCACCGGCTGATATACATAATCTCCGATATCTGCAAAATCAAGGATGGCATTCAGTCTCTTCTTGATTTCTTCCTCTGAAAAGCCGATCATCATCCCGTTCAGGAATATATTATCAATGCCGTTATATTCCATATTGAATCCGGCACCAAGTTCAAGCAGTGCTGAAATATGACCCTTCACCATCACGTTTCCGGAGGTGGGGGTCAGAACACCTGTAATGATCTTCAGAATCGTAGACTTTCCGGAACCGTTTGTGCCGATGATTCCGACTGTCTCGCCACGATAGATCGTCATATCCACATGATTCAGTGCCAGGTGTTCCTTGTACTTCTTCTTTCTGGAAAGTCCCAGTGCCTCTTTGAGACGGTCTGAAGGCTTATCATACAGTTTATACATTTTGGTCAGATCACTGACCTGAATCGCAACTTCTTTATCTGCCATATAACCCTCTGTGCTCACATCACATCCGCGAAGTGAATTTTTGACTTCTTAAATATCACCGATCCGATACAGAATACCGCAACTGTAAAGATCCAGAAATAGGTTGAAGAATAGAAATGTTCAAAGAACCATCTCTTCTCATAAATTGAACTTCTGTAACCGTTTACAATATAAGTCACCGGATTCAGCTTGATAATCCACTGAAGGTTATCCGGAAGCATATTAATATTCCAGAGAATCGGAGTTGCCCACTGTCCCAGCTGAAGTGCAATACTGATAATCTGCATCAGATCTCTGAAAAAGACCTGAATTGCACAGGTTGCATAACTCATTGCCAGCATCAGCATGAACTCACAGAACATATAATACAGAATCTGAATGGTATATACGGTCGGATAATATCCGTATCCCACTGCCACAAGAAGCAGAAGACAGCAGAAAAACAGATGTATGAAAGTCGCTGCAATAATTTTGATGAGCGGAAGAATACTGATTTTAAAAACAACTTTTTTTACCAGATAATTGTATTCCAGAAGTGATGTCGTTCCGTTGGAAAGGCCCTCCTGGAAATAGAACCACGGTACCAGTCCTGCTGTCAGAAACAGAACGTAGGGAACATCAACGCCCCCTGCAACCAGCTGTGATCTGGACTGGAAAATCTTATCAAAGACAACCCAGTACATCAGAACCGTCACAACAGGCTGTGCAAGCGCCCACACAACGCCCATGTAGGAACCTGCATATCGCTTTTTAAAATCGTTGACTGAAAGTCTCCAGATCAGTTTCCGGCTGTTAAAAAGCTCAACCGGCAGAACCATCAGCTTATCGTACCATGCCACAAACAGAACACAGCTGATCCCGATCAGTACACATGCGCATATCTTTTTCAGCATTTCCGTATGCTGATCTGCCAGCGGATTATAATGCAGCACAATGATAAGTGCCAGAACCACTGCAAGCACCAGAAATATGGCTATTCCATATTTTTTCGGCAAATCACCAAGCCCGGGCAGCCGCGTTTTCTTATTTCCTTCAGCTTCCTGGGAAGCCTGTTTCTTTTTGAAAAGTCTCAATGCCGTATTCCTTTCAGATCTCAGGATAAATGATGTTCCTGCCTGTACGCTGCAATTCCGCTCCACTTCTGATCCTTATCGGAGAAAATCAGATCAACACCCTGCTGAAGCGGCCACTGTACACCGATTTCCGGATCGTTCCAGAGCAGTCCGCCCTCGTCATCCGGATGATAAAAATCAGAACACTTATAGGTAAACTCCGCATAGTCAGACAGAACCAGGAAGCCATGTGCAAAATTCTTCGGAATATAGAACTGCTTTTTGTTTTCAGCAGAAAGAATTACCCCATGCCACTTGCCGAAGGTTGCAGATCCGGGTCTTAAATCAACTGCGACATCAAAAACCTCTCCGTTTACCACACGTACAATCTTGTCCTGCGGAAAATGCTTCTGAAAATGAAGTCCTCTCAGTACACCTTTTTTGGAGGCAGACTGATTATCCTGTACAAATTCCATATCGATTCCTGCTTCTACGAAATCGTTACGATTATAGGTCTCCATGAAATATCCTCTTGCATCTCCGAATACTGCCGGGGTAATTACCTTAAGTCCTTCAATTTCGCATGTTTCTACTGTGATCTTTCCCATTTCTTTCTCCCATTCCTGTTCTATCAGGGTCTGCTCTGGCCCTGCGTACTGTTATGCTTTTCCATACGGACACTATCTGCTGACACTGCTTCATCTGACAGTTCCGTCTTGCGTTGCTCTGCAGTATCCTGTGTTGCAGCTGAATCAGCAACTCCCGTGCTTTCTTCTTTCTCAGGTTCTGTAACCTCTACAGTTCTTCCCGTTACCGGAACATGATATCCGTCCATACTCTGAAGCGTTACCACATAGGAACCGGTCTGCAGATGATCAATTTCAATCATTCCGTCACAGTCATCATCTGTGTACAGCTTCTGCTTCGCTTTGGCCGCTTTCTTACTGACAGCGACCACAAACGGCGTTCCGGTTTCGAGCCCGTTCCGGTCATTAATAACCTTTGCCGTGATGCTGCCTTCTCCGGCCTGCGTTTCCAGCGTTACACTCTGCACATCTTCAGAAATCACCTGCTGAAGTATATCATTTTCATCAAAAAAAGTCTCATCAGACAGAAAGCTTTTCAGATTATCTCCAATCTGCTCTCCGTAAACAGTCACACTGCCTCCTGTCACAGAAGAGGAAGAAGCTTCCGTCGACGCATCTGCGCTTCCATTCAAAAGTGCATGAATCCGGCCCGTGTTGGTCGCATATACCACCACAAGGACCAGTGCAATCAGACTTATGAATGTCAGAATCGCCAGACGAATGACTTTAGAGTCCATTTGCCACCTCTACGAGATATTTGCCATAATCTGTTTTCATCAGAGGTTCTGCCAGTTTCAGCAGCTGCTCTCTGGTAATAAATCCCTTTTTATAGGCAATCTCCTCAATACAGGAGATATAAAGTCCCTGTCTCTTCTGGAACGCAGAAACAAAATCTGCAGCATCCAGAAGCGAATCATGATTGCCTGTATCCAGCCATGCAAAACCACGGCCCATTTTTTCCACATGAAGTGTTCCGCGGCGAAGGTATTCATTGTTAATGCTGGTGATTTCAATTTCTCCGCGTGCAGAAGGCTTTACATTTCTGGCAATCTCCACAACTTCATTATCATAGAAATAGAGTCCCGGAACCGCATAATTACTCTTCGGATTCTGCGGTTTTTCCTCAATGGACACTGCCATTCCATTCCCGTCAAATTCAACCACACCGTATTCTCTGGGATCTCTGACATAATATCCGAAGATGGTTGCCCCGCTCTTTCTCTCTGCAACACTGGAAAGAAGCTTCGAAAAACTCTGCCCGTAGAAAATATTGTCTCCAAGCACCAGTGCAACGCTGTCGCTGCCGATAAAATCAGCACCGATAATGAAGGCATCTGCCAGCCCGCGGGGTTTATCCTGAACTGCATATTCAAAATGAAGTCCCAGCTGCTCTCCATCGCCTAAAAGCTCCTGAAATACCGGAAGATCCCGTGGTGTGGAAATGATCATGATTTCCCGTATTCCTGCCAGCATCAGTGTTGACAGCGGATAATAGATCATCGGCTTATCATAAACCGGCATGATCTGCTTTGAAATTGCCTTCGTCAGCGGATACAGTCTTGTTCCTGAACCTCCTGCCAGAATAATTCCCTTCATGCTTCCTGCCTCCTTCAGTTAATGTGGTACATGCTGTCATAATATTTCTGATAATCACCACTTGTCACATGCTCCATCCATTCCTGATGTTCAAAATACCACTTGATTGTCTTGCGGATACCTTCCTTGAACATGGTCTCAGGCTCCCAGCCGATTTCCTTTTTGATCTTATCCGGAGCAATGGCATAACGTCTGTCATGTCCCTTGCGGTCCTGAACATAAGTGATCAGATCATAGTTGATGTGCTTCT
>CAYMBY010000111.1:0-6238 GCA_964388815.1 uncultured Butyrivibrio sp. | reverse complement strand
CAAGGAGGAACGCGCGCAGATGGTGCAGGAGTTTGAGACGGATGACACACAGGTTTTTTTCATCTCTCTTAAGGCAGGCGGAACGGGACTGAATCTGACGGCAGCGGATATTGTCATTCACTATGATCCGTGGTGGAATCTTGCGGCGCAGAATCAGGCAACGGACAGAACGCACCGGATCGGTCAGAAAAATGTGGTGACGGTGTATAAGCTGATCGCAAAGGACACGATTGAAGACCGGATTCTGGAGCTGCAGGGCAAAAAGGCACAGCTGGCGGATCAGGTGCTGGGCGGCGAAGAGATCGGCAGAGCATCCTTTACCAGACAGGAACTGATGGAGATTCTGGAAGATTGATGAAATGCCGGGCAAGGTATGATAAAATAGCTACAATATATACGTAAGATGCGTATTTTAAAAGGAGATTCATGCGTAAATTTGATATTGTGGTTCCATGCCATTTCGGACTGGAATCTGTACTGAAGAAAGAAATTATGGACCTGGGATATGATACGACAGAAGTGGCAGACGGCAGAATTACGTTTGCCGGAGATGCCGATGCGGTCTGCAGGGCTAACATCGGACTTCGCAGTGCGGAGCGTGTGCTGATGAAAATCGGCAGCTTCCATGCGGAATCCTTTGAAGAACTCTTTCAGGGAACCAAAGCACTTGCCTGGGAAGAATATATTCCGGAAAACGGAAAGTTCTGGGTGACCAAGGCATCCTCTGTCAAGAGTAAGCTTTTTTCCCCGTCAGATATCCAGTCCATCATGAAAAAAGCCATGGTGGAGCGGATGAAGGAGAGCTATCATACGGACTGGTTCAAGGAAGACGGAGAGTCCTTCCCTGTGCGCGTGTTCCTGATGAAGGATGAAGTGACGGTAACGCTTGATACGACAGGAAGTTCACTTCATAAAAGAGGCTACCGCAAGCTGGAGTCCAAGGCACCGATTGCGGAGAATCTTGCAGCGGCACTGATCGAGCTGACACCGTGGAGAGCGGACCGGATCCTGATCGACCCGTTCTGCGGAAGCGGTACGATTCCGATTGAAGCGGCTATGATTGCGGCAGGAATTGCACCCGGCATGCACAGAAATTTCACTGCCGAGAACTGGACACATCTGATCACACCGCAGAACTGGCAGGATGTCAGAGACGAGGCGGAGGACGCTGTGGATCTGAATATTGATACGGATATTCAGGGCTATGATCTGGATCCGGATATGATTGAAATCGCGAGAATCAATGCACAGAAGGCTGGTGTTGCGGATCTGATCCATTTCCAGACAAGAGATGTGGCAGATTTAAGCCATCGCAAGAAGTACGGGTTCATTATCACCAATCCGCCGTACGGAGAGCGAATCGGAGACCAGCAGGAACTGCCGTCACTGTACCATACCATCGGCAAAAGATATCGTGCGCTTGACAGCTGGTCATTATATCTGATTACCGCATATGATCAGGCAGAGAAGTTCATCGGCCGCAAAGCGGATAAGAACCGGAAGATCTATAATGGAATGATCAAGACTTACTATTACCAGTTCCTGGGGCCCAAGCCTCCCAGAAAGAAATACACGCCGGAAGGCGGTGCGCAGCAGAAGGAAGCAGAGAATGAAGAATGATGCCATGATGAAGCAGACGGCAGTTCTTGCCGCTTTGTTTGCAGCTGTTTCCGTATCGGTTATGCTGCTGCGGCTGACAACCAGAACGGTTCTGGTTGCAGATGCAGCGCAGAATACAGCGGAGTCACAGCAGATGGCAGAGGCTTATGATCTGACGATGGCAAAGCCCGCAGCAGGTGCGGATCTGAACACGCTGGTCATACCGCTTCCGGAGCATGTGAATGCAGATGATATTGTGATGGAAAATCATTATATAACGCGCCAGCTGTGGGTTTACATTGACGGCAGCGAGAACTATTATCAGCAGCATGCACTTGTCAGCGGACTGAGTCAGATTACCGGAGGCAGATGCATTCCGCAGGGAACCGGCGACGGGCGCGTATGCCTTCATATACAGCTGAGCGGCCTGTATGAGTATCAGAGTGAACTGACGGAAAAAAGTATTACAGTACGTTTCCAGACGCCGCATGAGGTCTATCAGAAGGTTGTGGTCATAGATCCGGCAGGAGGCGGCACTCAGAGCGATAATTCAGCTTCGGGGCTGAAGGGGCAGGACATTACACTTGCAATTGCGCAGAAAGTAAATACGCTGATGCAGGATCCGGATACCAAGATCTATTTTACCAGAATGGATGAAAGTAACCCGAAAGCTTCCGTACGTGCACAGCTGGCTGAAGATGCAGGAGCAGACATGCTGATCGGAATCACGGCAGACGGAGGCGGACAGGGACTTGGCGGAATCCGCAGCTTTTATAATGACAGGTTCTTCATCAGAGGTTTCGGAAATGCGGATATGGCCGTGCAGCTGGAACGTGACTGCGCGTATACGACGGGCAGGAAGGCGGAGGCTGTACAGGCGGCAGGTGATACCTATGAACTTTTAAAGGCTTCGAAGGTACCTTCGGCAGTTGTGAGTGTGGGTAATCCGGATGACGCGCAGGATGCGGCAGATCTTGAAAACAGGGATTATCTGGACAGCATTGCACAGGGAATCGTGCAGGCCATTCATTATGGCGGACAGAAACAGTAAGGGCAGAAAGGCGGACATTATGAAAATCATATTCGCAACAGGCAATCAGGACAAAATGCGTGAAATCAGAGAGATCCTCGGCGGACTGAATATGGAAATCATATCCATGAAAGAAGCAGGGATCAATATGGAGATAGAGGAGAATGGTGCAACCTTTACGGAAAATGCACGGATCAAGGCAACGGCTGTGGCACAGGAACTGCAGGACAGCAACCGGCAGGAAGGTGTAATAGTGCTGGCGGATGATTCCGGTCTGGAAGTGGATTATCTGAATAAGGAGCCCGGAATATATTCTGCGCGCTACCTTGGGAAGGATACCTCCTATACGGTCAAGAATACGAAAATTATTGAGCGCCTGCAGGGAGTTCCGGATGAAAAAAGGACGGCGAGATTTGTCTGTGCCATCGCAGCGGTACTGCCGGACGGAACGATTCTGTCTGTCAGCAGATCCATGGAGGGTATAATCGCGCATGAGATTCTGGGAGAAAACGGCTTTGGCTATGATCCGATTTTCTTCCTGCCGGAATACGGGAAGACTTCAGCAGAACTGACTGAACGGGAAAAGAATGAGATCAGTCATCGCGGTAAAGCACTTCGTGCCATGGAACAGATGCTGCGGGAGCGCCTGGAAGAGAAATAAACATGCAATACGGAACTGCTGCAGAAACGCTTCCGGAAGGCTTCTGCAGAAAAAAATAAAATAAAAAAATATAATTTTCAATTTCCGGTTGACAACAGTTCAATTTACATTATATAATAGCACTTGCGTTATGGCACCGGACTTAAGCCAGTAATGATCATGGACATTCCTTTTCGGGGTGTGGCTCAGCTTGGCTAGAGCGCCTGGTTTGGGACCAGGAGGTCGCAGGTTCGAATCCTGTCACCCCGACTTTTCTGGGAGATGCCGATAATTATATATGCGGGTGTAGTTCAATGGTAGAACACCAGCCTTCCAAGCTGGATACGTGGGTTCGATTCCCATCACCCGCTCTCGATCATAACTGATATACCTGTCAGCAGATCGAAAGCTTTATTTATCCAATGTGTGTCCGTAGCTCAGCTGGATAGAGCAACGGCCTTCTAAGCCGTGGGTCGGGGGTTCGAATCCCCCCGGGCACATTTCTGATGAGTCATCTGATTCATTTGCCAATACTGCAGCCTTGATCGGATCGGCAGTTATGGTGGGTATGGCGCAGTTGGTTAGCGCGCCAGATTGTGGTTCTGGAGACCGTGGGTTCGAGTCCCACTACCCACCCTTTTCTACAAAACCTGTTTTGCAGATAGCTTGGTTACAACACAATGGGCTATAGCCAAGCGGTAAGGCACAGCACTTTGACTGCTGCATTCACCAGTTCGAATCTGGTTAGCCCAGCTTTCAAATATATACTATGAGATACTAGCTCAGTCGGTAGAGCACTTGACTTTTAATCAAGTTGTCGTGGGTTCGATTCCCACGTGTCTCACTCATCGGGAAACTCTGAAATGTAGATTTTATCTATGGTTCAGAGTTTTTTCTTTTTCCGGAAAAATCATTATTTGCCCGGAAACTTGAAAGCATTGGCTGTATCCTGCTTTTCTTCACGTTCCAGTATATCTACGATGCAGGCCCATGTCTGAGATGCCTTTTCATGGCCCAGCTGACGCCGTATCCAATCGATAGGAGCATGTCCGCAATAATAGGCTAAGGATGTGTAGGTGACGTCTGCAGTCATGCATGGAGCAGTTAAAGGGCATGTTCAGTACCTTGTTCAGCTGCCTTATCTCCACCTTGGGAGCGTTGCTGTGGATGTGATGGCTCTTCTTCTGCGGACATACAGGAGATGGTGCTGAAGATCAAAGTCACATACCTGCAGAACAGATATTTTACCACTTCTGAGGCCTGTTGTAAGGCACAGGGCAATTGCGAGCCTTGCAGCGCTTGAACGGTCAAGACAATACCTGAGAAGTATTGGGAAAAGGCTGTTCGTATAATGCTGAAGTAATTGTAAATTTTGTCATAGGAGGGGGAAGAAAATCATATGGAAAAGGTAGTATCGTTAAGTGGCAAAATTATAATAGAGGATACAGGAAAGAAACTGGCCCTTCCGGATGAAATTAAGTGTGGCGTGGATTCATATTGGTCAAAACTTCTTGAAAAATACCCGCTAATATTTAATGGCCCGGTCTATTCTGTAATATCTTGTGATAATTCCGGTGATGTGCCGTATTTAAAAGTTGCATTGACAGACTATGCTCATTATAAATACAGTGAGCTGCATGACCTGAGTGAATACGCCTGTCATAATCTTTATGCCGGGTGTAAGCCGATAACCAGGGACGGATATATAGTATGCGCATTGAATGGGGCCGGAACAGAATTCTGCGGTAAGATACAGGGTATTGGAGGAGCAGTTGATCCCGTTGACAGGCAGCCGGGTTCGTCGCTACTTGATGTTGAAATTACCGCTGCTCGCGAATTGACCGAAGAGGCAGGACCTGAAATAAGAGACAGTATATTTCGTATGTCCCCTGGACATCTGCTTATGGATGGGATTAAATATGGAATCTCCATGAATGCATATTCATCAATGACAGCGAATGAAATGGAGAATTCTTTTACCAGGTATAAAGCACAGTCAGGTAATAATGAAATTGACAGATTGATGTTCTTTGGCATGGATAATATGGATGAACTGATGCACTATAAGGACTGTCAGGATATTGGTGTTGTGGAAATGATATGCAGGGAATTGGGTTGCATGCAGAACGTATAAGGAAGCAGGAATTTTATAATTTTGAGGGGAATGGTTATGTCAATTATTGAAAAGTCCTGCGGCGCAGGTATATATCATGTGAATACCGCTGACGAGTGTGAATTTCTGCTTATTCAAAGCCGTTCTGACAGACATTGGGGATTTCCCAAAGGTCATATGGAAAATACCGAAAATGAAAAGGAAACTGCTATACGGGAAATTAAAGAGGAAGTAGGACTGTCAGTTTCATTTGTCGAAGGTTTTAATGAGACAATAGCCTATGATTTGTCTAATGGCAATCATAAGCAGGTTACAGTCTTTACGCAGAGAAAGCCGTGATGAAATACTGCATTATTGATAATTTCTTATGAGGAAAAGTACAGGAGCGATCTGATATTTATGGTACTGCAGGCTAAGGATGCACTCGGGAGAGTTCCCGGCTTGAGCGATGATCTGCCTGATGTAAAGAAGAACTATCTTGATAAAGGCGATATGTTCTGGCTGGCGATTGATGATAATGACAGGGTAATAGGCAGTATTGGATATAACTCTTTACCTGACTCTTCGGAGACTGTTCTTCACAGGCTTTTTGTGAAATATGATAAAAAGCGCTGCGGCATAGGGAGTGCGCTTCTGAACACAGCTGAGGAACATATGAGAAAGAACGGAAAGGCTATATGCAATGTTCATCTTGGCATTCCTAAGGAACAGTGGCTGGAGTCATATTCTTTTTATCCTGCGCATGGATATAAAGATAATGGTGACGGTACAATGTCAAAAGTATTGATTCATCAGGAATGATGGGTCGACTGCTCAGATTTGAGCTGTCGAAATATTGCTGTAATTGTGCAAGTGG